>NZ_JBLYIF020000005.1:0-283820 GCF_048548695.2 Pontibacter sp. JAM-7
AGAATTAACTGGGTATTTATCAATCATATAACAAGAAAAGCCATCCGACGCATACTGCGCGGCTGCTTTGAGCGTTATGCCCTCTAAGAGAATTTAGCTTCATGCCTGAACCCGATCCAGCAAGAATAATGACTTTTGCAACACCGAAAGATCTTGGTCAGTGGCTCAAGGTGAATCACAAAACCGAAAGTGAGTTGTGGGTGAAGATCTTCAAGAAAAATGCAGACATTCCTAGCGTGACTTGGGATGACGTTGTGATTGAGGCACTGTGTTGGGGCTGGATAGACGGCGTTAAGAAATCATTCGATGATCAAGCTTATTTCCAGAGAATTACTCCCAGGAAAGCTAAAAGTAACTGGTCCAAAAGGAACAGAGAGCATGCGGAGCGGTTGATATACGAGGGTCGGATGACAGAGGCTGGGCTCGTTCATATTAGTGCTGCCAAAGCTGACGGCCGGTGGGAGAATGCCTATACGGCAAGTGAAATGGAAGTGCCTCCGGACTTCATGGCAGCGCTCGAGAGCAAACCGAAGGCGAAAGGATTTTTTGAAAAACTCAATAAATCGAGTCGTTATGCGATCGCGTACGGATTGATAGGTGCTAAGAAGCCCGAAACCAGACAGAGAAGATTTGAGAAGTTCATGGATATGCTTACTCGTGAAGAGAAGCCGTAGTTTGTCTGCAAAAAACGAGAAAGGCATAACAAAACCATCCAACAGACGCGCCAAAGGCGCGCGCCGCTGATGGCAAGCGTTATACACAAAATAAGTCCCTCGCTACAACGTATAGGATATAAATTTGAACAAGCAACAACTCGCCGCCAAAATTTGGGAATCCGCCAACCAGATGCGGTCAAAAATCGAAGCCAATGAATACAAAGACTATATTCTGGGGTTTATTTTCTACAAATACCTGTCCGATCAACTTGTGCAATATGCCAAAGCGCAAGGCATGTCCGATGCTGATATTGCCAACCTAAGCGAAGACGATACAGAAACCGCTGACTACATCCGCAAAGAGTTAGGTTACTTTATCGCTTACGATAACCTGTTTTCTACGTGGTTAGAGCAAGGCCGTGATTTTGACGTGGCCAACGTGCGTGATGCCTTATCCGCCTTTGAGCGCCTCATCCACAACAATCACAAAAAACTGTTTGATGGCATTTTTACCACCCTACAAACCGGCCTAAGCAAACTGGGTGAAAGCGCGGCCAAGCAAACCAAAGCCATTAGCGATTTACTGCAACTGATTAAAGCCATCCCGATGGATGGCAAGCAAGACTACGACGTATTGGGTTATATCTACGAATACCTGATCGAAAAATTTGCCGCCAATGCCGGTAAAAAAGCGGGGGAATTCTACACCCCACACGAGGTCTCGCTGCTGATGTCTGAAATCATCGCGCATCACGTAAAAGACCGAAAAAAAATCGAAATATACGACCCCACATCCGGCTCAGGCTCGTTACTAATCAACATCGGCAACAGCGTGGCCAAACATACCGACAGCCAAGATAACATTAGATACTTCGCCCAAGAACTAAAGGCCAACACCTACAACCTCACCCGTATGAATCTCATCATGCGCGGTATTAACCCCAACAATATCGTCACCCGTAACGGCGACACCCTGGAAGACGATTGGCCGTATTTTGATGAGAACGACCCCATGGGTTCCTACAATCCGCTGTATGTGGATGCCGTGGTCTCCAACCCTCCGTACTCGCAGCAGTGGGACCCAGACCACAAAGAAAACGACCCGCGCTATTCCCGCTTTGGCTTAGCGCCCAAAACCAAAGCCGACTACGCCTTTTTGCTGCACGATCTTTATCACTTAAAACCCGACGGCATGATGACCATCGTATTGCCCCACGGCGTGCTGTTCAGGGGCGGTGAAGAAGGCACCATTCGCAAGCAACTGATTGAACAAAACCACATCGACGCCGTTATCGGCCTGCCTGCCAACATCTTTTTTGGCACCGGCATACCCACGGTGATTCTGGTATTACGCCAAAAGCGCGGCAGTATTGAACACCCACAAACCGACGTTTTAGTGGTTGATGCCTCCAAGCACTTTTTAAAAGTCGGCAAAAACAACAAACTGCAAGCCTCCGACATTAAGCGCATCGCCGATGCGGTCATCAACAGAGACAACATTCCCAAGTTCTCCGCACGGGTGAGTAAACAAACCCTGCGCGACAACGACTACAACCTCAATATTCCGCGCTATGTTGATTCTGCCCCCGCTGCCGAAAGCTGGGATTTACACGCCACCATGCTGGGCGGCATACCAGAGAGCGAAATCAGCCAGCTAGACGCCTACTGGCAAGCCTTTCCCAACCTGCGCAATACCTTATTCACTAACAAAAATAGTCACTACGCCGATTTAGCCATTGCCACCGATGACGTCAAAAACAGCATTACCGAGCACTCAGAGGTCAAGCAATTCGCGCAGCGTTACACCAATGCCTTTGCCGATTTTAACGACTATTTAAATGAGCAATTAATCGCACCCCTTCAAACAGCTGCGCACAGCATTAATATCGCCCAACACGAAGGCGTATTAAGCCATGCGCTGTTTGCGCGGCTAGAAAATACAGTCATCAACGGCATTGCCTTAATCGACAAATACCACGCCTACCAACTGCTCAACAACCAATGGCAAACCATCGCCGCCGATGTGGAAATGCTGCAAACCGAAGGCTTTGCCACCAGCAAACGGGTAGACCCCAACATGGTCAACAAAAAGGTCAAAGGCAAAGACACCGAAGTGCAAGACGGCTGGAAAGGCCACATCATGCCCTTTGACTTGGTACAACAGACCTATCTGCATAACGAACTCAACGCCTTAACACAGCAAGAAAACCGCATTACTGAAATAGCCAGCGAGCTAGAAGCCTTGTTAGAGAGCTTTAGCGAAGAAGACAAAGCGCAAGACACAGTAAACGAGGCCGGCGACAAGTTTATCAATGCGGCGCTCAGCAAAGCCGCGAAAGCACTCAAGGCAGAATCCAAACAAGGCACTCGGTCCAGTTCCAGCCCGTTTGATGCCGCCAATTTGGATAACATGAGCTATGAAGCAAAAATCATGGCAGCCGACGCGCTAATCGATGAAGACAAAGCCCTGAAAAAAACCGTAAAGGCCGACGCAGAAGCGCTGCACCTGCTCACCAAAACCACCATCGAAGGCTTAAGCGACGAACAAGTGAATCACCTGCTGGAATGCAAATGGATAACGCCATTATTAGATGAACTCAGCCAATTACCCACCAACCTCATTCACGGCTTAACCAGCCAAGTGCAAAAGCTGGCAGTTAAATACGCCACTACCTATGCCGATGTCGACAAAGACATTCACAACACCGAGCAAGAATTGGCAGGCTTAATTGACGAACTCACCGGTAATGAA
Source organism: Pontibacter sp. JAM-7 (assembly GCF_048548695.2). NCBI lineage: Bacteria > Pseudomonadati > Bacteroidota > Cytophagia > Cytophagales > Hymenobacteraceae > Pontibacter > Pontibacter sp. JAM-7. Next base: position 3,409 of record NZ_JBLYIF020000005.1, read on the forward strand.
TTTGATATGCAAGGCTTGGCGGAGTTGAAAAGCTTTCTCGGCAATGGAGAGCGCGAGTGAAAGCGATGAGGGAGCAAAACAATAATGTGCCTGCGATTCGGTTTGAGGGGTTTAGTGGGCAGTGGTTTACGCATGCTTTGCAATCTGTTGCCGATGTTTTAGATGGTGATCGTGGGGCTAACTATCCGAATGGTGATGACCTTCAAGTTAGTGGCCATACATTATTCTTAAGCGCTTCTAATATAACCTCGAAAGGATTTATGTTAGGTGTAAGTCAGTATATTAGTGAAGAAAAATCTAACAGCATGGGGAATGGTAAATTAGTTTTGGGCGATATTATATTAACGTCCAGAGGGTCAGTTGGGCACATCGGGTGGTACAGCGCGGAAATTAGTCAGCAAGTACCATTTGCCCGTATCAATTCTGGGATGTTGATCATACGCTCAAAAAAGCAAGTCGATCCTAGTGTGGTTGCTCAGTTTTTAAAGTCCCCAGCAGGTAAAAAGAAGATAGATTTAATAAGTTTTGGGAGCGCTCAACCACAACTAACTAAAATGAGTGTTTCAACGTATACCGTTAATTTGCCGAAAGAGAGAGATGAACAAACCAAAATCGGCCATTACTTCCAACAGCTCGACACCCTAATCGTCCAGCATCAAAAAAAGCACGATAAGCTGTTAAACATTAAAAAAGCCCTGCTCGAAAAACTATTCCCCAAACAAGGCGCCACCGAGCCAGAACTTCGTTTTAAAGGGTTTAGTGGGGCGTGGGAGGAGAGGAAATTGCTCTCAAATTTTGAACGAATAATCGATTTTAGAGGACGAACACCCAAAAAACTCGGTATGGATTGGAGCGAAGATGGTTACTTGGCACTTTCAGCCTTGAATGTGAAAAATGGCTTTATCGACTTTAATGCTGATGCAAATTTTGGAGATCAAGAGTTATATGACAAATGGATGTCTGGAAACGAACTTCATAAAAATCAAGTGCTTTTCACAACAGAAGCGCCAATGGGAAATGTGGCTCAGGTTCCAGACAATCAAAAATATATTCTTAGCCAGAGAACAATTGCTTTTGAAGTGAAAAAAAAGTTAATAGAAGATAATTTCTTAGCTGTAACATTAAGCTCTCCTTTAATGCAAAGGAAGCTAAGTTCATTGTCGAGTGGTGGGACTGCTCAAGGTGTAAGCCAAAAGTCACTAGCTTCAGTCAACGTTCTTGTTCCCAAGGATATTTTAGAACAAACCAAAATCGGCAACCTGTTCAAACAACTCGACACGCTAATCACCCAACACCAAACCCAGCTCAACAAACTGGGCAATATTAAACAGGCTTGCTTAGAAAAAATGTTCGTCTAGCATGAAAGTCAAAAGGAATAATACAGCATGACATTCACCAGCGAAGCGGCCTTTGAAGCCGCCTTAATCGACGAGTTAAAGCACAATAAAGGCTGGAAGAATGGCGTGTTGGTGAACGCCACCGAAGCGGATTTATTGCAAAACTGGGCAAAGATTTTATTTGAGAATAACCAGGGTATTGATCGCTTAAACGGTGTGCCGCTGACCGACACAGAAATGCAGCAAATTGTCGAGCAACTACGCGAGCTAAAAACCCCGCTCAAACTCAATGGCTTTATTAACGGCAAAACCGTATCGATTACCCGCGATAACCCCAACGACCCCTTACACCTGGGTAAAGAAGTCAGCTTAAAAATATACGACCGCCACGAAATATCCGGCGGCCAAAGCTATTACCAAATTGTGCAGCAACCGCGCTTTGCTAAAACCAACAAGATTTTAAATGACCGCCGTGGTGATGTATTGCTATTAATTAACGGCATGCCGTTGATTCATATCGAACTAAAACGCAGCGGTGTACCCGTCAGCCATGCCTATAACCAAATTGAAAAGTATTCCGCCGAGGGGGTGTTTACAGGCGTGTTTAGCCTGGTGCAGATTTTTGTTGCTATGACACCCACCGAGACCCGCTACTTTGCTAACCCGGGGCCAGACGGCCCGTTTAATCAGGATTATTATTTTCAGTGGGCCGATTTTAATAACGAGCCGATTAACGACTGGAAGGCCATCGCCGCCAGTTTACTGTCGATACCCATGGCGCACCAGTTGATTGGCTTTTATACCGTAGCCGATGGCTCCGATGGCGTACTTAAGGTGATGCGCAGTTATCAATACTATGCCGCCAATGCCATATCGGACAAGGTGGCCAAAACCCGTTGGGCTGCACCCAATCCTTTAGGTGGTTATGTGTGGCATACCACCGGCTCGGGTAAAACCCTCACCAGTTTTAAATCGGCGCAGTTGATTGCCCAATCCAAAGATGCGGATAAGGTGATATTTTTGATGGACCGCATCGAGCTGGGCGTACAATCACTGCGCGAATACCAAGGCTTTGCTGGGGATGATGAAGCCGTACAGGCCACCGAAAATACCAGCGTGCTGACCACCAAACTGAAAAGCAACGACCCCGCCAATACCTTGATTGTTAGCTCCATTCAAAAAATGAGCAATATCCAAGAGGCGGTAAATGACGAAGGCATCAGCCTGAACAGCGATGACATTGCCAGCATTAATGCCAAACGCTTGGTGTTTATTGTGGATGAGGCACACCGTTCGACCTTTGGCGACATGCTCATTACGATTAAACAGACTTTTCCCGGTGCCTTGTTTTTTGGCTTTACCGGCACGCCCATCCACGAAGAAAACCAAAAGAAAAAAAGCACCACCGCGATGGTGTTTGGTGATGAATTACACCGCTACAGCATTGCCGACGGCATCCGTGATAAAAACGTGCTGGGCTTTGACCCGTATAAAGTCACTACCTTTAAAGATGCCGATTTACGCCGAGAGGTGGGCTTAATAAAAGCCAAAGCCAACACAGAAGCCGAGGCGCTGAACGATCCGAAAAAATCGGCGATTTATTACCGTTACCTCAATGAGGTGCCCATGGCGGGTAAAACGGATGATGCAGGCAACTATGTAAAAGGCATTGAAGATGATGTTCCACAGTCACAATATGGTGAACAGCACCAAAAGCAGGTGGTAGCCGACATCCTCGATAAATGGCCGACCCTGAGCCGTAATAATAAATTCCACGCCTTGCTCGCCACCCACAGTATTAGCGATGCGATTAAGTACTACCGCCTGTTTAAGCAAGCCAATACAAGCTTAAACATTACGGCACTATTTGACCCGAATATTGCCGAGGGTGACGATTACCAAACCAGCGGTGCGTTTAAGCAAGCCGGTCTGGTTGAAATTCTGGAAGACTATAACCAGCGCTTTGGCCACGATTTCAGCTTGGCCAATCACGCTAAATTCAAGAAAGACGTGGCGGCACGCTTAGCCCATAAAAAGCCGTATTTACGCATTTATCAAACGCCCAACGAGCAAGTTCACTTGCTGATTGTGGTAGACCAAATGCTCACGGGGTTTGACTCAAAATGGTTGAATACCCTGTACTTGGATAAGGTGCTGACCTACGAGACGATCATTCAGGCCTTTTCCCGCACTAATCGCTTGTTTGGCCCAGACAAACCTTTTGGCACGATTCGCTATTACCGTTATCCGCACAGCATGGAGCGTAATATTAACGCCGCGGTGAAGTTGTATTCGGGCGATAAGCCGATTGGTCTATTTGCCGACCAGCTTGACACCAACCTGCGTAAAATGAATGAAGGTTTTGCCGATATTGAGGCATTGTTTTCACAAGCAGGCATCGCAAACTTTGAAAAACTGCCCGATGATAATGACGTGCGGGGGCAGTTTGCTAAACACTTCAGGCGCTTAAATGAGTTTTTGGAAGCGGCCAGAATTCAGCGTTTTAGTTGGGATTTTGATGCCCTAGCTGAGATTAGCAAGGTGACCCTAGACTTTGATGAGCAAACCTATTTGGTGCTGGCCTTGCGTTACAAAGAGTTGCCAAGCGGTGGCGGTGGCGGTGGTGGTGAAGACGAGGTGCCGTTTGATATTGCCAATCACTTAACCGAAATTGATACCGGTAAAATTGATGCGGATTATATGAATAGCCGTTTTCAAAAATACCTGAAAACCCTGCAAGCCGGTGGCGATAATGCCGACATTAACAACGCCGTCGCTGAACTGCATAAGTCGTTTTCCTCCTTGAGCCAGGACGAACAAAAGCAGGCCAATATCTTTTTAAACGACGTACAACGTGGCGATGTCACCCCAGAAGACGGCAAAAGCTTTAGGCAATACATCAGCGAATACCAATCCAGTGCCAAGCAAGAGCAAGTCAGCAAGCTTGTCAGCGCCATGGGTGTGGATGAAACCAAGCTAAAAGCCATGATGAATACCGGCATAGACGATGCCAATATCAATGAATTCGGCCGCTTTGATGCGTTAAAAGCCAGCGTCGATAAAGCTAAAGCCAAGGCGTATTTTGATGCATTGGAAAACACCAGCCTTTCGGTGTTTAAGGTGAATATTAAAGTGGATAAATTACTTCAGAATTTTGTCGTTAACGGTGGGTTTGATTTGTAAGGATAATGTGCTTAGTATCAAGTTTGAAGTGCGACAGGAATAATTAGATTCCATAGTACATCTCCTCTGGTGTCTTGTAGTTGAATCGTTTTCTTGGTCGTGAATTAAGCGCCAGTGCGATTCTGTCGCACTGCTGCTGCGTTACATCTTTCATGCTCTCTGTTTTAGGGAGATATTGCCGGATGAGGCCATTGATATTTTCATTACTACCGCGTTCCCAGGAATGGTACGGCGTAGCGAAATAGAATGTCGTATTGCAGCGACTTTCTATTTCTTTGTATTGATGAAACTCGGTGCCGTTATCTGATGTTATGGTTTTAAATACACTAGGATCTCTATTGATTAGCCTGATCGTTTTTTTATTCAGTGATCGGGTCGATTTGTTGTCGAGCTTTCCGATCATGACATAGCCAGTTTTACGTTCGAGTAAAGTCACTATGCAGTGATTGCTTCCGCGACCGTGAACAGTATCAATTTCCCAATGGCCCTTTGTTTTACGCATTTCAACAATTTTTGGTCGTTCGCTGATGTGACGCTTGTTGGCTAGGCGGCCACGGCTATCGTAGGCTTTATAGCGCTTACGACGCTGTTTTGAAGATTGACGCAAACATAGCCAGAGCTCACCTCCCTTAGGGAACCTGTGATCAAGTCCCCATCATGAGATAATTCTCAGACAAACAACCTGAGGAATGTTCGATGGATCACCAGCTCACCTTTTCCGATAGTGAATACCATAGCAAGCGCCGTCAAACTCGTAAGGAGATCTTTCTGGGGCGTATGGAATCGCTAATCCCTTGGCAGAGATTAGAGTCTGTGATCGAGCCCCATTGTCCCAAGGCCGGTAACGGCCGCCGCCCTTATCCGCTAGCAACGATGCTACGCATTCACTGCATGCAGCAGTGGTACAGCATGAGCGATCCCGCTATGGAAGATGCACTCTACGAGATTGCATCTATGCGAATTTTTGCAGGTCTATCATTGGACGCCCCCATTCCTGATCATTCGACGATTCTTAAATTCCGCCATTTGTTGGAGCGGCATGGCTTGGCACGCAAGATCTTTAAGGAGGTCAGCAACTGGCTGACCGAGGCTGGGGTGCTGGTAAAGGAAGGAACGTTAATGGATGCCACGATTATTGAAGCGCCCAGCTCAACCAAGAACAAAACGGGTGAGCGTGATCCTGAGATGCACCAGACCAAGAAGGGCAACCAATGGCACTTCGGTATGAAGGCCCATATCGGCGTTGATGCCAAAACCGGTTTGACGCACAGTTTTACCACCACTTCAGCCAGCGAGCACGATCTCAATCAGGCTGGGAACCTCCTTCATGGTGAGGAGGAGTTTATCTTCGCTGACAGCGGCTATCGCGGTGCAGAAAAGCGAGAAGAACTCGAAGATGTAGAGGCCGACTGGCATATTGCTGAGATACCTAGCAAGGTTAAAGAGCTGAAGAAGCACCCGCGAATCAACAAGGTTAAATTGAAGACCGAGTACCTGAAAGCCAGTATTCGAGCTAAGGTTGAACACCCGTTCCGGGTGATCAAATGTCAGTTCGGCTTTACCAAGGCACGCTATCGTGGTCTGGTGAAGAATGACGGCAAGCTGGCTATGTTATTTGCTCTAGCGAACATTGCTCGCGTGGATCAGATGTTGCGAGCGTAGGATAAGTCCGTCTGCATGCCGGGAAAATGGTGTGTAGACGTTCAATAATGGTTAATTACTGGCGACTATGCGGCTGAACAGTCTTGTTTCGCTGATGTTCTCAAAAGTAGGGACTTGATCACAGATTCCTTAGCTAAAGATGCGTAGGCTCTCACATAACAAAGCAATTAAAAAACGCCCACGAAAAGCTGTGGGCTGGACTCGCTAACGCTCGCCTTTTATTGCGGCGTTAATGTCCGCAATGTGCCGTTTGCTGTCCTCTTTGTCGCTATACGTCAATCGATCATCAGGGCTGCTAATCTACTCCGGACATTGGTGTTAACCGCCTTGGTTTAATAACCGACTGATCATTCCCGTCCGATAACTAGCGCTAGGCTATCGAGGTGTCAAATAGGGTGTTAACCACTTAATTGGGATAGCCTGCTTTTTTGCTGGTCAGGCGTAATAGCAGAATCAGCATACTGCCCAGTATGGTAAAACCCGCTGCTAGCCATAAACCCAGGTTATAACTGCCCAACTGCTCAGCCAGAATACCGGTCAAAAAAGGCCCCAGAATCTGTGCCACGCCATAGGACAGGGTCATTTTGCCCATTAATTTGGCGGGTTTGGTGGGATAGAAACGCCCGGCCATGGTCAGCACCAGGCTGACGATGCCGATAAAGGTGCCACCAAACAGGACAGCGCCAAACAGTGCAGCAGTCAGATTGTCATACATGGCCGGTAAAGCAATGCCGGCGAACTGCAACACATAGGCGATCAGCAGTGCGTTTAGCTCACCAATGCGCCGGGCAATATGATCCCAGAGAATGCAGGCGGGTGCCGCCGCCAGTCCCATGAGTAGAAATACCAGCTCGCCCTTGCCCTGCATCGTGGGTTGGCGTTCAACAATGGCGACAATAAATGTGGCGCTGATGACATAGCCATAACCGGCACAGAAGTAGGCCGCCAGCATGAGTCGCATAAAGCCGCGGGTTGGTGGGTTATCGACCATTGCCTGACCGCTACTGGTCATATGATGATTGGGTGGGCGTGGTAGCCAGCGCCAGGCGGGAATGGCAATTAATACGCCAATAGCGGTCAACATCCACCATTGTTCAGCCCAGTTGAAGTTGCTGGACATAACCAGCACCGCGACGGAAACAAAGGCGATACCTAAGCCGACACCGGCAAAATGCAGGCCGAGTTCACTGCGGTAGTGATGGCGCATTAGCCAGTTAAGCACCAGCCCGGAACCTATCAGCAGCCCGGCTGCACTGCTCAGCCCGGCAAAAAATCGCATCACTGACCAGAGAATAATGTTGTCAGCCAGTGCCATCCCAGCGGTTGTTATCAGCGCGACCACCAGACCGATGCGGTACAGGGTGTCTTTAAGCTGCAGGTTGCTGACACTGGCGGCAACCACAGCGCCGGTCATATAGCCCATATAGTTGATTGTGGCGAGCCAACCCCCCATCGCATCGCCCAGTCCGGTTTGCGTCATCATCACCGGTAACAGCGGCGTATAGGCAAAACGCGCAATCCCCAGCATCAGAATCAGGCTGAGTAAACCGGCGGTCAGAACCCGGGCCTTTTCCAGCCGGTCATGGGGTGTATGCATCTGTGACATGAATTTACTCGGTTTGAAATGGGAGCCTTAACCGATTATAAGGGTTAATCAGTTCTCTACAATTGATTATAAAAGAACAAAGTATCTCTAAAACAGAACAATTGTCAGTTACCGTCCGGGAGGTCGCCGTGGAAATGGTGAATTTAAAAACCTTTGTCGCCGTGGTGGAAAGTGGTGGTGTGCAGGCAGCCTCGAGGGTGCTGAATACCGTACAGTCTAACGTCACTGCTCGTATCAGACGCCTGGAAGAGGAGTTGCATGCGAGTCTGTTCTACCGCTCCGGTCGCAGCCTTAAACTGACCCCCGCCGGTAATCTGCTGCTGGATTATGCTGAAAAATTGTTGCATCTGGAGCAGCAGGCGGTTCAGGCGCTGCATCAAATGGGTTCAGCCAGTGGCGAACTGCGGATTGGTGCCATGGAGTCCTTTGCGGCGGGGCGTCTGCCGGGCTTGTTGCAAGCTCTGCGTCGTCGCCATCCCACACTGCAACCCCGTGTTAACAGTGCCAGCAGTGCCGAGTTGATTGATGCTGTGCTGGAACACCGGCTTGATTGTGCTTTTGTTGGCGGGCCGGTAGAGCATGAGTTGCTTGATGTGGCACCCGTGGTGACGGAAAAGCTGGTACTGGTGTCGGCGAAAGAAGGGGCTGTCGAGGACACTTTTATCATGTTCAGGCCGGGCTGTGCCTATCGACAACGCGCTGAAGCCTGGTTACAGGAGCGTGGCAAGGTGGCGACACAGGTGCTGGAAATGGGCACTCAGGAGGGCATTTTGGGCTGTGTTGCGGTTGGGTTGGGCATGACCATGCTGCCTCAGCATGTGGTAGAGCAATCCGCCTATTTTTCGGCTTTAAAACTCGAAACATTGCCGGCGCGCTATAGTGCGGTGCCTACGTTGTTGATTAGCCATCGGGATGCCATTTCGATGCTGGGAGTGGAAAGTATAAAAATGCTCATTGGCAGTGCGCTTCCAGTATGGGAGAGTGTGGCCTGATTGATATATAAATTTGATGCGCTACACCCTAAAAATCGCTTGTGGGTGGTGTGAAAAGTGTATTCAATTGCGCCAATTTTTTTCAGACTGAGGGTCACACATGAATGTGAATAAGATGCTGGTGGGAGCAGAGGAGTGGTGCCGTTTTCCTGATTTGGCAATCCCGGCGGTGAAAGCCCGGGTCGACTCAGGCGCGAAGACCTCTTCGTTGCATGCTATCAATATCGAGCCGTTCAAACGTGCTGGCGTGCCCTGGGTGCGGTTTGATGTTTGCCCGTTGCAGCATAATCGCAAAACCGTTCTGCATTGCGAAGCGCCTATCGTTGATCAACGCCGGGTGAAAAGCTCCAGTGCAACCACCGAAAAACGTTACGTGATTCGTACCACTCTGGGCGTGGAGGATTCCAGCTGGGAAGTGGAGCTGACCCTGACAGACCGCGATGCCATGGGTTATCGCATGCTGTTGGGGCGAGAAGCCATGGCCGGGCGGATTTTGGTGGACCCCAGTGCCAGCTTTTGTACCGGAAATATCACTGATGATGCCCTGAAAAGCATGTATCACGTGAAAAAACAGCCGCCCAGTGGTTTACGTATCGGCCTGTTGGCCAGTGATCCGAACCTGTACAGCAATCGGCGTTTGGTCGAGGCGGGCGAGCAACGTGGCCATGAGATGGTGTTTCTCAATATCAAGCACTGTTACATGAAAATGGATGCCGCGCAGCCCGAGGTTCACTACCGGGGCGGTAAGGTGCTGGATGTTCTGGATGCGGTGATCCCCCGCATTCGGCCTAGCATGACGTTTTATGGTTGTGCCCTGGTACGTCAGTTCGAATCCATGGGGGTTTATTGCTTGAATACGGCGGCGGCGGTTACCCAGTCCCGGGATAAGCTGCACTCCCTGCAACTGCTGCTGGAGAGTGGCATTCAGATCCCTATTACTGGCTTTGCAAACTCACCGTTAGAAACCGATGAGTTGATCAATATGGTGGGCGGCGCGCCGTTGATTGTAAAACTGCTGGAAGGTACCCAGGGTAAAGGGGTGGTGTTGGCAGAAACCAACAAGGCCGCAGAGAGCGTGGTTAATGCTTTTAAAAGCCTGAAAGCCAATATTCTGGTGCAGGAGTTCATCAAAGAGGCAGATGGTAAGGATATCCGCTGTTTTGTGGTGGGTAGTAAAGTTGTTTCTGCAATTCAGCGTGAAGCAGAACCGGGTGAGTTCCGAGCCAATATCCATCAGGGCGGCACCGCCAGTGTGATTAAACCCACTGTTGAAGAGAAACGGATTGCGGTACAGGCGGCCAAATGTATGGGGCTGAGTGTTGCCGGAGTGGATATTATCCGTTCCAGTAAAGGGCCGTTATTGCTGGAAGTGAACTCTTCCCCCGGTTTGGAAGGCATTGAAGGTGCCACGGGTAAGGATATTGCCGGCATGATGCTGGAGTCGATCGAACGTAAGTTACGCTGGAAGCGTGAGATCAGCTAAGACCAATAAAATGTTTTGCAAGGGGGCTATTCAGCCCCCTTGTTTTTTTGGGTATCCAAATTAAGTGCTTGGAACTCAAGCTTACAGGCAAGCCCTAATTATGTGGGTGGACAGAGTGATAGATTGTTTAGTTACTCGCATATAGAAATATGACCCAAATAAGCCAGTGCCTGACCGTTGAGAGGTCGGCTAACGACACAAAGCGGACATCGACATATTGTGATGTCAGCAATATGACAAACCTTGTCATACTGCCGATTGCGGGTAATCACTGTAATGTCGGTTTATAGTTAACGCGCTGCTTCAAGTGCGCCTTAATATCCAGAACAATCTTAAGCAGTATCACTAGCAAGATAACTGGTACAACATCCCCTAACATCATCGCTAAACCTCCTCCGAATATCAGAGTGACATGCATGAAAATAATGCGGCTGTATGGTTCAGTCACCTGTTGCTTTAATGTGCGGCCAATATATTCCTTTCGGCCAAGAAAATTGCGAAAAAATGAGTAACCATGACTAATGAGCAACCCGATAATTGCAGGCCAGAGGTACGACATCATTTCTGCTACTTCAGTTAATGAATCACCCGTTCCGTCAGGCTCAAATCCCTGAACAAACAACGAATATATGAAGAGGAAGTGAACGGCCATAAAACCAGAGTAATGCGCTATAAAGAAAACTCCCTGGAATACACCGCCTACCTTGTTGATAGTCGCCATCTTGCATACATTAAATATCCCGATCACTGCGCTTTCCGCCCAGTAAAGCACCATCACATCGGCTAATCGCCATTCCATAAACCACCAGCCAATAACAGGAATAAGGTTAGCGAGGATTAACAGAATTGATGAGCCAGAAACTACCGATATAGATTGGACAATGGCTTCGGTTTTTTCGTGTTTTTCCGATATTTGTTCTAAGGGGTCACTGGTTTTAGGAAAGGATTTGGGCTGACTATCAGTGACAGTTACCACATCATCGGTGATGATATTATCAGGGAAAGTGATACCCGTAGCTGCTTGTAATTTATACTTGATCTCCTCCATTCGGGTTTGATCAATAGCAGAGCCAAAATCGATCTGGGTGGCCCCTTCATTGAGTGCTATATGCGTCCCGCGCCACGATGTGCCTGACTTCTTGTCTGGTGTTTCTAATCGAACATTGCTGACACGCTTAGGATCTACTGGAACAAGGAACAACAACCCAGGTACTCCAAGTCCGATCTCAATACGGTCCGGGCTGGCTATTAGCACCTCTCTACCGAATAACACAACGAACAAAACCAGCGAAAGCCCGATAGGTACGAGTGACCATCCAAGCAGCCATGCGCTCAAAAAGATAGCCATGACAAGGTCCATCAGAGACTCTAATTTTATCCAGCTAGAACTTGCCATATCAAAAGCAAATATCGCCGGAATAGAAAAGGCTGTGAGCATTGCCGCTACGATAACAATCAGCATCCATGAGCGTTGAAAAGGTAAGACCTCTCTAAGCACACTGCCGCCTATTAACGGATGATCTAAAGCGAATCGAAAATTGGGTGGAAGTCGTTTAGGACGTTTCATTATGTATAACTCAAGGCAAATCGGATTGACTAGGAGCCTGTGAACAAGTCCAGGATTTTCTCTGCGGGCGAGAAATCAGCCTTATCCGCGAAAGGCAGCGCAGTGGAACGACAAGTCCTTTCAAAGCTGCCCGACAAAGCAGATGGCTGTTTTAGGGGCCGCGCCATGAGACTTTCAGAGTAACCGGTCTCTGCGTTACCGATTTTCGACAGGCAACCTGCATGCCTGTCATCGCTGTCTTGCTTTCAAATTGCTCTGAAAGCCGAGGCGCTTTGGACTTATTCGTAGCTTCTCTAATATTGTCTGCTCTACGTTTAGTTTTCCACGAAATTCACAGGTGAATCGCTGCCATTTTGTAGATTCCTCTCATCCATAAAATGCAATGTCTAATGTTGGCACATTGCGGAAGTTCTATCAGTATTGGCGTGAGATACCTAACCTACTATTTACTGCATCATGGACTCCAACCACTTAATTTAGGCACACATTAATTCAACGCGCCTCAATTCCGAAGTAACAGGATACCTTCAATCTTGATGAGATTCTCTAAGGTTATGGCTCCTCTGGTAACGCCTGCTACAGAGAAAATCTATTACGGCGCACATATCCCCTGTTTTTAGATCTGCATTGTTTTTCGAGGTTGTTTCTATCTGCACCTATATGCGTTTTTCTCTCTGACCGTGGTGGATAGACGGTTTGTTGCTGGCAATTTTTTGTCTATACATTGCCTATACTTTATCTCAGGCTTTAACGCATGCCAGAACGGCACGCCCATCCGGTGGTGGTTGTTTCAGGTGGAGATTGGTTATGACAATACGCTGCTTGGCGCGGTTAGCAGTATTGCTGGTTATGCCGCCGTATTCAGTGGCAGTGGGGGCTGAGTTGTTGGTGGGCAAGGTCTGTCCGGTGCAGTTTCAACAGCAAAGCCTGGGGATTCTGGTTTTCTCTCAACCCTGGTATCACAGTAGTCGGCAGGGGGCGGCGTATATTGCCAGTGATAATGCTACCGGAGTCGGGTTAGAGATTCATTTGTTTGCGAGTGCGCAGGGCACTGTGGTGGGGCGTAACCTGGCGGTATGTGACCGTTATCGCCTGTTACAGGTGCGCAATACTAATACCACGGCGCGATTGTTTCCTGGCGAGCGGGCGTTACAGGTAGATGTTCCGCCCGGTGCCGACAATCCGTTTTATGATACCGCGCCTCTGGAACATGGTTATGGCATGCACCTGACCCCAGAGGATGATGCGGATAAGCCCTGGCAAGGCAGGCAGCAGAGGGCATCTACAGTGGCCATCTATGACACGCCATATATCTCTGATAGCTACGGCGTAGAAGGTAAGGACATTCAGGCAACGTTTGAAACCTGTGCAGTCTGCCAGCGACAAGATGACTTCGATTTGGTGCTGGCCTGTGGTGAATGGGGGTACATGCGCGAGTATATGGGGGGAATGACCGGTTGGGCAGAGCCTGAATTTATCGGTGTCAGTTGCAGGAGTCAGCCGTCGAAAAGCTTTCGGCAAGCACTGGATTCTTCCCACCTTATCGAATACAGCTTTTGGGAGGACTGGCGTCCGGTCTTTAGTTGGCAGTCAGCCAGGGATGGTCATGCACGCTATTGAGCATATGATCAATAAACAGGCGTACCCTTGGGTTGAGGTGCCGTCGACTCGGATATAGGGCATGGATCTGTACCGGTTGCAGCTGATAGGCGTCGAGCACCTGAACCAGGTCACCGGATTTCACCAGTGCGGCACAGAATGCTTTTGGCATCCGGCCGATACCAATATTCTGCAACACCATCTCACGGCAGAAACTCAGGCTATTGGCGCGCATGCGGAAATCAATTTGTATCGGTTTATCATCATTCCAGTTACAGAATGACCAATCAGAATGGCTTAGCAGCCCTGCAATACAGCGGTGTTGTGGCAGGTCTCCCGGTGTTTCAGGGGTACCATGGCGTTGCAGATATGCTGGGCTGGCATAAAGGGCAAGCTCTGATTCGGCAATTTTGCGACCGATAAGGCTGGAATCTGCCAGCTCTCCCACCCGTAATGCCAGATCAATGCCTTCCTCAACCAGATCTACCAGGCGAGCACTGAGCTCCACATCCAGCTGAATGCCCGGGTGCATCTCCATAAATGAACCGATCACATCATTCATGATAAAGATGCCCATCTCTGGTGGCATGGTGATACGCAGCCGACCTTTGGGCTCATGGCGTCTAGCCGCGATTTGGTCGGCAATATGCGACAGCTCATTGAACAGCGGCAGGCAACGATGATAGAGATCTTGACCCTCTTCAGTCAGATTGAGCTTGCGAGTTGTACGCTGCAGCAGGCGCACGCCAAGTTCATCTTCAAGTTGGGCAATACGGCGGCTGATCGTGGATTTCTGCAGGTTGAGCTGATCGGCGGCGGCGGTGAAGCTGTTTTGCTCTATGACGTGGATAAAGAGGCGGATATCGTTAAGGTTCATCGGGTGGTTGTCAGCATCCGGCTAGATAGGGCAGGGCGTTATAAGCCCGTGCCCAGATATCTTATTATTGGCACTGCCCCTGGGTGGTCAGGGTCACTGACGGGGTGGTGGTTTTACGGCTTTCAAAAGTCATATCGGATTTATTGATGGTCAGCACTGTTGTATCCATGCCGCCCATGACCGGATCTTTGGCGGTGCGCTTCAGGGTCAGGTCCTGGTCGGTGGTGCTGACGGAAAAGCCGCTGACACCATTAACGCTTCCGCTCATGCCGTCAATCATCACCTGGTAGGTACATTTGCCTTCAGGGCATTGACGAATCGACGGAGCTGTATGAAATGGTGCGGTATAACTTGCTTCAGTATAACTGCAGCTATAGTTGAGCATTTCGGCCGTAACCGACAGGGGCAGGGTTAGTCCCAAGCTCAGAGCCAACAGGGTGGAGTTACGCATCGTTATATTCCTTTTCCTTTGCAGCCTGTCTGCAGTCTAAGGCAATTTTGTCCCGAGGCAAAGCCACAAGCGGGATTCTGGTCGTTATCCCTATAGCGTCGGCTCAGGCAGGCCGGGCTTTAGCGGAATTTTGGTTCGTGCCAGTTAATTGATTTCAGAAACTTGTGGGCCGGGTAAAATTTACCGTCTGATCCGGTCTGATCGCAGGACGATTTTATGTAGGCTTCGGGTAGTTCACCACCAGTATAAACCTGCAAGCCTTTTTCCTGTTGGTAGAAAGCCATAGTCTGAGTGACTTCAGACTCGGTTTTACACAGTTTAGAGAGGTTGCTGGCCTGCACAGCGGCCATATCTTCATCCGCATCAATGCCCATTATATGCGCCATACCATAGGTGGTCACCAAGACATCGGCGATTGCATCACGGACTTCCTGTATATCACTGTTTTCTATGCCTTCTACCAGTTCAGCCAGTTCTTCCTGAATCAGGTGCAGCTGTTTCTGGGCTTTCTGCCAGTCAGGCGTATCCTGCTGTCCACGGGCGTTGCCAAATACTGAGTTAAGGTAGGATACGTCGGTGAAATTGCTCATATTGTCTCCGAAAAAGGTTAATCCTGCGGCAAACTGGCCACAGCCAATGCAGTGATCTGTTGCACCAGAGCACGCAGACCATTGCCTCTGGACGGGCTTAGGTGCTGCGCTAAACCCAGTGATGTGAACAGATTATCAATATCTGTATCGAGAATCGATTGCGCCGACTGACCATTAAACAGTTCCTGCAGTAAGGCGATCAGGCCGCGGATAATTTTGGCCTCCGAGTCGGCCTGAAAACAGATGCGGTTAGCCGATTGTTCACGACACACCAGCCAGGTATTGCTTTCGCAACCCTGTACCCGGTGGGTTTCTGTTTTGTCAGCATCGGGCAGAGGAGTGAGGTGTTTACCCGCCAGTAGCAGGCTGCGGTAACGGTTATTCCAGTCCCGCTGCTTTTTAAGTTCTGCCAGCAGTGAAGAGGGGGCAGCAATGGGCTGGGATGGCGCACTTTGCTCGGCACGGTGCAGTTGGTCCAGTGCTGTCAGCAGGCTGTCCACTTCAGCTTCAGTGTTATAAAACGCAAATGATGCCCGGGTAGTGCCCGGCAGCCCGAGTGACTGCATTAGTGGCATGGCGCAATGGTGGCCGCTGCGAACCGCAATGCCCTGCTGATCCAGCAGTACGCCAATATCCTGCTGGTGCTGACCGGACAGGGTGAAGGACACCAGGCTGACACTCTGTTGTGGCTGGCCAATACGCTGTAAGCCGGGAATCTGGCTTAAACCATCCACCGCTCTGTGCAGCAGGTCTTGTTCATGCTGATGCAACAAGGCATAGGGTTGCTGGCCAAGCCAATTCAATGCGGTCGCCAAGCCGAGTGCTCCGGCGATATTGGGCGTACCTGCTTCAAACCGGAAGGGAGCAGATTGAAATTGACTGTCAGTAAAGCTGACCCGGGTAATCATCTCGCCGCCCCCTTGCCAGGGTGGCATCGACGCCAACAGACTGGCTTTGCCCCAGAGCACACCGATACCCGTGGGCGCAAACACTTTATGGCCAGAAAACAGGTAAAAATCGGCATCCAGTGCCTGCAGGTCAACTTTAAGGTGAGGCAGCGCCTGGGCACCATCCACCAACACCAGTGCACCGGCCTGATGTGCCAGAGCGATGATCTCTGTCAGTGGGTTGATCGTACCCAGGGCATTCGAGGCATGGGCTATCGCGACCAACTGGGTCCGCTCGTTAAGCAGTTTGCGGTATGCCGCCAGATCCAGATCACCAGTCGCCAACAGCGGTATCACTCTGATGACAGCGCCGGTTCTCTGAGCCAACATTTGCCAGGGCACTATATTGGCGTGATGCTCAAGGGTACTGATCAGGATCTCATCACCTGGACTGAGGCGTTGCCCCCAGCTGTTGGCGATCAGGTTAATGCCTTCTGTGGTGCCGCGGGTCCAGATAATTTCCTGGGCGCTGGCGGCATTCAGATAGCGGGCGACATCCTCCCGCGCCTGCTCAAAACGTTGCGTGGCAACGGCACTAAGGCGGTGGCTGGCGCGGTGTACATTGGCATTGAAACCGCAGTAATAATCTTGCTGGTTTTGTATCACCACCGCCGGTTTTTGCGTGGTGGCGGCATTGTCCAGGTAGGTCAGGGGCTGCGCATCAGTGGCTTGCTGCAGCAGCGGAAATTCGCTGCGTAATTGCGCCAGGTATGTTCGCTTGTCAGTGCTGGCTGCCATCTTCATCCGCCGCGGTGTCAGCTACCAGTCCTGCCCGGTGTGCCAGTTGTTTTAGATAGCGGCTCTGCCAGCGGGCATACATCATGGCACTGCTGAACAACACGCTAATCAGCAGCGCATAGCCAAGACCATAGCTGGCGGTATTCGGGTTACTGGCGTTGAGTACCGCCTGAATAAAGAATAACAGCAGAAAGAAACAGAACCAGGCATGTCCCCGCGGGTTGCCTGAGATAATGGTCGGAGCAAAAAGCAGGAACGGCACCATATGAATCAGCCAGATAACCCAGGGATTAGCAGTGGGCACGGGGCTCAGGTAAAGGTGCCAGAGGGTAAACCAGAACAGCAGTAACAGATAGGATGTGACGACGACCACCCGGCCAAGTCTGGCTTTGCTCTGGTAGTCATGATCATCAGGAATATATGGTTTCACAGCGTATTATCCGTGTTGGGTTTGTAGTGCCAGTGCTAGTTGAGCCAGCCTTTTGCCCTGGGCACGGCACAGTGTCAGTTCGGTCTCATCCGGCGGGCGACGCTCATCACCGGCAACATGGCTGGCACCATAGGGGGTGCCGCCGCTGGTGGTCGTATGTAAGCCGGCTTCACTGTACGGCAGGCCAGCCAGTACCATGCCGTGATGGAGCAACGGCAGCATCATGCTGAGCAGGGTGGTTTCCTGTCCACCATGCAGGCTGGTGCTACTGGTAAATACACACGCGGGTTTATTGATCAGGGCCCCCGAAACCCACAAGCTGCTGGTACCGTCGAGAAAATATTTCAGCGGCGCTGCCATATTCCCGAAGCGGGTGGGGCTGCCCAGTGCCAGCCCTGCACAGTTGGCCAGTTCAGCGTCGCTGCAATAGAGCGCGCCGGTTTCAGGGATCGCCGGTTCGGTGGCTTCGCAGGTGGTTGAGATGGCAGGCACTGTTCTCAGTCGCGCTTCCATACCTGCTTGTTCAACCCCTCGGGCAATATGCTGGGCCAGGGTGCGGGTACTGCCATATCGGCTGTAATACAGCACCAGTATATAGGGGCTACTCACGTTAGATGATTTCCAGTACGGTTTCCGGTGGACGACCAATACGCGCCTGAGTACCTTTTATCAGAATTGGCCGTTCAATCAGTTTCGGGCACTCCACCATCGCCTGGATGATCTGCGCATCGCTGAGGTCCGGGTTTTTCAGGCCCATCTCAGCATATTCGCTCTCTTTTTTGCGCAGCAGGTCACGTGGGGTGATGCCCAGATAACCCAGCACGGTTTTGAGTTCCTCAGCACTGGGGCTATCTTCCAGGTACTTGCGAATTGTTGGCTTGATGCCATGTTCTTCCAGCAGCGCCAGGGTCTGGAGGGATTTTGAACAGCGCGGGTTATGATAGAGGGTAATGTCACTCATCGGTTTTTCACTTATGCTAATGGAGGCAGCCGATCGGTTTAAGGTAGACCCATGTTGGGTTATTGGAGCAGGCTGCAGATTGTGGTTATTGTATACGTCCCGGACCTGCGGAGGAACCGCGACCGGGTTGGTAGCTAAGGAAGACGGATGACGAAAGTGCTAGATAACCGAGCACTGCTATTTTTGCAGTATCTCTTTAAGCAGTTTATTGCCAATCGCGGCATACTGAATGCCGCGGCATTGACCTATACCACCCTGTTTGCGGTAGTGCCGTTGATGACTGTTTCCTATGCCATGTTGGCGGCGATTCCTTCGTTTCAGGATGTGGGCCAACAGCTACAAGGCTGGATATTTCAGAACTTTGTGCCTTCCACCGGGCAGGTGGTGCACGACTACCTGGCAGATTTTTCCAGTCAGGCGCGTAAACTCACCGGCATTGGCGTGGCGGTTCTGGCCGTGACTTCCATCATGATGATGAAAAACATCGAAGCCGCGTTTAACCGGGTTTGGCGGGTCAGTGAGCCACGCAAAGGCCTGTCCAGCTTCCTGTTGTATTGGGCAATTTTAAGCCTGGGACCAATCCTGATCGGTCTGGGTTTACTGCTGACCTCTTATATTGCTTCACTCTCTATCATTACCAGTGCTACCGAACTGGTGGGCCGCGCCCGGTTACTGGCGCTGTTGCCTATGGTGATGTCGGCGGCGGCTTTCACGCTCCTGTATGCCGCAGTGCCTAACTGCCGGGTGCCGATTAAAAGCGCGCTGGTGGGCGGTATTGTGGTAGCACTGTTGTTTGAGACGGCGAAGCGGGGTTTTGCTGCTTTTGTGACCCAGTTCCCATCATATGAACTGATTTATGGTGCTTTTGCTGCGGTTCCACTGTTTCTGATGTGGATTTTTATCAGTTGGGTCATCATTCTTATGGGTTGTGAGTTGACTCGGGCACTGGCCATTTACCGGCTGGATGAAGAGACGGGTAAAGCATCCCATCTGGTGATTATCCTCGCTGTGTTGCACCGGTTATGGAGTGCTCAGGCTAAAGGCCAATCGGTTAAAGACCGCTCATTGCTGAAACAGGTAGATGGTCTGGACCAAGGGCGTTGGGACACCTATCAGGTATTGTTGCAACAAGCCGGGGTGATTACCCGCAGTGACAAGGGGGAATACCTGTTATGCCGTGACCTGAGCCGGCTCAGTCTGGCGCAATTGAACCAGGCTTTACCCTGGCCGATTCCGGAGCAGATGCATGTTGCCAGTCTGCAGCCTTGGCAGCGGGAGCTGAGCCGACGTTTAAGCAGCATTGCAGCAGCAGAGGCAGACGCATTTTCTTTGTCGCTGGAGCAGCTGTTTGACGCAGGCGATAGTGACCAGCCTGCAGAGACGTTGAACGATAGGGCAGAAGGTAAATAGTCATGGTGGAACTCTGTCTGCATGTTTGGGTTACTGGTCGAGTCCAGGGTGTCTGGTTTCGGCAGAGTACCTGTGACCAGGCGCAGCAACTTAACCTTAAGGGTTGGGTGCGTAATCTGGATGATGGTCGGGTTGAAGCGCTGATCTGTGGTGAGGAAAAAGCCGTTCGGCATCTGGAAGCATGGCTATGGCAAGGGCCGGAACTGGCGGCGGTGGCGCATGTGGCCAGTGAAGAAGAACAGGACTGTTCTGATTGTCCGTTACCGTTTGAGGTACGCCGTTAGTTGCTGTAACGCCGCTGGTTACGATACACCTTTTCCGGATACCAAGTTTTACCATAGGAGCCATTATAACGGGCCAGTGCTTCGGTCAGATTGCCCCGGGCGCGTTTCAGGTAGTGATTGAGAATCGTGCAGCCGTAGCTCAGGTTGGTCTCGATGTTCATCAGATTGTCATCGGGGCGGCCAATCTCGTTTTTCCAGAACGGCATCACCTGCATCAGACCCTGAGCTCCTACCGATGAGATAGCAAAGCGATCAAACAGGCTCTCGGTATGGATGACCCCTAATACCAGGTCTACTGGCAACGCTTGTTGGTTGGCTTCAGCATGAATCTTCTTCAGCAGTTCAATCCGTTTCAGGTCATCTTTTACATAGCGTTGAATGCGCCCTGAGATATCCGTCAGCCAGACTTCAGCGGCAAAGCGGTCGGCAAAGCTGTCAGCGGTGGCGAAACGGGTCTTGAGGGCCGCCAGTATGTCTGGGTCGGGCTGTTCCTGAATGGCAGCTGCTGCCAACACCGAAGTGCTGGTTGTGGAGAGCATCAGCAAGCTGCTGGAAAGTAAAAAGTGCCTTCGATTCATGGTTCTAGATCTGAAACGGTTCAGCCTCAGTATTCATGCTTGAGCGAATAGGTGCAAATAAAAAAGCGACCACAATCACTGCTGGTCGCTTTTTTTGAGCCGCATATGGCTTAGATGTGGTTTCGATGTGGCTTAGCGTTTTACTTTCTCCGCCACTACAGCCATCAGGTCAGCGATGGCAATATCCTGCTTGTCAGCATCACGACGACCTTTGTATTCCAGTGTGCCGGCTTCAATGCCACGGGGTGAGATCACTACCCGATGGGGGATTCCCATCAGATCCATATCAGCAAATTTTACTCCTGGGCTGGTCTTCTTATCCCGGTCATCCATGATCACGTCATAGCCGGCGGCGCACAACTCGGTGTAAAACTGATCTGCCAGCTCCCGCACTGCATCTGATTTATCGTAATTCAGTGGAATCAGGGCGATATGGAACGGCGCAATAGATTCTGGCCAGATGATGCCACCGTCGTCATGGTTTTGCTCAATGGCAGCGGCGATGACGCGGGTCACACCAATACCGTAACAGCCCATATCCATGACTACAGACTTACCATTCTGGTCCAGCACCTGAGCATCGAGTGCGGCTGAGTACTTCTGGCCCAACTGGAAGATATGTCCGACTTCGATACCGCGTTTGATTTCCAGGGTTCCCTGACCATCGGGGCTTGGGTCACCGGCAACTACGTTGCGCAGGTCAGCCACTTCTGGCCGTTCAACATCACGGCCCCAGTTGATACCGAACAGGTGCTTGCCATCGACATTGGCACCGGCGCTGAAATCAGCTGTTTTTGCCACGGTTCGGTCTGCGATGCAGGGCATTGGCAGGCCAACAGGTCCCAGTGAGCCCGGGCCAGCGCCTACCAGTGCGCGAATTTGTTCTTCGCTGGCAAACTGTAACGGTTCCGCGACCTGAGGCAGTTTTTCTGCCTTGATCTCATTTAACTCGTGATCACCGCGTACCAGTAGCGCGACATATTCAGCTTCGCACTCTTCAGAGGCCAGTACGATCAAGGTTTTAACGGTTTTTTCAATCGGCTGGTTATAGCCTTGAACCAGCTGATCAATGGTTTTGGCATCCGGTGTATCAACCGTCGTCATTTCCATGCCTGGTGCCGGCACGTCACCCTCGGGTGCCAGGGCTTCTGCCAGCTCAACATTGGCGGCATAGTCGCTGCTGTTAGAGAAAGCGATATCATCTTCACCAGAGGCCGCCAGTACATGGAATTCATGAGACGTCGCACCACCGATAGAGCCGGTATCGGCGAGTACCGGGCGGAAATCTAAACCCAGACGCGTGAATATATTGCTGTAGGTCTGGTGCATTACATCATAGGTTTGCTGCAGGCTTTCCTGCCCTACGTGGAATGAATATGCATCTTTCATGATGAACTCGCGGGAACGCATCACACCAAAACGGGGGCGAATTTCATCACGGAATTTGGTTTGAATCTGATAGAAGTTAGCGGGCAGTTGTTTGTAGCTTTTGATCTCACGACGGATCAGGTCAGTGATAACCTCTTCGTGGGTCGGGCCAACGCAGAATTCACGGTCATGACGGTCTTTTACCCGCAGCAATTCCGGACCGTACTGTTCCCAGCGACCGGATTCCTGCCATAACTCTGATGGCTGGATGGCGGGCATCAGCACTTCCATCGCGCCTGACTTATCCATCTCTTCACGGACGATGCGTTCAACTTTACGCAGTGTGCGCAGGCCCAGTGGCAGCCAGTTATAGAGGCCCGAGGCAACTTTTCGAATCAAGCCAGCTCGCAGCATCAGCTGGTGGCTGACAACTTCGGCATCGGAGGGGGTTTCTTTGACGGTGGAGATCAGAAACTGACTGGCACGCATATATGTTAACTCTGAGATCGGAAATTAAGGCGGAAAACCGCCACATTGTAGGGGGCAGTCAATGTGCTGCCAAGTGATGGCCGGAATTTTATAGCATACCGGCGGAGGACTCAGTGGTCGTAATTCTCAACAAAGTCGAATAGCTGTTCCAGTTGATTCTCATTAAATACGGGATAGCCATGCCGCATTAGTTCTGCGGCCGCGATGCCCTGACCAGAGGTTAGGTGTCCGTTAAAACTGCCATCATATATTTGCTGGTTGCCGCAGGATGGGCTTTTGGCCTTCATCAGTGCGCAGCAGACATGCTCTTTTTGCGCCAGCTCTAGGGTTTTTTCTGCCCCGGTGAGAAATTCCGGTGTGACATCTTCACCTTCGCTGTTGACCACCAGAATCGGGTGCTTGCACTGCGCTTCGGCGGGTAGGCGAGGTACGCCAAGGCCACCGGACACTTCAGGGCAGACAGAAACCAGACGTCCCTGAGCGTGCCACAGTTGTAATATCGGATGCTCCAGCAGCTGGTGTCTACCGTCATAACGGACGTTTTCACCCAGCATGCAGGAGCTGATAAGAATCTTTTTCATGAGCAGGAACAGTTGTTTTTATTTTTTGCGGCATTGTACCGATCTGATAGGGGATGGCAAATCGGCGATGGTCTTACAGCCAAATGTCTAGTTGCAGAGCGTCAAGGAGGGGAAAAGAGCAGGTCGCTGATGGACCTGCTCTGGTGATCAAGCTTCGCGTTTATCCACCATAAAGGTAGCTTCGCCGGTAGCTACCAGCTTCTCACCGACATGCACATCGGTACGGCATTTGATCCGGCGCCGACGTGCATCAATATCAGTGACCGTGACGGACGCAGTGGCGGTATCGCCGATAAACACCGGGGCGCGGAATTTGAGCTGCTGATCCACGTAAATAGCGCCTGGCCCAGGTAATTTGGTACCCGCAACCGTAGAGATCAGCGCGGCGCTGAACATGCCATGCACAATACGCTGCCCGAACTGGGTGGTGGCAGCGTACTCCTGATTGATGTGGATCGGATTCGTATCGCCTGAGATTCCGGCAAACAGGCAGACATCGGCATCGGTGATGGTTTTGGCAAAGCTGTCGCTCATGCCCACTTCCAGATCTTCCAGGTAATAACCGTGTATCGCTTGCATAAAAAATATGTCCTCGTCGTAATCTGTTTGGGATGATTCCAGTGCCGTCTGACAGGCAAAAGACCTTAAAACACAGTGTGCTGTCAAGTCTCATTGCTTGTGTCTGTCAACTTGTCTGCAATTCCTGTATCTTACGGGGCGATTTGACTACTGGAATTGAGACCTTCCTTGCCATGATTATCAAGCCAAAAATCCGCGGTTTTATTTGTACTACTACTCATCCTACTGGCTGCGAAGCTAACGTTCGCGAGCAGATTGAATATACCCGTCAGCAGGGCGCTATTGCTGACGGTCCAAAACGTGTCCTGGTGATCGGCTCTTCCAGTGGTTATGGTTTGTCTTCGCGGATTGCGGCGGCCTTTGGTAGTGGTGCTGCCACTATTGGAGTGTTCTTTGAAAAAGCCGCTACGGAGCGTAAAACCGGCACAGCAGGTTGGTATAACGCTGCGGCATTTGACAAGGCTGCCCACGAAGCGGGGCTGTATGCCAAGAGTCTGAATGGTGATGCGTTCTCTCATGAAGCAAAGCAGAAAGTGGTTGATCTGATTCGTGAGGACCTGGGTCAGATCGACCTGGTGGTTTATTCGTTGGCGTCACCGGTGCGTAAATTGCCGGATACCGGCGAACTGGTGCGTTCCTGCCTGAAACCGATTGGTGAACCTTATCGGTCGACAGCGATTGATACCAATAAAGATGTGATCATTGACGCTGAAATTGAACCGGCTACCCAGGAAGAGATCGACGCGACCGTTACCGTGATGGGTGGTGAAGACTGGGAGCTATGGATCAAGGCACTGGAAGATGCAGGTGTGTTGGCAGAGGGCTGCAAATCTGTGGCGTACTCTTATATCGGTTCTGATATCACCTGGCCAATCTAC
The DNA here is from genome assembly GCF_048548695.2 of Pontibacter sp. JAM-7. Classification (NCBI taxonomy): domain Bacteria; kingdom Pseudomonadati; phylum Bacteroidota; class Cytophagia; order Cytophagales; family Hymenobacteraceae; genus Pontibacter; species Pontibacter sp. JAM-7. The sequence goes on from NZ_JBLYIF020000005.1 coordinate 27,999, forward strand.
TGGGATGGTGCGCTGGGTAAGGCGAAACAGGACTTGGATCGTGCCGCAGCAGAGATCAATGCCACGCTGGCAGCCAAGGGTGGTCAGGCCAATATTGGTGTACTGAAATCTGTCGTCACTCAGGCCAGTTCGGCTATTCCTGTGATGCCGCTGTACTTGGCAATGTGCTTTAAAGTGATGCGGGAAAAAGGGGTGCATGAAGGCTGTATGGAGCAGGTATACCGCCTGTTTAGCACCGGTTTGTATGGCGCTGCTGCTGAAATTGATGATAAGAACCGTTTCCGTATGGATGATTGGGAACTGCGCGAAGATGTGCAGAATGCCTGTCGCGAAATCTGGCCTCAGGTCACTTCAGAAAACCTGTTTGATCTAACTGATTACCAGCTTTATAAAGACGAGTTTTTGAAATTGTTCGGCTTTGGTATCGATGCTATTGATTATGAAGCTGATGTGAGTCCTGAAGTTGCCTTTGAAGTTATTGATATCTAATGCGTCTGCATTAATAAGAAAAAGCGGAGCCTGGCTCCGCTTTTTTTATGCCTGTTAATATTATGTTCAGATTGTGTTTTTTTATAACTAATCAGAATAAAAATAGGCCTCCTCTGCTACCAGCACCATCTATACTTTTTTGACCCTTTATAAAAATAACCTTAGCGAGGCTGATATGCTGTATTTTGCTTATGGCTCAAATATGAGCCTGCCGCGATTGCTGGCACGTCTGCCAGAAGTGAATTTTCTGGGCTCGGCAGTGCTGGAGCAATACCAACTGCGCTTTCACAAGAAAGGCACCGACGGTTCTGCCAAAGGTAATGCCCTGTACACTGGTCATGATACTGATTACATGTATGGTGTGCTGTACGAGTTGGCTCCTCACCTTAAACATCGCTTAGATGCGATTGAGGATGCGGGTGTTGGTTACGAAACTGTGCCGGTGACAGTTCGGGATCAGTTCGGCCGTAAGCGCCGTGCCTGCACCTACGTTGCACTGCAAATTGATTGCAGTCTGCAACCGTTTGATTGGTATCTCACTCATGTGCTCTATGGTGCTCAGGCCGCCGGGTTGCCACAGGAGTACATTGAGCAGATTCGTGCCTATCCGACAGTTTCAGATGCCAATGACCTGCGAAGAGCACGTGAACAGCGACTTTACAGGCAGTCAGATCTGGATCATCTGTTACATTTCAAATCAATGCCAGTGGTGCAACATCACTGCCTTTGAGCACCGCGTTTGACCCCCGATAACGGCTCCAGAGCCTGACTGACTCTGGAGCCGTTCTCTTTGTGCAGCCGGTTGCAGATCCAATGGCTGGTTGCCACCAGTTGTTCAAGTGAGACGCCGGTTTCGATACCCATGCCCTGCAGCATATACAGCACATCTTCGGTGGCCACGTTACCGCTTGCGCCGGGCGCATAGGGGCAGCCGCCTAGTCCGGCAATCGATGTATCGACCGTGGCAATGCCATACTCCAGTGCGACCAGGATGTTGGCCAACGCCTGACCATAGGTGTCATGAAAGTGAACGGCTAACTGGTCAACGGATACCTGTGTGGTGACGGCGTCCAGCATGAGGGCGGTTTGTCGTGGTGTTCCTACGCCAATGGTGTCGCCTAATGAGATCTCATAGCAGCCCATGGCTATCAGTTTTGCCGCCAGGTCTGCGACCTGCTGCGGGGTGACTTCGCCACCATAGGGGCAGCCCATTACCGTGGAGATATACGCGCGTACAGGCAGGTTATGTTGTTTTGCCAGTGCGATGGCTGGGGTAAAACGCTCTAAGCTTTGTGCGGTAGTGCAGTGGATATTATGCAGGTTAAAGCTATCTGATACCGCAGTGAATACGGCAATTTCGCTGGCCTGAGCTGCAGTAGCATGTTCTACCGCTGTTAGATTGGGTGTCAGGGCGGCATAGCGTACGCCGGGTTTACGCATGAGTTGATTAAATACAGCCTGGCTATCGGCCATCTGGGGCACCTTGGCAGGGGAAACAAAGCTACCGCACTCGATATGACTCAGGCCGCAACCGGCCAGCCGCTGGATTAGCTCAATCTTTAGCTCAGTACTCAGTTGTAGGCTGGGTTCGTTTTGCAGGCCGTCTCTTGGCCCCACTTCCACCAACCTGACCGCTGAGGCCAGGGTGTTGTTTTGCATCAATGTCTCCACTGGATTAATCAGTATTGCACCAGTTTGGCGGCCGTTTTGCCAGAAATGCGCTGACTCCTTCTCGCGCAGGCGGGCTGTTGCGTATATTCGCCAGCAGTGCCGCTGTGGTTTCAGTCAGGTTGTCAGGCAGCGGATGATACTGATGCATGAGTTGTTTGCAGCATACCAGCGCGTTGGGTTCAGCCAGCAGTAATTGCTCGATTCGTTGTGCCGCCTGTTGCTGTAAAGCGTCATTACTGTCACATAGCTCGGTGACCAACCCTGACTCATATGCCTGGTTGGCAGAGAGAGTCTCAGCCGTCAGCATGCTAACCAATGCCCGGCGAGCGCCAAGGCTGCTGATCAGGTAAGGACTGATGACTGCCGGTACTAGACCCAGTTGTACCTCGCTGCAGCTAAAACGGCTATTGCGGGTCGCCAGTAGTAGATCACAACAGGCGGCTAGACCCAGGCCGCCACCAATCGCGCCACCCTGTACTTTGCAGAGAGTTGGGTGGGGAAAGTGCCAGAGCCGATCCAGTAACAGGGCTAAGTGTTTGGCATCTGCCAGATTGTGTTCAGCGTCAGCCTGTGCCATCTTCAGCATCCACTTTAGATCAACGCCACTGCAAAACCAGTCACCAGATCCTTCCAGTTGCAAGATCCTGACGGTTGGATCGGTTGCCAACTGTTCTATCCAGCACAGAAGTTGCCGGATCATGCTGCCAGTGAGGGCGTTGCGTTTGCCCGGACGGTTGAGACGCAGGATGGCGAGTCCGTTGTGGTGTTGGGTGCATTCGACCAAATGATTCATGCGCTGCTCCTAGATACGGAACACGCCAAAGCGGCTGTCCGGGCGGGGTGTTTGGTTACAGATCTGCAGGCAGTGGCCAAGGATAAACCGGCTGTCAGCCGGATCTATTATGCCGTCATCCCAGAGGCGGGCACTGCCGTAGTAGGGATTACTCTGTTCATCGAACCGGGTTGCGATCTGTTGTCGGTAGGTTGCGGCCTCATCGGCAGTCCATGACAAACCCTGTTGCCTGAGGTGTTCGCTGTGTACCTCAGCCATGACAGCGGCGGCTTGTTGGCCACCCATGACGGCTACTCGTGCTGATGGCCAGGTAAAGAGAAAGTCCGGATCATAGGCGCGGCCGCACATGGCGTAGTTGCCAGCACCAAAACTGCCGCCGACGATCAGGGTTAGTTTTGGCACTTCGGCGCAGGCTACGGCTGTCACCATTTTCGCACCGTGCTTGGCGATGCCCTCCTGCTCATATTTACGACCCACCATAAAACCGGTGATGTGCTGTAGAAACAGTAGTGGTATATGCCGCTGACAACAGAGCTGGACAAACTGGCAGCCTTTCTGGGCGCTTTCACTGAATAGGATGCCGTTATTAGCGACAATACCTACATACTGGCCGTAGATCCGGGCAAAGCCGGTGATCAGGCTACTGCCAAAAAGGCGTTTGAATTCATCAAATTCAGAGTGATCCACTAAGCGGGCAATCAGTGCCCGCATATTGATCGGTTGTTTTGGGTCCCGTGGCATCAGGCCATAGAGTTCATGGGCGGGAAACATAGGGGGAGCATCATCCACCAAACTGGGCAGAGCGGTCATTAACGGTTGCAGGCAGTCTCTGGCCTGTTGCAGGGCACTGATATCGTCCTCGGCCAGATAGTCTGCCACACCTGAATGCTGGCAGTGAAGTTCAGCGCCGCCCAGTCGTTCAGCACTCACGGTTTCGCCGGTGGCGGCTTTTACCAGCGGCGGTCCACCCAGGTAAATGGTGCCCTGGTTGCGCACCATGATTGTCTGGTCAGCCATGGCGGGAATATAGGCTCCGCCTGCTGTACAGGGGCCCATTACTACAGCAATTTGGGGGATGCCTTCGGCGGACATCCGGGCCTGATTATAAAAGATGCGGCCAAAATGCTGTTGGTCGGGAAACACCTCTGCCTGGTGGGGCAGATTGGCGCCGCCGGAATCTACCAGATAGACGCAGGGAAGGTGGTTGCTGCGGGCAATGTGCTGCGCGCGCAGATGTTTTTTGACGGTTAACGGGTAGTAGCTGCCACCTTTTACCGTGGCATCGTTGGCGATCACCATGCAGGGGGCGTCGTGAATCAGCCCTATACCGGCAATGAGTCCGGCGGCGGCCACGGGTTCGTCATACACCTGATAAGCGCAAAGGGGCGCAAGTTCTATAAAAGGACTGTCTGTATCCAGCAGGGTACGAATGCGGTCTCGGGGCAATAATCGACCTCGCTGGCAATGGCGTTTCTGGTAAGCATCACCGCCACCGGCTTCCAGCTGCTGCAGGGTGTCATGCAGGGCTTGCGTTAGCCCCTGTAGCCAGGCAGCGTTATCTTGAAAACTGGCGGCTGAAAAATCCAGTGGTGTATTCAGTATCTGCATCCAAACCTCCTGCTAATGCTGTTGCATCAGTTCACGACCAATCAGCATGCGGCGGATTTCAGAGGTGCCGGCACCAATCTCATACAGTTTGGCGTCACGTAATAAGCGGCCACAGGGGTATTCGTTCATATAACCGTTCGCTCCCAGCAATTGAATTGCTTCCAGGGCAATCTGGGTTGCCAGTTCGGCGCAATAGAGAATCACACCGGCGGCATCTTTGCGCTGCAATTGGCCAGCATCAGCGGCTTTGGCCAGGGTGTAGAGATAGGCTCGGGCGGCGCTGAGTCTGCTGTAGATATCGGCTAACTTGCCTTGCACCAGCTCAAAGTCACCAATGGGTCGACCAAATTGGTGCCGTTCTCGGCAATAGGGCAGGCAAGTATCAAGCGCCGCCTGCATTAAACCCACGGGCCCGGCGGCGAGCACAAGCCGTTCGTAATCCAGACCACTCATTAGCACGGCGCTGCCCTGGTGGAGTTCGCCTAGTACCGCTTGGGGCGGGATAAAGCAGTCATCAAAGCAGAGTTCGCAGGTATTGGAGCCGCGCATACCAAGCTTATCCAGTTTGGGCATACGGGTCAGGCCTGGGTTATTGCCTTCTACTAGAAATGCGGTAATGGCGGGTGTTTGGTTGTTCTCAAGGCTACGGGCGTAAACAATCAGCAGGTCGGCATCTGGCCCGTTGGTAATCCACATTTTGTGGCCATTAAGGCGGAAACCATGGTTATCTCGTGTCGCTTTTAACTGCATGGACATGACATCAGAACCTGCATTGGGCTCGGACATGGCCAGTGCGCCGATGGCTTGGCCACGGATTAAGTCCGGCAGGTATTGCTGTTTCTGGTTGACCGAACCGTTACGTACCAGCTGGTTGACGCATAAGTTGGCATGCGCGCCATAGGACAGGGCAACAGAACCGCTGGCACGGCTCAGTTCTTCCATAATCAATACTTGGGCCAGGTAGCCCATGCCTGCCCCGCCATACTCAGGTTCAGCAGTCACACCCAGCAGTCCCAATTGGCCCATTGCCGGCCAAAGGTGGTGTGGGAAAAGGTTGTTACGATCAATTTCGGTGGCGAGAGGTGCGACTTCTTGAGCCGCAAAATGCTGTATCTGCTGCTGTAGCAGACGGTGGCTTTCATCAAGGCCGAAATCCATCTCGGTGTAAGTCATAGCTGCTCCCTCCAAGTTGCCGGATGCACTCCGGTGAGGAATCAACGTGGTAGCAGTGCCTCCCGGCAACGGGTTTCAGCCTGCTCCAATTCCAGTTGCAGAATAGCGATATCGCGTAGTTGCTGATCCAGTACGCGGCGTTTGTCTGAGATCTTATGAATGGTTTCTTCCAGTTGTATTCGGCTACCTGTGGGGGTGTCATCCCAGAGCGATAACAGTTCGCGTATCTCGGCGATAGAAAAGCCTAGCCGTTTACCCCGCAGTATCAGAATCAGGCGCACCCGGTCCTGCCGACTGAATAAACGGTGCTGTCCATCCCGGTCGGGAAATAGCAGTCCCTGATCCTCGTAGAACCGGATACTTCGACTGGTAACGGCAAATTCTTTGCAAAGTTCCCGGGTGGTGTAAGTGATCTCTGACATCATTTGAAATATTTACGTTTAGGTAAACTAAATATAGAAAAAAATCTTGATTTAGCCAGTTTTTAGCCAATAAAGCTTACTTTTAAGTAAGCTTTATTGGTGGTTGGGTAATGTCGGTATGTGATGCTGAAAGCGATTTGCCAACAATAGTTTTAGCGTGAAATTTTTTACTGGCACTCACGTCTCGCATTGCTATGATGGTGCAGACAGGTGGTTGTATTGAGCCTGGCGAATGAACCTCTGCTGCAAAAGCTGTCTGATCAGTGAGGCCAGTGGTTTGATATGAAGGGCAGTAACAACCGAGGAGGGCAAGCAATGTCTCAGAATGAAAAAATCCATCCTAAATTCCTCGAAGCAATGGAAAAGCTGTCGGCAATGACAGAGGAGGAGCGTTTGTCAGAAGCTAACAAGGATTTGTTCGACCAGGCAATGAACTATGCTCCGCTGGACATTCAGCCCAAGCTGGCGGCTATTCGTCGCAAATATGATGATCTGCACTAAACCGGGTAAAAAATTGGAAAACGCCGCATCTGCGGCGTTTTTTATTGTTTGATAAGTGGGGTGACCTCGGTTTCAATAGTCAGCCATTATCTCATCCAGCGATAGCGTGCCTTCGAATTCCTCAGCATCGCCAAGGTCATTGAATAAGGCGTCTTCAGGCGCCATGGTGTCGAAACTGAATCCTTCCCGGAAATGTTCCAATGCCTCCATAATCAGATCAAAGGTATGATCAATCTGGTTCTCAATTTCATCTTCCAGACTGTTTACGCCATCTAGGATTTCACGGGTTTCAGCGACACCCTGAACGACCCCTTCGCAGGCTTGATGCATAAAACGCTCAAGTACAACATCTTCGTTTAGCTCGGGGTGAGCCGCCAGATAAAGGGAGTAAAGCTCCGTCGTCATATTAACCAGACGCTCAGCAACCATCTCTGGAGTTGGCTCCCAGCCAGCATCCAGGGTACTGTCCAACAGACGTTCATCCAGCTCTTGTCTGAGTATTTCGTTTAATTCATCCAGCGTGGTTTTATAGACCAGTACTAATGCCTGGCTGATATGGTTGGGCGTGTTTTGACAGACTTGCTGAAACAGGTCGAATTCGTGAGATACCTTACGTTGAAAGAGTAAACTGCTCACGGCAATACTCTGTGCCGCGGCATCTTTTGCTAGATCATGCTGTGCCAAAGCAGGGAGACTCTGGCCTGGACGGGTAACTTCCATTGATGCCTCCACGGGGTGTTAATGTATTGTCCTCCCTACAGTATTGTTGATGCCTGCTGCTGTGAGTTGATAATTATTCACCTTTGGCGGAGATAGGTCGTGTTTTATTCAATATCCATACAAAGTCCCCGTATTAAAGCCTGAATTTCCGGGGTCAAAAGTTGTAAATAGAAGGGATTTCCAGTGATGAATAATGTGCATGTTGGTCGATGTCGCGTGTTGTTTGTGTTTTTGCTGCTGGTTCTGGCGGGTTGTAGCAATCTGCAGGTGACGACATCAACACCAGCCTTGCAGGGAGATATTGAAATACTTCCCTGGCCGGATTCGGTTCAGGAAACCTCTGGCCTGGCAAGCCGTAATGGGCTGCACTGGACGGTGAATGATAGTGGTAACAGTCCGCAGATGTTTGCGCTGAATGCTGCCGGTGAGGTGGTGAAACACGTTCAGGTGGCGGGTGCCAAGAATATTGACTGGGAATCTCTGGCGCATGATAGCAACTCGGTGTATATCGCCGACTGTGGTAATAACCTGGGGCAGCGTAATGCATTTCAGATCTATAAAGTGGCCTGGAACGCACTGGATCATGCTGGGGTAGCGGCAACGGTAGCTGCCACGGAAATGAATATTCAGCTGGCCGATTATCAGCCGCCGCAGAGTCGTCAGCATAACTTTGATTGTGAAGCGATCACTGTGGTGGACGAGGAGCTGTGGTTGTTTACCAAAAACCGGGGTGACGGCCAGACTCGATTGTACCGGCTGGATAAACACCGGCTTCAGCAAACCGTGACGGTGGCCGCCGAGTATCCGGTGGGTGGTCTGATTACCGGGGCCGATTATGACCCCGTAACAGGACAACTGGCACTGCTGGGGTATTCCAGGCAGCGTTTACTGGGCTACTCGTTTCTATGGCTGGTTCCTGTCACTGGCCTGCCTGACTGGCAACAGGCGCAGCGGCTGGTTCTGCAGGTCTACGCGCAATGGGAAGCGGTGCAGTGGTTAGAGGATGGCCGGTTATTGCTCAGTTGTGAAAAAAGTCTGTTGTCAGGCGTGAGTCGTGGGCTGATGACGCCACGCTTGCCTGATAGTGGTATCTGATTCACTGCCGACAGTCAGGGGGAATTCCTCTATAATGTCGCCTTTGTTTTCGCGAGCCAGTTTACAGACCTATTATGCTGCAGATTTATAACACCCTGACTAAGACCAAAGCTCCTTTCAAACCGCTACAAGACGGCAAGATTAAAATGTACGTCTGTGGTGTCACCGTGTATGACTTTTGTCATATCGGGCATGCACGGGTGATGGTGGCCTTTGATGTGATTACCCGCTATCTGAGGGTGCGCGGCTGGGATGTGAACTATGTGCGTAACATTACCGATGTCGATGACAAAATCATCCGCCGTGCGGCAGAGAATGATGAATCACCCGCGCAATTGACGGAGCGCATGATTGCAGCGATGCATGAAGATGAAGCTGCATTAAATGTGCTGCGTCCAGATCAGGAACCACGCGCTACCGGCCATATGCAGGATATTATTGCGCTGGTGGAAACGCTGATTACCAAGGGTTATGCCTATCCGGCGAGTAATGGTGACGTCTATTACCGGGTGGAAAAATTCGCTGAGTACGGTCGTCTGACTAACAAAAATGTGGATGAACTGCGCTCGGGAGCCCGTGTTGAGGTGGACGAAGCCAAAGAAAGTCCACTGGACTTCGTGCTATGGAAAGCCGCCAAGGCTGATGAAGTCAGCTGGGACTCGCCCTGGGGGCCGGGTCGACCTGGCTGGCACATAGAGTGTTCTGCCATGTCAAAATGTTGTTTGGGCGACACTTTTGATATTCATGGTGGTGGTCCTGATCTGCCTTTCCCGCATCATGAAAATGAAATTGCTCAATCCGAAGCCGCTAACGGTGTGAAGTACGTCAACACCTGGATGCATGCTGGCCCGGTACGGGTGAATTCGGAAAAAATGTCCAAGTCGCTGGGTAACTTTTTCACCATCCGTGATGTGCTGGACAAGTACGATGCAGAAGTTGTGCGGTTCTTCCTGGCACGGGTGCACTATCGCACGTATATCGATTACAGCGAGGACAGTCTGCGTGAAGCTCGGACTATGCTGGAGCGTTTTTATCAGGCGCTGGAAGGTGTGCAGGCGGCTGATAGCGTAGCTGAAGATGATATCGATAAACGTTTTTATGCGGCTATGGATGACGACTTTAATACGCCTAAAGCGGTGGCGGTATTATTTGATCTAGTGAATGAGCTTAACCGGGCCAAGCGCGACAAGGCGCCCGAGGCAGCAACGCTGGCACTAAAATTGACTCAGTTGGGCGGGGTTCTGGGCTTGTTGCAACAGGACCCAGCAGCCTTCTTGCAGGGCGAAGCTAAAGAGGGCGAGCTTAGCCCTGAGCAGATCGAAGGTTTGATTGCTGATCGTGCTGCTGCCAAAGCGAATAAAGACTACGCTGAAGCCGACCGTATCCGCCAGTCTCTGACCGAGCAGGGTGTCGTGCTGAAAGATAGCCGTGAAGGCACCACCTGGTACCGCGAAGTCTAAGCCTATCGATGCAAAAAAAGCCGCCACTGTAGAACATACGGTGGCGGCTTTTTTTGTTTGTTTATGTGGCGGTTAATCTCAGGGGTGGGCAACAGCCATTGCGCAACAACGTGTTGCATGAGTAATTGCCGCTAACGGGTCTACCCATGCTATACATTACTGTAACGGACGGCTGAAAGCTGAGTAACCAGACCGACAGTAAAGGGCAAGCACGCATGAATCAGAGCAACGCCACCGGTATAGAGGAAAGCGGTGCCACGGTAGTGATCACTCACCGGGTGCGTGAAGATAAACATGCCGAGTATGATGCCTGGCTGCAGCAGGTTGCGCCGCTATGCAGAGCTGCACAGGGTCATCTGGATGCGCACATTATCCGCCCCGTCACTGGTGTCACACATACCTACACTGTCATTATTCGCTTTGATTCGCGGGAAAATCTGCAAGCCTGGATGGCATCGGATACCCGGACTCAACTGATTGATAAGGTACGACCACTGCTCGTGACGGAGGACGATTTCTTTATCAGCAGTGGACTGGACTTTTGGTTTGCACCGAAGAGTGCTAAGGCGAAAATTCCCATTCGCTGGAAACAGTTTTTGGTGACTTGGTCAGCAATCTATCCCATGGTGTTGACCGTGCCCCTGTTGTTGATACCTTTACTGCGCAGCCTGGGTGTGCCGCAAAATCACCTCATGGATATGTTGCTGGTCACTGGGGTGGTGGTATTTCTCATGGTGTATCTGGTGATGCCACGTTACACCCGACTTATTCAGCGCTGGTTGTTTAAGTAATCTGGTTGGAAGGGATGTAATGATGCAGGAACTCAATGAGGTGGAGATTGGTTGTCCCTATTGTGGTGAGTTGATCACTGTGCTGATCGAAGTGCTGGCAGACAGTCAGGAGTATATTGAAGATTGTCAGGTGTGTTGTCGTCCCATTGTGTTTCATATCTCGACCACGGTGACGGGAGAAGTGCAGATCACTGTGCATGCAGAAAACGATACCTTCTAGGCTGCAAGTGCCAGGCAGCGGGGAGCAATTGATATCAAAAAAGCAACACAGCGTTTACCCTCATTAAAGTACTCAGGAAATTTTGCAGGCTGTGGTTAGATGGCAATCAGCCCATGTATTGAAAGGAGTCTTTATGAGTTTGCGCAATTCGCCCGAGAGCTATGGCAGCATCGCTAAGTGGCTGCACTGGTCAACGGCACTGTTGTTTTTAGGGTCATATGTCAGTGTGTATTATCGTGAGTGGTTCACCGAACCTAAAACACCAGAAAACATTACGGCTATCCAGCTGCATCTGTCGATTGGTGTCACCATTGCCGTGATTGTGCTGCTGCGGATTATCTGGAAGCTAAGTAACCAGTCACCTAAGCCTGAAGGCACTCCGTTACAGAAAATGGCTGCAAAAGCAGGCCATGGTGTGCTCTATCTTATGATGATTGTCATGCCCATCACCGGCTACCTGGGCACTGGCGCGCCTGTTGATTTCTTCTTCATGTTTGAGATTCCAAGCTTCAAGGATACGGCACTGTTTGCTGAACAGTTCGCCCCAACCATGACGTTTAAAGAGTTTGAGAAACCCTTTGACCTGATCCACAAGGCGATTCTGGGTGAATTGCTGCTTTGGATACTGATTCTGGGTCATGCGGGTGCGGCACTTTACCACCATTTCGTTCAGGGCGATCGGACCCTGAAGAGAATGACCTCGGACACCTAAGGAACCTACGAGTAAGTCAAAGCGCCTCTGAAAGCGCCATGGGGCTGGCTCTAAAACACCTTCTGCTTTGTCAGACAGCTTGGAAAGGACGTGTCATTCCACTGCACTGCCTTTCGTTATCGCCCGCAGAGAAAGTCTTGGGTTTGTTCGCAGGTTCCCTAAGCTGTATTACAGGCAGTGTTTTTCGGCACTGCCTGTTATGATTCTAAGCCATGAAGACCCGTCTGTTACCTCCCAGTACCATTCTTATTACCGGATGCTCAACCGGTATCGGTTATTATTGCGCCCATGCTCTGCATAAGGTCGGCTATCAGGTAATCGCTTCCGCGCGTCAGCTAGCGGATGTCGCACGGCTACAGGCTGAAGGGCTAACCGCTATTCATTTGGATCTGGCAGACAGTGTGTCGATTGCCGCAGCGGTAGAACACACCCTGACATTGACCGGTGGCAGATTGGATGCCTTATTTAATAATGGCGCCTTTGGCCTGCCGGGTGCGGTGGAGGATCTGAGTCGTGATGCAATGCGTCAGCAGTTTGAAACCAATGTCTTTGGTACACAGGAACTGACAAACCTTGTGGTGCCGGTGATGCGGCAGCAAGGCTATGGCCGAATTATCTATAACAGTTCAATCCTGGGTTTTGCCGCGATGCAGTATCGTGGTGCCTACAATGCCAGCAAGTTTGCTCTGGAAGGTTTTGCCGATACGCTGCGACTGGAGTTGATGCATGACAATATTCAGGTCAGCTTGATTGAACCCGGGCCGATCCTGTCAGAGTTTCGTCAGAATGCCTTTGTGCAATTTCAGCATTGGATTACAGTAGATAACAGTGCTCATCAGACACAGTATCGGGCCATGATTGCCCGGTTAGAAACCTCGGGGCCGGCGGCACCGTTTACCCTGGGCCCCGAAGCGGTACAGTCGGCATTGCTACATGCTTTGCAAAGTAAACGTGCCCGATTGCGTTATCGGGTGACAGTGCCCACCAAATTATTTGCCGTATTAAAACGTTTTTTACCGGGGCGCTGGCTGGATTACCTGCTGCTAAAAGCCGGTGGCGACGGCAAGCGTTAAGTTTGCTTGCTGAGTATTCATCTGCAGCCACCTCAAGTGCTTAGCCTGGATCAGCAAGCTTAGTGTTACATCCCTCAGAACCTTATGCTTAGCCGTTTTATGGCATAAACCGGTGTTACGGCTAGCAAAGGTCGTTGCGTGATATACAGGGTGTGTTGATTAAAAACGTGGCGCGATAGTGTTAACTTTACACTTGGTTACGTTCGATATTGGTTGGCCTTTCGGCGATAAGTTAATGACCACACAATAGGTAGCACAACATTATGCCGCACAATACTAAGCAAACGGTTTCTCTGGTTTTGGGCAGCGGCGGTGCCCGGGGGTTAGCTCATATCGGTGTGATTCGTTGGCTTGAAGAGCATGATTTCAAAATCGAGTCTATTTCGGGCTGCTCTATGGGGGCGCTGGTCGGTGGGGTTTATGCAGCTGGGAAACTTGATGATTTTGAAACCTGGGTCAGAGCCATAACTAAGGTAGAAATTGTCAGGTTGCTGGACTTGTCATGGAAGATGAGTGGCCTAGTTAAGGGTGACAAGCTGTTTAACCGCCTGACCGATATTGTTGGTGATGTTGCCATTGAACAATTGCCGATCAGGTACACAGCGGTTGCCTCTGATATTGCGATTGAAAAAGAGGTATGGATCAACTCCGGTCAGCTTTTTGATGCCATCAGGGCGTCTATATCCCTACCACTGTTTTTTACCCCAGTTCGATATAGGGGGAGCGACTTGATTGATGGGGGGGTGTTAAATCCTGTGCCCATTGCACCTACCTTTAACGATAATACCGATCTGACCATTGCGGTTAATCTTGGCGGTAAAGTCAGCGCGAGCCATGATGATGTTCCGGATAGTGAAGCAAAAGGCGAGAGTGGACGATCAATCGTTGCGAAAGTCAGTGATTTTGTCGATAACATTACTACGCCTAAACAGGGTGATACCGGCCCGGAATGGGCTGCTTATGATATAGCTAACCAGGCATTCGATGCGATGCAAAGTACGATTGCCCGACAGAAGTTGGCGGCGTATCCGGCAGATCATCTGATAGAAATTGCCCGCAACGCCTGTGGTACTCTGGATTTTGATTGTGCAGCTGAGATGATCGAGCTGGGTTACACCAAGGCTCAGGAACAATTGGGTGATGTAACCTGATCAGTGCGTAGGTTGGGGTGTTTGGCTACGCCATAACCTCCCGTCCTGGTGTTGTTCCGGGGGTATTTCTCAGCCCAAATACACTTCTTGCTTGTGCTGCAGCAGGGCACCCATCTGCACCGAGAGGGCTTATGCGAAAAGTATTTGAATACCTAAAACTCATTGTGTTTGTTGCAGGTGTTCTTGCTGGCGTGCAGGTGCCGGGTTTTGTTGATCAGTATGGTAAACACCTCAACTCCCGCTTAGCTGAGTCGTCGAGAAGTGTGGCGGCGTTTCAGCAAGACGCTGACACATACTTCGGTGGCGATATCGCACAATTGATTGTGCATTATAAAAACACCGCCGATCCGGCCATTGTTTCTGGTGCCAATCATATCGATGAACTATTTAGTAGAAACCAGGTTCTGCTAAATGCACAGGAGACGTTTAACCGGTCATTGCTCAGTGCCTACACGCAGGTACTGTTCACCCCGGTGCCGGAAGTTAGAGTGGATACCTGGCAGCAATATGCTTTTGTTGTGTTGCTAGACAGGTCTGCATTGGTCGTTGGTGTGCTGGCCGGTGTCTTGGTTTTACTCGGTTTAGAGTTGTCTGTTGTACTGCTGAATAGGGCGATTAGACGAAGCAATCGGTCAAGACACCGGACGTCGGATCTGCATGTAGACTCCTGAGACGGACAGTCAGATGCGGCCTTCCCGGCTCGGATTAAGTGACGGAGTGCTTTTTGGTGCTGTTCGAAACGGGTTCTAGCCAGTAGAATCGCCTTTTCCGAATTTTTACCTGTTTATAGGGGAGTATTCGCCGCATGGGCAGAGCGTACCAGAACCGTAAAGAGTCGATGGCCAAAACCTCCGATATGAAGGCCAAGATCTACAGCCGCTATGGCCGTGAGATCTATGTGACCGCTAAATCAGGTGGTACCGACCCCACTGGTAACCTGACGTTGCGTAGCCTGATTGATCGAGCGAAAAAGGATCAGGTTCCGGCACATGTTATTGATAAAGCCCTGGATAAAGCCAAAGGTGGTGGCGGCGAAGATTATTCCCCTGCGCGCTACGAGGGTTATGGCCCGGGTGGCAGTATGGCGATCATCGAATGTCTGACTGACAACCCAAACCGGACTTTTGGTGATGTGCGTATCGCCTTTACTAAAACCAAATGTAAAATTGGTAACCAGGGCAGTGTTGCGCATATGTTTGATCACTGCGCGATCTTCGTATTTGATTACGATGATGAAGATGCAGTGCTTGAAACCCTGATGGAGGCTGATGTTGATGTGAGCGATATTGAGAACGAAGCGGGTAAGTTAACTGTCTTCGCTCCCAATACCGATTATTTCAAAGCTAAGCAGGCGTTGCTGGACCTATGCGGCGAGATTGAGTTTGACGTGGATGAGATTCAATTTGTCCCGCAGACCTACACCACCGTGACCGGTGACGATGTTGAACTGTTCGAGAAGTTTTTGGATATTCTCAACGACCTGGACGATGTGCAGCAGGTCTACCATAACGTCGAAATGCCCTGATTTGGCTGTAGGGCCATACTCGATTGAGCCGGCGTTCTGCCGGCTCTGTTGTGTCTCAGCAACAGCAAACCTCATCCGCCGTCAATCATCTATTGCCGTATTCAGACGACGAGGAAGTCAGGCTACTGGGTAGGGCAAGACGCATCCAGCCGCTATACATTCTTCTACGCTTAGCTGTATGCATAAGTGTTGAGTGATTAGCCATGTTATTTCCTGACAACTTCCGCAACACCCGCATTGCCTGCAGTGATGTCGAGATTAACCTGCTGCAGGGTGGTGAAGGGCCGCCACTACTGTTATTGCATGGCTACCCACACACCCATGTCATGTGGCACCTGGTGGCTCCTTTATTGGCACCACATTTTCATGTGATCTGTCCTGATTTACGTGGCTACGGAGATAGCTGTAAACCCGTTGGTTTACCTGGTCACGCTAACTACGCCAAACGCGTGATGGCCGAGGATATGGTGGCGGTGATGCAGGCGCTGGGTTATCAGCGTTTTTTTGTTGCCGGGCATGATCGCGGCGCACGGGTGACTCACCGTCTGGCACTGGATTATCCCAATCGGGTGATAAAAGCCTGTGTAATGGATATTGCGCCGACCTACCATATGTTCACTCATACTGATCAGGCATTTGCTACGGGCTATTACCATTGGTTTTTTCTGATTCAACCCGATGGCCTACCGGAAAAAATGATTGCTGCCGATCCGGCATATTATCTGACCGAAAGACTCAGGCGTTGGGCTGCTCCCAGTGCAGAATTTTCGGCTGCGGCTGCGGCTGCGGCTGTGGCAGAATATGTGCGTTGTTTCAGTCAGTCTGGTGCGATACATGCGTCATGTGAAGACTACCGAGCGGCGGCTGGCATTGATATGCAGCACGATGCCGCTAGCCGCAGTCAGCGGATAACGTGTCCGCTGTTGGTGTTATGGGGCGCCAAGGGCTTTATTCAGCGCAGCTATGATGCGCTGGCTGTCTGGTCGGATTATGCCAACCAGGTGGAGGGCAGGGCGCTGGACTGCGGGCATTTTCTACCGGAAGAACAGCCGCAAGCTGTGTATGAGGCCCTGCTGGCTTTTTTCAGTCGGTAATGGTGCCGGCACATTTCGCAGGTACTGGCGGAACTGGTAGAGTGTGCGTTTTTTGCAAATCAAGTGTTTTAAGGTGATGACTTATGCAGTGGAATGTTTATCTTTCCGGTGAGATTCATACCGACTGGCGTGAAAAAATTATTCAGGGTTGCCAACAGCATGACCTGAATATCAGCTTCACTTCAGCGGTGACAGACCATGATGCCAGCGATGCTGCCGGTGATCTATTGGGGGCTGAGGAACAGCAGTTCTGGCGTGATCACAAGTCAGCCAAAGTGAATGCAATACGTATCAAGAACCAGATTGCAAGCTGCCATGTGGCAGTTATTCGTTTTGGGGATAAATACAAACAGTGGAACGCAGCTTTTGATGCCGGTTATTGTGCGGCGCTGGGCAAGCCATACATTACTTTGCATGACGAAGCGCTGATCCATCCTCTGAAAGAGGTGGATGCGCAGGCGCAGGCCTGGGCTACCACTCCGGAGCAGGTGGTGGAGATACTGGTGTATACCCTAACCCAATAACCCCTGGTTTCTGTGCGTTGGAACCTATGCTGAAAAATAAAAAAAAGGAGCCAGTGGCTCCTTTTTTATCTCTTTGCCGGGCCTAAACGCTCTGCATTTCGGCGGCTTCCAGGGTGTTTTCCATGAGGGTAGCCACCGTCATTGGGCCAACACCGCCCGGCACCGGAGTTATCCAGCCAGCACGCTCTGCTGCAGGTGAGTATTCGACATCACCGACCAACCGTCCATCCTCAAGCCGGTTGATGCCAACATCAATTACGATAGCACCGGGTTTGATCCACTCGCCTTTCACCAGTCCGGGAATACCGACGCCCACCACAACAATATCTGCCCGCGCGACATGTCCAGCCAGGTCCTTGGTAAAGCGGTGGGTGGTGGTGACAGTGCATCCGGCCAAGAGCAGTTCCAGTGACATTGGTCGGCCGACAATATTCGAAGCACCCACCACCACAGCTTCCATGCCTTGCAGGCGCTGATTGGTGCTTTGTAGCAGGGTCATAACGCCCTTGGGTGTGCAGGGGCGAAGCACTGGCATACGTTGCGCCAGTCGGCCAAGATTGAATGGGTGAAAGCCATCGACATCTTTCTCCGGGCGGATTCGCTCCAGAATCTCATCACTGTTGAGTGCTTCTGGCAGTGGTAGTTGTAGCAGGATGCCGTTGACGCCGTCGTCCATATTCAGTTCATCCACCAGAGAAAGCAGGGCATCCTGGGAGGTTTCGGCAGGTAGATCATAGGCACGTGACTCAAAACCGACTTCTTCACAGGCGTTCTTCTTGTGACGAACATACACCTGAGACGCCGGATCTTGTCCAACCAGGATAACGGCGAGGCAGGGGGCGGATTTACCCGCGTTAACACGTGCTTTTACACCCTCTGCCACCTGACGCCGGACATCTGCGGCGATCTGTTTGCCGTCGATAATTGTTGCGCTCATAGTGGGCTGCGATCCTTTTTAATTTGAATTGCTGCGAATTCTCTCATGCTTGCTTAAAACGGCCAAGTAGGATGCGGTTGCAGATCAGTCTGGATGGTCGAAAAGACGGCGATTAAGCTGTTTATTTTCTTCAATAAAAAGGTATTGACCCTCCCAATACTCCTGTATATCATGCGCACCTCCTTGATATGAGGTACTTGCAGGAAACGCACATGCGTTTATCCTGTCTGTTATTCTATCGAGACCAGACAGTATGTCGGGCGCCCATAGCTCAATTGGATAGAGCAACGCCCTTCTAAGGCGTAGGTTCCAGGTTCGAACCCTGGTGGGCGCGCCAACTGTCTGGCAAGAGATTATGGTGGGCATAGCTCAGTTGGTAGAGCTCCGGATTGTGATTCCGGCGGTCGTGGGTTCGAGCCCCATTGTCCACCCCATACTCTTCCTCCTTCTCCTTAGTAAACCTGCAGATTTTTCATCCTTCCGGTGAAATTGTGTTTTCTTCCTTGACTAATCTACTGGCTTACCGGAAAATTTTGCGCTTTCATTTTGCGACCGTTTTTTCGGTCTACTGTGCAGATCTCGCAACCCATCAAGCATTGCCGGTCTGTTTAAGATTATAGAAAACAAGATTTGTGAGGCATTACATGCAAGTTTCCGTTGAAACGACTTCCGGCCTGGAACGCCTGATGACGGTATCTGTTCCTGCAGAACGCATCGATCAGGATGTTAACAAACGCATCCAGCAAACTGCGCGTACTGTTCGACTTGATGGTTTCCGTCCTGGCAAAGTGCCGGTGAAAGTTGTCAAGCAGCGCTATGGTAAAGGCATCCGGGAAGAAGTGCTGGGCCAGGTGGTGCAGGAGACTTTCTACGCCGCTGTACAGCAGGAAAAGCTGAACCCGGCTGGCGGTCCTTCCATTGACGTGAAAAAAGAAGTGGAAGGTGAAGATTTTGAATACACCGCAACTTTCGAAGTGTACCCAGAAATCGCGCTGTCTGATTTCTCTGCGGTAAGCATTGAAAAGAAAACTGCTGAAATCGTTGATGCTGATCTGGACAAGATGATCGATACCCTGCGTAAGCAGCAGGCTTCCTGGGCTGAAGTAGAGCGTGCTGCTGCTTCTGGTGACCGTGTGAAGATGGACTTTGAAGGTTTTGTCGATGGCGAAGCGTTTGAAGGCGGTAAGGCAGAAGACTTCGATCTGGTGCTGGGTTCCGGTCAGATGATCCCCGGTTTTGAAGATGCACTGGAAGGTGTAACTGCTGGAACTGAGACTGAGATCAATGTCACTTTCCCTGAGCAGTATCAGTCTGAACAACTGCAGGGCAAACCTGCGACGTTCAAAATTGTCGTTAAATCTGTTTCTGAACAGCAGTTGCCTGAACTGAATGATGAGTTCTTTGGTAAGTTTGGCTTGGACGAGCTGACTGAAGAAGCGTTCCGCGCTGAAGTACGCAATAACATGGAACGCGAGCTGAAACAGGCGCTGAAAATGAAGTTGAAAGATCAGGTATTCTCCAAACTGATCGAAGCGAATAGCATTGACGTACCGGCATCCCTGATTGATGGTGAAATCGATGTTCAGCGCCGTCAGGCAGTTGAGCAGTTTGGTGGTAAAGACAGCCAGATGGATCCAAACAGTCTGCCGAAAGAGCTGTTCACTGCCCAGGCAGAGCGCCGTGTAAGTATCGGTCTGCTGTTACAGGAAGTGATCAAGGCGAACAGCCTGGAAGCTGAAGACAGCCGTGTGCGTGAAACGCTGGAAGAGATGGCTGAGACCTATCAGGATCCTCAGCAGGTGATCGACTGGTACATGAGCAACGAACAGATGCTGAACCAGATCAAGGGTCTGGTACTGGAAGATCAGGTGGTTGATTTGCTGCTGGGGCAGGCACAGGTTACTGATGTGACTGTGAGCTACGAAGACGCTATCAAGCCAGAGCAGCCAGCGGCACCGGCCCAAGAAGAGACTGAAGCGGCCGAATAATTTCGCTCAGTTCTGGGGTAATACAACAACGGCAGTCAGTCATCTGACTGTCGTTTTTATTTTCAGACGGTTGAAAAATGCCTTAATCAATCCCATCCATAACAACTGGGGTTTGTGCATAGGTTGCAACGTAGTATTATCAAGCCTAAATAAGAATACCGAATAAGGAGCGTCGAATGACGGATCTGAGTCCTCTCTCCAGCCTGGTGCCAATGGTCGTGGAGCAGAGTGCCCGTGGTGAACGAGCATATGATATTTATTCCCGTCTGCTTAAAGAACGAGTTATCTTTTTGATTGGCCCTGTCGAAGACCATATGGCTAATCTGGTCGTTGCGCAGCTCCTGTTCCTGGAAGCGGAAAACCCGGACAAGGATATTCATCTGTACATCAATTCCCCGGGTGGTTCTGTCACAGCAGGCCTGTCAATCTATGACACCATGCAGTTTATCAAACCTGATGTTTCTACCATGTGCCTCGGACAAGCGGCAAGTATGGGGGCATTTCTATTGGCCGGTGGTGCCAAGGGTAAACGTTTTGCTCTGCCTAACTCCCGCGTCATGATTCATCAGCCACTGGGTGGTTATCAGGGACAAGCTACCGATATTGAGATTCATACCAAGGAAATTCTCAGCATTCGTAATAAACTGAATACATTGCTGTCTGAGCATACAGGCCAGGATCTGGAAACTATTTCACGTGATACTGACCGTGATAACTTCATGGATCCATATGCTGCGAAAGAGTATGGTTTGATAGACGAAGTATTGGATAAGCGCAACGTAGATTAATACGTTCGCAAACATCGTACAGCGCAAACAGCTATACTCTGTAGATGCCAAATGTAAGAAATCTGTCGTGGCTGGGTATTCACAGTGCTGCAAAAAGCACATGTATGTGACCGGCCATAAGTGTAAGGGGGTCGAATGACCGACGAAATCAAAGGTAAAGGTGACAGTGGCAAACTGCTGTACTGTTCCTTCTGCGGCAAGAGTCAGGATGAAGTTCGTAAACTGATTGCCGGACCTTCTGTATTTATTTGTGACGAATGTGTCGATCTATGTAACGACATTATTCGTGAAGAGATTCAGGACGCTGAACCCAAAGAGCAGGGCGCGAAGCTGCCAACCCCGTCCGAGCTGAGTGCAGCACTGGAAGAATATGTTATCGGTCAGGATCGCGCGAAGAAAGTTCTGGCGGTAGCGGTATACAATCACTACAAGCGTTTACGTTTTCAGGAAGGCAGTAAAACTGAAGTAGAGCTGGGTAAAAGTAATATTCTGCTGATTGGCCCAACCGGTAGTGGTAAAACCCTATTGGCGCAGACCCTAGCCAGATTGCTGAATGTACCGTTTACTATTGCGGATGCTACCACCCTTACCGAAGCCGGCTATGTGGGTGAAGATGTAGAAAACATCATTCAGAAGTTACTACAGAAGTGCGACTACGATGTAGAGAAAGCGCAGCTGGGCATTGTCTACATTGATGAGATCGACAAGATCTCCCGTAAGTCGGACAACCCGTCGATTACCCGTGACGTATCTGGCGAAGGTGTTCAGCAAGCATTGCTGAAACTGATTGAAGGGACCGTGGCTTCTGTACCGCCGCAGGGTGGCCGCAAGCACCCTCAGCAGGAGTTCCTGCAGGTAGACACTAGCAATATTCTGTTTATCTGTGGTGGTGCGTTTGCTGGCCTTGAGCAGATCATCCGTGACCGTAATGAGAAGAGCTCTATCGGTTTTAGCGCGGTAGTGAAAAGTAAGGATGAACAGAAAAACATTTCTGACATCTTGCAGGACCTGGAAGCTGAGGACTTGGTCAAGTATGGCCTGATTCCGGAGTTTGTTGGTCGTCTGCCGATGATCGCGACGCTGTCTGAGCTGGATGAAGACGCGCTGGTTACTATTCTGACCGAACCGAAAAACAGTCTGACTAAGCAGTATGAAGCACTGTTTGATATGGAAGGCGTAGAAGTTAACTTTCGTGATGAAGCACTACGTGCGGTTGCCAAGCATGCGCTGGAGCGCAAAACGGGTGCCCGTGGCCTGCGTTCCATTATGGAAGCTACTTTGCTGGACATCATGTACGAGCTGCCATCGATGACCAATGTCAGTAAGGTTGTGGTTGATGAAGGTGTGGTCAACGGTGATAACGAACCGATTCTGATCTACGAAAATGCCGAGCAGCCGAAGGCCGCCGGTAAAGAGTAGATAAATCGCCAGTGAAAAAGGGCAGTCAAATGACTGCCCTTTTTTTGTTCCGCAGAAACTGGCCGGGATTAAAAAAGGCAGCCGTAGCTGCCTTTTTCGCGTAAGCGGTTGGCTTAGCGTTTCGCTAGCACCGGTTTCAGCTTCTGATCCATTTCGGTCAGGCATTGTTCGGTTGCTGCCCAATCGATGCAGGCATCGGTGACGGATACGCCATACTGGAGATCTGACAGGTTATCTGGGATCGACTGGTTGCCCCAGCCAAGGTTACTTTCAATCATCAGGCCAACAATAGACTTGTTACCTTCCAGAATTTGGTTGGCCACATTATCAGCAACCAGTGGCTGCAGGCCTGGATCTTTGTTTGAGTTAGCGTGGCTGCAGTCCACCATGATATTCGGAGCAAGACCTGCTTTGTCCAAAGCTTGCTCACACAGTGCGACATTGACCGAATCGTAGTTAGGCTTGCCGCCACCACCACGCAGGACAACGTGACCATAGCTATTGCCACGAGTGTGTACGATAGCGACCTGGCCTTCTGCATTAATACCCAGGAAACGGTGTGGAGCGCTGACCGATTTTAGCGCGTTTACAGCGACATCCAGGCTGCCGTCAGTGCCGTTTTTGAAACCGACAGCACAGGATAGGCCGGAGGACATTTCACGGTGGGTCTGGGACTCAGTGGTACGGGCGCCAATGGCTGACCAGGCTATCAGGTCTTGAATGTACTGCGGTGAGATCGGGTCCAGTGCTTCGGTTGCCAGTGGCAGGCCAAGTTCGGACAGGTCGATCAGCAGTTTGCGGGCAATATGTAGCCCTTCTTCAATCTCGAAGGAGTCATTCAGATGCGGATCGTTAATCAGACCTTTCCAGCCCACGGTGGTGCGGGGCTTTTCAAAATAGACACGCATTACCAGATACAGAGTATCTTTTACTTGCTCCTGAAGTGCCGCCAGCTTTTTGCCGTAGGCGATGGCTGCTTCTGTGTCATGGATAGAGCATGGACCCACCACAACGAGCAGGCGTGGATCTTTACGATCCAGAATGTCACGTACGACATCTCGGCCATTCATGACAGCCGAAGCTGCTGCTTCGCTAAGAGGCAATTCTGCTTTCAGGGTGTCCGGTGACATCAGGACAGTGGTGGATTCTATATTCAGGTCTTCAATGCGCGTATCGGTCATTATCTTGTCAATCCTGCTGTTAACACGTCCCTAGTATCAGGGAGACGCCTTTTGTACCACAATCATGCCGTGGTTATAAGCCTCAATCCTTAATCTGAGGTGAAACGGTTACATTGTCTGATCCGAGTCAGCTCCAGCACGTATCAAAAGTAGAGTATTTGCGGAATTACATAGCAATATTCAGGGAACTCGTCGCACCTGTCGGCGTGCTGAAGCGGGGAAACTGCTTTATGATTACGCCACAGGATGGCGAACTTGCGCCATAGTATCGGGTCAATCAACTATCCCGACCGGCAATAAGGAATCTTTGTGCATAAACGTTATTTTCAAGCGGGCTGGCAGCGTTACCTTGTTATCTTTCTGCTGGCATTATCTTTACCGGCGATGGCTGGTTTGTTCGATAATGGTGGTCTTGGTAATGATGGGCCGCTGCCGGTAGATAAGGCATATACCCTCAATTATGAACAGCAGGGCGATAAGTTGCTGCTGTATTGGGATATGCCGCAGGAGTATTACCTGTATCGCGATCGCATGGAATTTAACGGATTGCAGAACAGCGAAATTGTTTCTCGCACTAATGCCCCTGCAGAACTAAAAGAAGACCCCCTGTTTGGTCAAGTCTGGGTCTACCATAATCACGCTCAAGTCGAGTTACAGCTGCAAAGCACCACAGGCACACCCGCTGATGATGTCATTCAGGTGACCTATCAGGGGTGCTGGGAAGGCGGGATCTGCTATCCACCGGTAACGCGGGAAATAGTGCTCACGCAAATCCCGGTTGAGACTGCGCCAGTGGCCTCCGCCTCGCCTGAAAGCCTGACACCGCAAACGCCGGTGCCATCGGTTCCGGTAACGGTCAGCGAGCAGGATCAGTTTGCCGACATGCTGCGTAATGGCAACCTGTTGTTTACCCTCGGGGCGTTTTTTGTTGCTGGCCTGGCACTGTCTTTCACGCCTTGTGTCTTCCCGATGATCCCGATTTTGTCGAGCATTATTATTGGCCAGGGTAAACAGATTACCGGCCGCTGGGGCTTGGTACTGTCTCTGGTGTATGTGCTGGCTGTTGCTCTGACTTACACTCTGGCCGGTATTTTTGCCGGTATGTTTGGTGAGAATATCCAGGCATTATTTCAGAACCCCTGGATTATCAGTCTGTTCAGCCTGGTGTTTGTATTGCTGTCGCTGTCGATGTTCGGTTTCTATGATTTGCAACTACCGGCATCCTGGCAAACCCGTCTGAGTCGCCTGAGCAGTAGTCAGCAGGGTGGTACGCTAACCGGTGTGTTTGTCATGGGGCTATTGTCGGCATTGATTGTCGGGCCTTGTGTGGCGGCGCCGCTGGCAGGGGCATTGATCTACATTGGCCAAACCGCTGATCCGGTTTTAGGCGGAGCGGCCTTGTTTAGCATGAGCATGGGAATGGGGGCGCCTTTATTACTGATCGGTGCATCTGCTGGAAAATTGTTGCCCCATGCCGGACTGTGGATGGAAAAAGTTAAAGCCGGGTTTGGTGTTGCTCTGCTGGTACTGGCGATTTGGATGCTGGATCGGATCGTGCCCACGGCAGTCACCATGTGGCTGCTGGCGATTGTGTTGATTGTGACCTCAGTCTTTATGGGTTCTTTCCATCGGCTGGATAAACATGATCACAGCTTGCAGCATATTGCTAAGGGCGTGGGGCTGGTTATTTTTGTATACGGTGTGGCATTGATGTTGGGAGCATTATCTGGCGGCCGAAACCTGTTATACCCGTTGCAGGGAATTGCCAGTGTATCGGCACAGAGTACCTCTCAGCTTGCCATGCAAAAACTTTATACCCAGGCAGAACTTGATCAGGCTCTGGTGGCGGCCAAACAGGCGGGCCAGCCGGTGATGTTGGATTTTTATGCTGACTGGTGTGTTGCCTGCGTAGAACTGGATACTTTTACCTTTTCTGATCCCACAGTACAGCAGGCATTATCCGCTTATAAGCTGATCAAAGTGGATGTCACGGCGAATGATGCTGAAGCTAAAGCTCTGAGCAAAGCCTATCAAGTGATCGGTCCACCGGCACTGATCTTCTATGATGGTACTGGTAGCTTGCGGCCTGAACTGACAGTCGTCGGAGTGATGTCGCCGCAGGAGTTTACTCAACATATTGCCGTGCTGCGCTAACCAAGTTAGCCGGGAGGATCGTGATGAAACCCTTTACCAAGCTATTGTCCACTGGCGTCACTTTACTGGTGGTTATGGCACCGATGCCTACGCTGGCGGCGGATGCAGATAACGGGGCAGCGTTATATGAGTCGGTGGCAGTCGCCGCCACGATCAATGGTATTGCTTATACTGATGCCAACTGTGAAACCTGTCATTCTGCTGCGGTGTATCAGCGGGAGAATCGTTTAATAAAAAGCCTGCCATCATTAGTGGCGATGGTGGAACGCTGTAATAGCAATCTTGATGTTGGCTGGTTTCCAGATGAAGTGTCCGATGTGGCTGCTTATTTGAACCGTCAGTACTATCACTTTTAACCCTGATTGGCTGACACTTTATTGTGAGTTTGTACCGCTGGCACCGCTATGCCTCGCACCGTGGTGTATTGAACCTGCTGCTGTGCCTGACTTTAGTATTGTTACTGGCTGGTCTGTGGTTGCCCATGGTGACCATGACGCAGCTGGTCATTTTTGAAAATACCTTTTCAGTCATCTCTGGCATTACTGGCCTGTTGCAGCGGGGTAATGCTTTGCTGGGCCTGTTGTTGTTGCTGTTCAGTGTGTGTATACCCCTGATGAAAATGGGCCTGCTGTTTTGGCTGGTCAACAATCGCCGCATGGGGAGTGCACGACGTATGCGTTTGCTGCAGCTAATGCATGAGTACGGACGCTGGGCAATGCTCGATGTGATGGTAGTGGCAGTGCTGGTGGTGATGGTGAAGCTGGGCGCTTTTGCCAGTATTCAGGTACATCCGGGGTTGTACCTGTTTGCTGCTGCCGT
This sequence comes from Pontibacter sp. JAM-7, assembly GCF_048548695.2. Classification (NCBI taxonomy): domain Bacteria; kingdom Pseudomonadati; phylum Bacteroidota; class Cytophagia; order Cytophagales; family Hymenobacteraceae; genus Pontibacter; species Pontibacter sp. JAM-7. Next base: position 54,307 of record NZ_JBLYIF020000005.1, read on the forward strand.
GTTGCTGATAATGTTGCTTACGGGTTGGGTGGTTAAGTTGACCGAGCACATTAATGGGGCTGAAACTTGATCTGCGACAATGCGATGGTCAGGTCTGTCTGTCATGCTGTTCACTGAGGCAATATAACTATTTCGGAGTGCCTAGTGAGTAAGACCAGTGAGCTGATTTGGCAGGATCAGCAACACCAGCGCCTATTTCGCTTGATTGATGATATTAAAGCCGCCCATGTTGATAGCAGTGTATTCAACCGGTTGTATGATTATGCAGAGCATCACTTCTCTCTAGAAGAGGAGTATATGCGTCAGTTGGGTTACCCGGAATGTGATCAGCATACCGCCGCGCATAATAAATTTCGCGAAGAATTGATGAAGATGCAGCGCGAACATCACACTTACAATGAAGAGCTGTGCAAGCTGTTATCTGATTTTTTAACCGAGTGGCTGACGCGCCATATTTTTCGTATCGATAAAAAACTGGAGCAGTTTATTCTGTCGTCATCAGTAAAGTAGGACGGTGCAGCCTGGTTGGCTGCACCACTGACGCCGACTAGTGCAGCTTCATCTTGGGTCGTACGACCTTGCCAACTTTTTCAGCCAGAATCACCATTAATGCTTTTGCCCAGCCATGAATGGCGAGCTGATGCATGCGATACAGTGACAGGTAGACAAAACGGGCAATTCGTCCCTCAATAAACATACTGTTGCGGCTTAAATTGCCCATCAGGCTGCCCACAGTACTGTAGCGGCTCAGGTTGACCAATGAGCCATGGTCCTTGTACAGATACTCTTTTAACGGTTTGTTTTCAAAACCACGGCGGATATTGTCGAGTACCAGTGATGCCATTTGGTGCGCAGACTGTGCCCGTGGCGGCACCCAGGTTCCATCTGGCTGCAGGCAGGCACAGCAGTCGCCGATGACAAAGATGTTGTCATGCAGTGTGCTTTGCAGGCTCGATTTCACCATGATCTGGTTGACCCTGTTCAGCTCGAATTTGTACAGGTCTGCCAGAAAAGTCGGGGCTTTAACACCGGCGGCCCAGATCTGCATTTTGGCCGGAATCAGCTCATCATCAGCGGTAATAAAACCTTCCTTGCAGGAAGATTTGATCATGGTATTGGCACGCACCGTGACGCCAAGCTCTGCCAGCTCTTTTACCGCAGAACAGGAGATATTGTCCGGTAATGCCGGGAGGATGCGTGGGCCTGCCTCAATCAGTGTGATGCGTAATTGCGCCATGGTCATGCGCTTCATGCCATAGGCCTTTAGCATGTCTGTAACGTTATACAGTTCAGCGGACAGCTCTACGCCAGTTGCGCCACCACCAACAATGGCAATATCCAATACGCCGTTTTCCTGCTGGTTGACCCGCATAAAGTTATTAAACAGGGCCTCGCGGAAACGTTCTGCTTCGTTGGCGGTATCAAGGAAATAGCAGTTTTCCTGTACGCCGGGCGTGTTGAAGTCATTGCTAACACTGCCAATGGCCATGACCAAAGTGTCATAGGGCAATTTCCGCTCGGGCAATACCGGCTCACCACTGTCATCAAAGGTTTCTGCCAGGGTGATAGTCTGGTTATCGGTATCTAGGTCACAAAAGCAGCCTAATTGAAATTCGTAGTGATGTTTGGCCGCATGGGCGTTGTACACCACACCATCAATATTGGTGTCCAGAGAACCTGTTGCTACTTCATGCAGCAGAGGTTTCCAAATATGGAAGCGGCTTTTATCAACCAGAGTGATCGTGATCTGATCATCTTTGCGGTAACGGTGACCCAGTTGGGTGGCTAGTTCCAGGCCACCTGCGCCGCCGCCGACCACAACGATATGATGTGGTGTATTGTCCATGTGATTACCTCGTAGAATTATGGGACTGGCCACCCGTTAGGTGTTAGAAGGAAGGCAGTCCGATAATTCTGGGATCATATTTGGCAGGGTAAGACTATGGTTTCATTGTACCGTAAATAAAACCATAGTTAGACAGTTTTGCTCTAAAGAATGACGAATAAGGGCTATTTGTCGCACAGCCTAAAGTGGGTGCAGTATTACGATTTACTGGCTGAAAGCAGCACTTAGCAGCTTTTGTGTATAGGGCTGTTGTGGCGCATTGAATATCTGGTTTACGTCACCCTGCTCAACAACATCGCCCTGGTGCATCACCAGCACCCGATGGCTTAGGGCTTTCACCACGGCCAGGTCATGGCTGATAAATAGATAACTCAACTGATGGGTTTGTTGCAGGCGGCGTAGCAGCTCAATGATCTGTTTCTGTACAGTACGGTCAAGGGCCGAGGTGGGCTCATCCAGAACGATCAGTTCAGGTTGCAGTACCAGGGCTCGGGCAATGGCGATGCGCTGGCGTTGACCGCCGGAGAACTCATGGGGGTAACGGTTACGGCTCGTTGGATCGATACCGACTTCCGATAGGACATCGCAGATCATGCGGTCATGGTCTTGCTGCTGGGCGGGGTAGTGTATTTCCAAGCCTTCGGCGATGATCTCAGCGATCGACATGCGCGGGCTCAGGCTACCATAGGGGTCCTGAAACACAATCTGTATCTGTTTGCGCAGAGGTTTTACTTCGCGCTGGCTCAGGGCCGAGATGTCAGTGTTATCCAGCATAATGCGACCTTCACTGCGAATCAGCTTGAGGATCGCCAAAGCCAGCGTCGTTTTACCTGAGCCGGATTCGCCAACGATACCCAGAGTCTCGCCCTTGTGAAGATTGAGGTCGGCTTTATTCACAGCACGGACGTGATCAACAGTGCGTTGTAACAGGCCTTTTTTAATTGGGAACCAGATTTTTAAGGCTTCAGTTTGCAGAATCGGAGCGCCGTTTTCAGGCAATGGCGGTGCATGTCCGGTGGGTTCTGCATCCAGCAACTTCTGGGTGTAGGGGTGCTGTGGCGCAGCAAACAGTTGCTTGGTGGTTGCCGATTCTACTTGCTCACCCTGATACATCACGCAGACCTGATGCGCATAACGGCGCACAATATTCAGATCATGGGTAATGAGTAGAATTGCCATGCCCAGCTTCGATTGTAGATCCTGCAGCAACTGGAGTATCTGCTCTTGAATCGTGACATCCAGCGCGGTGGTGGGCTCGTCAGCAATCAGCAGCTCAGGGTCATTGGATAGTGCCATGGCGATCATAACGCGTTGACGCTGGCCGCCGGATAGCTCATGAGGGTAGCTACCTAAACGGCTAACCGGGTCAGTAATGCCCACCAGATCCAACAGTTCGATAATACGTTCCCGGGCGGCTTTGGCTTTCAGTCCCTGATGCAGAAACAGTACCTCGCCGACCTGTTTTTCCAGTGTATGTAATGGGTTAAGGGAGGTCATCGGCTCCTGAAAAATTACACTGATTTTGCTACCCCGAAGTTTGCGCATCTGCGGCTCTTCCAGAGGCAGCAATGATTGTCCCTGGAACATAACTTCGCCTCTGGGATGTCTGGCTTTGGGGTAGGGGAGAAGTTTCAGAATCGACATGGCCGTAACGGATTTACCAGAGCCTGATTCGCCAACCAGTGCCAGTGTTTCACCCTTGTTCAGGGTAAAACTGATCTGTTTGACCGCTTCAATAGGCGGCTGGTCACGCTGGATAAATTCAACGGCCAGATCGGTTACCTGAAGTAGAGGCTGGGTCATTGCACCTTCCTTGGGTCAAATGCATCACGCACGGCTTCGCCGATAAAGATCAACAGACTGAGCATCAGGGATAAAACAACAAAAGCCGAGATACCTAACCACGGGGCATGCAGGTTGGCTTTGCCCTGGGCCACCAGTTCACCTAGTGAGGGCGACCCCGGGGGCAGGCCGAAGCCCAGGAAATCCAGTGCGGTTAGGGTTACCAGAGAGCCATTAAAGATAAACGGCATAAAAGTCAGGGTGGCAACCATGGCATTTGGCAGGATATGCCTGAACATGATATTGCGGTTACCTAAACCCAGTGCCCGAGCTGCCCGCACATACTCAAGGTTGCGGCCACGCAGGAACTCAGCACGTACTACATCTACCAGATTCATCCAGGAAAACAGCAGCATAATGCCCAGTAGCCACCAGAAGTTTGGCTCTACTACGCTGGCGAGAATAATCAGTAGGAACAGTACCGGCAAGCCTGACCATATTTCGATAAAGCGTTGAAACAGTAAGTCGACCTTGCCACCGTAATAGCCCTGTACGGCACCGGCGACAATGCCAATCACTGAGCTGGCCAGTGTCAGTACCACGGCAAACAACACCGATATGCGAAAACCATAGATCACCCGAGCCATGACATCACGGCCCTGGTCATCAGTTCCTAGCAGATTTTCGCTGCTGGGTGGAGACGGTGCCGGTACCGGCAGGTCATAATTAATGGTGCTGTAGCTGAATGGAATTGGCGGCCACAGGATCCAGCCCTGGCCTCGGTCTTCAATCAGCTCCTGGATATAGGGGGCTTTATAATCGGCAGGGCTTTCAAAGTCTCCGCCAAAAGTAAGTTCGGTGTAATCCGTCACCACTGGGAAGTAGAAATTGTTTGCAAATTTCACCATCAGCGGCCGGTCATTGGCCAGCAATTCGGCAAACAGTGAGAGCAGGAACAAGGCAAGGAATATCCATAGTGACCAGTATCCGCGACGGTTATGACGGAAGTTGGCGACACGGCGTTGATTCAGCGGGCTGAGAGACATTGCCATGCTCAATGCTCCCGGCTTTCAAAGTCGATCCTGGGATCGACCAGAACATAGGTAATGTCACTGATCAGTTTCAGCAATAAGCCGATCAGGGTAAAGATGTACAGGGTGCCAAAGATTACCGGGTAGTCGCGGTTAATCACTGCCTCGTAACCCAGTAGCCCGATTCCGTCCAGGGAGAAGATGACTTCAATCAGCATAGAGCCGGTGAAAAAAATCGAGATCAGGGCTGCGGGCATGCCGGCAATGATAATAAGCATGGCGTTGCGGAATACATGGCCATAGAGTACCTGGTTTTCGGATAAACCCTTGGCGCGGGCGGTAAGCACGTATTGCTTGTTAATCTCATCAAGGAACGAATTTTTCGTCAGCATGGTGAGCGCTGCGAAACTGCCGATGACGGAGGCCAGTACCGGCAGCGTAATATGCCAGAAGTAATCCACTACCTTGCCCCAGAGTGAGAGTTGGTCAAAATCGGGCGATGTCAGGCCACGCAATGGGAACCAATCCAGCCAAGTGCCACCGGCAAAGACCACGATTAACAGGATGGCAAACAGGAAGTTGGGGATAGCGTAGCCGACAATAATTGCCGAGCTGGTCCAGATATCAAACGGGGTGCCGTCTCTGACAGCCTTACGGATGCCCAATGGAATTGAAATCATATAGGTGATTAGCGTGGTCCACAGCCCCAGCGTAATGGATACCGGGATCTTTTCGATAATCAAATCCACCACGGATTTATCATTGAACAGGCTGTTACCGAAATCAAACCGGGCATAATTTTTGAGCATCTCCCAAAAGCGTTCGTGCGCTGGTTTGTCGAAGCCGTACAGGGCTTCAATTTCTTTCACCAGGGTTGGATCAAGTCCGCGTGCGCCGCGATAATTTCCTTCGCTATTGGTGTTGCTTGGTCCCTGGCTCGTTAGGTCGGTTTGCGCTCCGCTGATGCGTGCAGTGGCACCAACATCAAGTCCTTCCAGTTGGGCGATTGCCTGCTCCACGGGGCCACCAGGTGCTGCCTGAACAATGATGAAATTGATGGTCAGGATGCCCAGCAAGGTTGGGATAATCAGCAGTAACCGGCGCAGGATATAGGCGGTCATGGCTGGCGGTTGTCTCCCGTTGCCGGAGCCGCCCACCAGGTATCAAAACCCAGATTGTAATCCGGACGTACCTCAGGCATCTGAATAAATTTACGCACAGCAATACGATAGCTATTGATGTGATACTGCGGCACCACGTAGTGATTCCATTGCAGCACACGATCCAGTGCCCGGACGCGAAGTACTAACTGCTTGCGGTCAGGTGCGGTAATGATTTGTTCAACCAGGTAATCAACGGCGGGGTTTTTGATGCCGATAATGTTGCGGCTGCCGGGTTCATTTGCCAGCGACGAATGCCAGAAGTCACGTTGTTCGTTGCCGGGGGAGTTGGACTGGCCGAAGCTGCTGACAATTACATCGAAGTCGAAACTGCGTAGTCGGTTGATATATTGCGACACATCAATGATACGGATACTGGCCTGGATGCCGAGTCGTTCCAGGTTGCGAATAAAGGGTGCGACCACGCGTTCAAAGGCTGGTTGTACTAATAACATTTCAAAAATGAAAGGTTGCTGGGTTTCGGTGTTGACCAGCTTACCATCTTGGAACTCCCATCCCGCTTCTTGCAGCAGGCGCTTGGCGGTACGTAGTTCTTTGTAAATGCGGCCGCTGCCATCGGTTTCCGGTGCCCGGTATATCTTGGTAAACACCTCTGGTGGTACTTGATCACGCACAGGCTCCAGAATCTTCAATTCCTCGGGCGTTGGCAGTGCGGAGGCAGCCATTTCTGAATTTGAAAAATAACTGTGGGTGCGGGTATAGGCGTTGTGGAAGATATTTTTGTTGGTCCACTCGAAATCGAACGCCATGGTCAACGCTTCACGTACCCGGGCATCTTGAAACTGCGCTCGGCGCAGGTTCAGGATAAAAGCCTGCATCCCCGTGGGATTTTTGTGCGTCAGCTGGTGGGTAATAATATCGCCGCTGTCGAATGCCTGACCGTTGTATTCAGTGGCCCAACGCTTGGCACTGTTTTCCTGGCGGAAATCGTATTCGCCTGCCTTGAATGCTTCCATGGCTACGGTGCCATCCCGGTAATAGTCGTATACCAGGCTGTCGAAATTGTAGCGACCTAGGTTTACGGCGAGGTCTTTGCCCCAGTAATCAGGGTTACGTTGCAAGGTGACGCTGCGACCGGCATCAAAACTGGCCAGAGTGTATGGGCCGGATCCCACCGGGATGTCCAGGCTGGGTTTGGTGAAATCTCGATCCTGCCAGTAGTGTTTGGGCAGAATACCGACCTCACCAACAATCAGCGGCAGCTCTCGGTTAAGGTTGTGTTTAAAAGTGAATTTAACCCGTAGAGGTGACAATGCTTCTATTTGCTCGATATCCGCATAGTAGGCGCGGAAGAATGGTGCGCCCTGTTCGCGTAATAGCGTGAAGGTATATACCACGTCCGCTGCGGTTACGGGTTGACCATCAGAAAACTTAGCGCTGGGATTAAGGTTAAAAATAATCCAGCTGCGATCGTCTGGTACCTCAAGGGACTCCGCTAATAAACCGTAAAGAGAGAAAGGCTCATCCTGGGCACGGGTTAACAGGCTGTCATAGATAAGACCGATATCATCCGCTGGCGTACCTTTGATGATAAAGGGATTAAAGCTGTCAAAGGTGCCTATGGATGACTGCACCACCTTGCCACCTTTGGGCGCATCAGGATTCGTGTAATCAAAGTGACTAAAACCTGCGGCATACTTCAGGTCGCCATGCATGGCAATGCCATGTTGGGTCGCTGCCGTTGCTTGCCACGCTATGGCACTGCATAGGATCAGACAGAGCACCTGCAAAGCACGAAATACATTGTGTGAAGACTGAAGGCAGTGTTTTACCAGTTGCATCGCGCGAAATTCCTTATCGTCGAGATTTCAGCGAAAACTCATTTATATCAGGCAGCGGGTTTTGTCGCCAGCCCATGTGAATAGACTAAACAGACAGCAGGTTACTGTTTTTGTTCAAATTCTGCGGCAAGTTGGGTGAGCATTTCAGCCACTTGTCGGCGTTTAATCTTCTGCTGGCGCAGTTGGTGGTAGTGCTGTTGCAGGAATTGCTGCTTGTCAGTATTACCCTCTGCCAGACCGTTGATCAGATCCTGATCCATCCATTGCTGTATACGGTGGAATAGGAACCACTTGAAGGCGATTGCTAACACCACAGAGACAGCAATGATAAAGATACTCAGGGCATCCATAGGGTAATACTCAAAAGTTAGCGTGCTTTACGCACATCAATATATAGGGTCAATTGCTGTCCAGGCTGGAGGTATTTGGACTGGTCTAGGTTGTTCCAGCGTTTGATATCGGTTACGGCTACGTTATACCGTCCGGCAATTTTGTGTAATGAGTCACCCGAGCGTACACGGTAGCCGATTTTTCGGTTTTTGGCGCGAATATCATCACTGCGACTGCTGCCGTTGCTGGCTAGGATAAGCAGCTTTTTGCCCGGTTTTAGAGTATCGCCGGGAGCCATATTGTTCCAGCGGGCCAGCGCTTTCAGGTTGACCTTGTAGCTACGGGCGATCTGCCACAGGCTGTCACCCGGTTTGACTGTATGGTAACGGCTTGAAGCAGCTTTGCTCTTGACCCGGTTTTGTTGGCGCTGGTGACGCTGTACTTCGCTGAGTACGTAACTGTCAGCCTGTTGGCTGGCGGTGGGAATCAGTAAGGTCTTGCCTGCACGTATGCGATTGCTGCTTAGCTGGTTACTGGTTTTGAGCAATGTCACTGTGGTGTTAAAACGTTTTGCGATGCTGATCAGCGAGTCGCCGGAGCGGATAGTATAGCGCTGCCATTGCATGCGCTTTTCCGGTGGCGTCTGTGCCAGTGCGGCTTTCAGTTGTGCTGCTTTATCAGTCGGCACCAGTAAGCGGTGAGGCCCCGCCGGGTCGGTTGCCCAGCGGTTGAAACCAGGATTCAACAGGTACAGTGCTTCTACATCAAGGTCGATCAATTTCGCTGCCCAGGCAAGATCAACCTGGCTTTGCGTATCGACGACAGAGAAAAACGCTTCATCCGGCAGGGAGGGCAGGTTCAGACCATACTGGTCATGATTGCGCAGTAGCTCGGTAACCGCCAGTAACTTGGGTACATACCGTTCTGTCTCGTTTGGTAGTTGCAGTGACCAGAAGTCAGTGGGCAGGCCTTGCTTGGTATTCTTACGAATTGCTTTAGATACATTACCGCCGCCAGCATTATATGCCGCTAACGCCAGTAACCAATCGCCATCAAACCGCTTGGCTAACTGTTCAAGATAGGTTAGGGCAGCATCGGTGGATTCAAGAATGTCGCGGCGAGCGTCATACCACCAAGTTTGTTTCAAGCCGAAGTGTTGGGCCGTAGACGGAATGAACTGCCAGGCACCTGCAGCGCGACCATGAGAGTATGCAAACGGGTCATAGGCACTTTCGACAATCGGCAGTAACGCCAGCTCGACCGGCAGGCCGCGCTGCTGTACCTGCTGCAGAATATGATGGTAATAGGGGGCTGCCCGTTTAAGGGTGCGCTCCATGTAGTGGGGGTGCTTGCTATACCATTTAAGCTGCGCTTTAACCCGCGGTTGATCCAGCGATGGTGCCAGGCTGAAGCCGGCTCGAGTCTGTTGCCAGAGGTCGGTAACGGCCTCTGGCTCGTGGGCTGTAGGCCGTATTGATTCTTTCTCAGGCGAGACCTGTGTGACCACCTTTTGCGCGGGCCGCTCAGCTATATTAGAAGACTGGGAGGACACTTCATCTGCTGTTGAGCGCTGAGTGTGTTCTGATAGGGTCTGGCAACCGCTTAGTACCAGAGTGCTAACCACAAGGGCTGCAATGCGCGATGAAATTAAAGGCATGGGCTCGCTGTATTTATAAAAATTATCCGGTCATTCTAACAGTGAGGCACATGCGGTCAACTGACTAGAATCAGAACTGATTCTTCCACTCACGGATGGCCGCAAAGACTTCCACCTGGGACAGTCCTGTTTGGCCAGTGAACTGCTCAGCGGCTTTAATTACATCGGTTTCAGCGGTACGCATAAACGGATTAATCTGTTGCTCTGTAATGACGTGAGAAGGTAGCGTCGGCTGATCCTGCTGGCGTAATTCATCGCAATGCTCGGTAATGGTATGAATGGCGTTATTATTTGGTTCGACCGCGGTCGCAAATTTCAGGTTGGCCATAGAGTATTCGTGGGTGCAGTAGACTTCTGTTTGCTCAGGAAGATGCTGGAAATAGTTCATGGCTGTCAGCATCTGTTCAGGTGTGCCTTCAAACAGGCGGCCACACCCGGCAAGGAATAAGGTGTCGCCACAGAATAACTGGGGTACAGCACCGGGTTTGAAATAGCAGATATGATCCAGCGTATGACCGGGTGTGGCTTTGATTTGCAACGCATGACCAAATAGAGAAATGTGATCACCATCTCTCAGGGGTTGATTGATGCCTTTAAAAGGTGAGTTATCAGGGCCATACACCGGCACGATGCGGGTGTCGGTCAGGCTGCTTACACCGCCAGTATGATCCGGATGGTGATGCGTGATGAGTATGGCGGTGAGCTGCAGATTATGCGCTCTCAGGTAGGCTTCAACCGGTGCGGCATCACCGGGATCGACCACGGCAACCTGATTACTCTCCGGCGAGTGAATCAACCAGATATAATTATCCTGAAAAGCTGGAATAGGGGTGACCTGATACATGATTAACCTCAACGATCTACTCTGGTCTTCAAAAAACTTAGCGGTTAGGATGCATCATACACTGACATAGGCTTTTTGTGATGCCACGCACACAGGGTTAAGTTGCTATATGAGCTTTCAGGTTCAGCCTTCGTTACCGACACTTTTGCCCGCACTGCGCAACTGGTTTGACTCTGAATTGGGTCAGGAGTTGCTGCAGCGGGAACGAGCGTTGCTCGATCGGGTTCTGCCGGGGTTGTTTGGTATGGAGCTGGTGCAGTTTTCTGTCGATAGCCGGGTCAAGCTCTGGGAGTCCAGTCCGGTGCAGCACTGTTTTGCCATTGCACCCCAGCTGGAACTTGGGATGGATGAGGCGCAGCTGGTGGCACTAAGCCATGAGGTGCCGTTGACCCATGAGTCAATGGATGTGGTGTTACTGCATCATGCGCTGGATTTCACACCGGCTCCACACCAGGTGCTGCGAGAGGCTTCACGCATCTTGCGCCCCGGTGGGCATCTGGTGGTGATCGGGTTTAATCCGCTTAGTTTATGGAGCCCACGCCGTTTGTGCCGCAACCGTCGCCAAACGCCGCCCTGGTGTGGCCACTTTCTCAGTCACCGGCGTCTGTCGGATTGGTTAAAATTGCTCGAATTGACTGAACTGAAACACCTTTCCGGGTATTATCTGCCCCCTTTCGATAATCAACGCTGGCGTGCACGCTGCCGATGGCTGGAGCGTTATGAGCGCGGTGGTGTAGGCCATTATGGTGCTTTTTCTTTGGTACTGGCTCGCAAGGATATTGCCGGAATGACACCGATCCGATCAGGGTGGGGGTTACGTCGTTTGATCAATATCCCAGTGGCAAAACCGACCGCAAGGGGACAGATGCGTGAAAACCGTTGAAATTTTTACAGACGGTGCTTGTAAGGGTAACCCTGGCCGGGGAGGCTGGGGCGCGGTGGTGCGCTATGGTGATGCTGAAAAGCAGATCTATGGTGGTGAACCTGATACCACCAATAATCGAATGGAACTGATGGCAGCGATTCAAGCATTAGAATTGCTCAATCGTCCCTGTGAGGTGGTGCTGACCACTGACTCTCAATATGTGCGTCAGGGGATTACCGAGTGGTTGTCTGGCTGGAAACGTAAAGGCTGGAAAACCTCAGCCAATAAACCGGTGAAAAATGCCGATCTATGGCAGCGCCTGGATCAGGCAACGCAACCGCACCAGATCGACTGGCGCTGGGTCAAGGGGCATAGTGGCCACCCTGAAAATGAACTGGCGGATCAATTGGCCAATCGGGGTGCCGAGGAAGTAGCAGCATGAGACAGATAGTACTGGATACGGAAACCACCGGTCTGGAACCCGCTCAAGGGCATAATATTATTGAAATCGGTTGTGTTGAGATGTTCAACCGCCGGTTGACCGGTAAAACTTACCACCAATACGTCAAACCAGATCGTGATGTGGACGAAGAAGCGGTTCAGGTGCACGGTATCACCAATGATTTTCTGGATGATAAACCGCGTTTTGCTGAGGTGGTGGATGAGTTTATTGAGTTTATCCGTGGCGCTGAACTGATCATTCATAACGCCGCGTTTGATGTTGGCTTCATTGATACTGAGTTGGAACGCAATAATCATCCAGAGCGTGTTGCGAATATATGCCTGATCACCGACAGCCTGTTACTGGCACGTAAGAAACATCCCGGCCAGAAAAATAACCTCGATGCTCTGTGTAAACGTTATGGCATCGAAAATGGTCATCGTGAGCTGCACGGTGCGTTGCTTGACTCTGAGATTCTGGCGGATGTTTATCTGGCGCTGACGGGGGGGCAAACAAACTTGTCACTGGCAGGGGGTGATGATAATGATGAGGGTGGCAGTAGGATCCGACGTTTGGAATCAGCATTGGAATTACCTGTGCTGACCCCGGATATGGATGAGTTATCGGACCACGATGCTTTCCTGCAGCGTTTGAATAAATCCGGCGACTGTGTCTGGCTCAAACAGTCAGAGCAAGACTGAATCAGGGCTGCTTTGGATAACAGGTAACGCCTTCCGGCAGGGTATACCAGTCCTGCTTCTCACTGACCCAAATATGTATCGTTGGTTGAATTATTCGGGTATCGGATAGGTTGGTGGGCTTCAATCTGATCTCTTCAGGCTTATCCGGGTTAAAGTGATAGATGCGATTACCGCAATTCGGACAAAATTTCGCGGCAATGGTATTGCCGCTGTCAGCTTTGCGCTGCCACTCTTTCATACGGCCGTTAAATTCCACATCAGTCGCATCAACCACAGCAGTGATACTGAAGGCGCTGGTGGATAGCTTTTGGCACTCGCGGCAGTGGCAGGCCGCAATCAATTTAGCTGGCCTTAATAGGCGGTATGTAACACCGCCACACTGGCAGGCACCTTCAATGGGGTAGCTGATGTCGCTGGTCATAGTGCCTCCTTTTAATGTCGACGCTTCAGTGTAGGCCTCTGCAGGATGTTTCTCCAGATTCTGTTGCTGAAGTCAGGCAATAAAAAAGGCTGACAATGGTCAGCCTTTTTTTGAGCAGTTGAAAATTTATAGCGTATTTACTACCGCTATGTAGCCAACAACGCTCATCACAATGGTATAGGGCAGAGCCATAAAAACCATCTTGCCGTAGGACAGGCGCAACAATGGTGCCAGCGCCGATGTCAGCAGGAACAGAAAGGCAGCCTGGCCATTGGGTGTTGCCACACTCGGAATGTTGGTGCCGGTATTGATGGCAATTGCCAGACTGTCAAAATGCTCACGAGTTATCTCTCCCGCATTCAGGGCGGCGACTACTTCATTGATGTACACCGTTGCCACAAACACGTTGTCACTGATTGCTGACAGGATGCCGTTAGCGATGAAAAATACCGAAGGTTGCTGTTCAATATCCATTGCCAGCACAGCATGAATGATTGGCTGGAACAGATGCTGTTCATGTATGACTGATACGATGGAGAAAAACACTACCAGCAGTGCAGTAAAGGGCAGGGCCTCTTCAAATGCTTTACCAATCTGGTGCTCTTCGACAATCCCGTTCATCGCTGTCAGGAAGATAATGATGGTCAGACCGATTAAGCCAACCGCAGCCAGGTGAAAGGCCAGAGCAAATACTAAATAGAGGGCAATGGCCGCCTGAACCATCAGCGCCACTTTATCCTTGGTGGTGCGCTTGGCGCTTTGCTCGCCATCAAAATCGATCAGAATGTTGCGCACATTTTCTGGTAGTGTCGCGCCGTAATCGAACAGTTTGAATTGCTCAAGCAAGAGGCAGGTGATCAATCCAGCTAGTAATACCGGCATGGTAATTGGTGCCATGAGCACGAAAAACTCTACAAAGTCCCAGCCGGCTTTCTCCGCAATTAGCAGGTTTTGTGGTTCGCCCACCAGGGTGCAAACTCCGCCTAAGGCGGTACCCACCGCACCGTGCATCATCAGGCTGCGCAGAAATGAGCGGAACTGGAGTAAATCTTCCCGGTGGTTTTCCTGCACTGAGGTATCGTTGGCGTGGTCATGTTCCGGGTTGTGATAGGTTTTGCCGGATGCCACCTTATGGTAAACGGCGTAAAAACCGACACCAACACTGATCAGCACCGCAGTAACAGTTAGCGCATCCAGAAACGCAGAGAGGAACGCCGCAGACAATGAAAACAGCAATGCCAACAGTTTTTTGGAACGCACTTTAAGCAGGATTTTGGTGAACGCGAACAGCAGCATATCTTTCATGAAATAGATGCCGGCAACCATAAACATCAACAGCAGAATAACTTCCAAGTTGCTCGCTACTTCATGTGACACTGACTCGGGAGTGGCCAAACCCATGATAATGGCCTCAATTGCCAGCAGACCGCCGGGTTGTAGCGGGTAACATTTGAGGGCTAATGCCAGAGTGAAAATAAATTCAAAGATTAATAACCAGCTGGTTATCACTGGCCCTATTGTGGCCAGCAGGATTGGGTTTATGATCAAAAAGGCCAGAATAGCCTGTTTGTACCAGACTGGAGAATTCCCCAGAAAATTGTTCACAAAGGCTTGCGGTAACGAGTTGCTCATTGCGGGTTCCTATTATAAGAGTCATTCTTATGTGACTTTTTTGCAGCCCAAGATTATCAGTAACTGGGTTAAAGCTGAAGAATACATCAGTAATTTCAGCCTGTAAGCATGAAGTTCCGATAGCTGAAGCTGCTTTGAAAAAGTATGAATGCTGCTGGTGCGAAAATGACAAGATGAGCAGAATTTGCATGAAATCGACATATTGGCTAGCGCAGGATGGAAAGCTACTGACAGATGCAGAAGGGGTGTTCTGTTGTTCTGAGCAACAGTTGCAGACACTGCCGGTAGAGGTCTGTTATGTCTTGGGTGATAACTTGTCTGTTGCGGATGCTCCGCAATTGGCGATACTGCAGCAGGCAACGCTGCCTGAGGCGGTGCAGGCAGGAAATTTACGGAATTTGTTGGCAAATGCTACGGATCTGCGGATGGCAACCCTGTTATCCAGGGCCGCTCAGCTGGCTAATTGGCATGTTCAGTTCCGGTATTGCCCGCGCTGTGCATCTGCGCTGCACCGCGCCATGACTGAAGTGGCGATGCGGTGCCCGGCATGTGAACGTCATTATTACCCACCGACCAACCCCTGTGTCATTGTCCTGGTGCGCAATGGCAATCGTTGTTTATTGGCGCATGCCAGTCGTTTTGCCGATGGACGTTACAGTTTGTTGGCGGGTTTCATTGAAGCGGGTGAAACTGCAGAAGCCGCGGTAGCAAGGGAAGTCGCCGAAGAGGTTGGCATTCAGCTGAAAAACATTCGCTACATCCGTTCGCAGTCATGGCCGTTCCCGCACTCACTGATGTTAGGTTTCTTCGCGGATTATGCCGGTGGGGAGATTCAGCCGGATGGAGAAGAGATCGTTCATGCCGACTGGTTTGGTATCGACGGGTTGCCTGTCCTGCCGCCAAAGTTCTCGATTGCCAGAGGACTGATAGAGCAGTTTTTTCAGGAAATTGGTGCTGAGGCGCCGGTGAGTTCAGCTGCGTTTTTCCCGACTGAATAGTTTTCCCAACCGGGTGGCGAGCATAACATTGCCTTCTGCCCGCAGTTTGCCAGTTAGAAATGCACTCATACCATCTTTCTCGCCACTGATGACGGCAAACATGGTGTCCGCGTTCATCAGCAGGGTGACATGGGGGTCGGGATGGCTGCCCAGACTGGCTGAGCAGTCCGAACCGTTTATATGAATATAGAAGTCTTCATCATCGTGCAGTTTAAATTGAAATACGGCTTCCAGTTCATCGGCTTCGGTGGCGATAAAACGGCTGGGTAATTTTTCAACCACTCGGTTGACAGTCAGCGTTTCATTCATTGCTTCAGACTCCATAGGACAGCTTCGATGCATGGGGTTTTATGATACATTAGCGTCTTTCGCGCTGATAGCTGATAGGGAGTTTTCCGGTGGCTGATTTTTTCTCTGAATATGGATTGTTTTTGGCCAAGTCGGTCACTGTGGTGGTCGCAATCCTGATTGTTGTCATCGGTATGACTGCGGTTGCCCTGCGTTCCCGACGGGAGGGGCATCACGGTGATATTGAAGTCACACACCTGAATGAAGAACTGCAGGAGATGAAGTCTGCTCTGGAAAGCGCCATCCTCGATAAGGCAGAACTAAAAGCTTTGCATAAAGCGGAACGTAAAAAAGAGAAAGCTGAAGCTAAGCAGGCAAAAAAACGAGGAACGGATAAAACCGCAACTGAGGAAGAGCGGCGCAAACGGATCTTTGTGCTCGATTTCGACGGGGACGTGAAAGCGTCTGAGGTAGAGAACCTTCGGGAAGAGATTTCTGCTGTATTAATGCTGGCGGAAGGTAAGGACGAGGTAATGTTGCGTCTGGAGAGTCCCGGCGGGATGGTACATGAGTACGGTCTTGCGGCCTCGCAGCTGGAACGTATTCGCCGCAAACAGATTCCACTGACAATCTGTGTTGATCGCGTAGCGGCCAGTGGCGGTTATATGATGGCCTGTCTTGCCAATCGTATTCTGACTGCACCCTTTGCCATCATCGGTTCCATCGGGGTGATTGCGCAATTACCTAACTTTCATCGCCTGCTGCGTAAGCATGACATCGACTATGAGGTACTGACTGCGGGTGAGTATAAACGTACTCTGACGGTGTTTGGCGAAAACACGGACAAGGGGCGAACGAAATTCATTGAAGAACTGGAAGAAACTCACGAGTTGTTTAAAACATTTGTCGCCAAGCACCGTCCTCAGGTTGATATGCAACAGGTTGCTACCGGCGAAATTTGGTTCGGCAGTCAGGCGCTGGATAAGCAGCTGGTTGATGAACTTATGACCTCCGATGAGTACCTGATGTTGGCGGCAGATGATGCTGATATCTATATTGTTCATTATGAACAGAAAAAATCACTTCAGGATCGGTTGTCAGAATTCAGTGTAAATGCCTTTGAAAAGGTGTTCTGGCGTGCTTTAACCCGACTGAGTGAAACCCGAAATTGGTTTAGATGAGTCCAGTTAGTTAAGATTTAGTTAAAATTGCTTGTAATTTTTAGTGATTTTTGGCTTGATTGGGCCCAGGTTTTAAACATTGACTGGGATCAGTATGGCGTATAAAGGGACACCTTCCAGTATTGTGGAAGCAGCAGAAACCCTGTTTGCAGAGCAGGGTTTCAATGAAACGACTGTGCGGCAGATTACTCATCGTGCGGGTGTTAATCTGGCGTCTATCAACTATCACTTTGGCTCCAAAAAGGGGCTGATACAGGCGGTAGCTGAGAAGTTTCTGACGCCTTTATGTAATTCGCTAGAGCGAATGCTGAATGATTTTCAGGTCCACTCTTCTGAAGATATCGCGCTGGAGGATCTACTGGAGATCCTGATGCGTGCACTGTTATCCGTGCATCACGAAAATTTACATGCTCTGTCGGTGTTTATGCGCCTGCTGGAATTGGCTTATATGAAAAGTCAGGAGGAGCTAAGAGGTTTTCTGTTGCAACGCTATCAAAGCAAGTTGCAGCCCTATTTTAAACTGTTGCACGACAGCGCAGCGCCAATGGAGGATGATGAGTTTTTCTGGCGTTTACATTTCCTGCTTGGCTCCATTACTTTTACCCTGTCCAATTTCCACACCCTGAGCGCCATTGAGAAGACTGAATATCATAGTGATGCTGAGGTTGAAAAAATCATGCATCGCATGATTCCGGTGCTGGCCGCGGGGCTGCAGGCGAGAGCGGACAAAAGTTATTTTTGCCGGATCTGATGACACAACGAATTGAAGTTTCAATCAGCCAGCAAACGCTGCGGCTGCTGGAAGATTCCCATGAGTTAGCGGTCTACCCGGTTTCTACTGCGTTAAATGGAGCCGGGGAGCGAGAAAGTAGCGGCTGTACGCCGCGTGGTGGGCATTATATCCGCGCCAAAATTGGTGATGCTCAACCCATCAACAGTGTCTTTGTCGGCCGTCGGCCAACCGGCGAAATTTACTCTTCTGAATTGGCATTGATGCATCCTCAGCGGGACTGGATTTTGACCCGTATTCTCTGGTTATGTGGCACTGAAACGGGTTTTAACCGTTTGGGCAGTGTCGACAGTATGCGCCGATATATCTATATACATGGTACGCCGGACTCCGAGCCTATGGGTAAACCCTTATCCCACGGCTGTATTCGCATGCGCAATCAGGCTATCCTCGAACTCTTTGACAGGGTCGCGGTCGGAACTGCGGTGGACATTCAAGAATAACGGAACTCTCCTATGCCTGATGCATCGTTGTTTCTCGACCTGGAAGGCACCAGCCTGACGGTCGAGGAAGAGCAACTGCTGGTTCAGCCTGAAATCAGTGGTGTAATCCTTTTTGCCCGTAATACCGAAAATGCTGAGCAAGTGAGTCAACTCACAGCCCAGATTCGTGCCTGTAATCCGCAACTGGTGATCAGTATTGACCAGGAAGGGGGGCGAGTGCAGCGCCTGAGGCAAGGGGTTACCCGTCTACCCGCAGTACAAACTCTGCTGCCAGGCTTTCGGCGGTCACCGGATGTTGCCTTAGCTGAGGCTTCACAGCTTGGCTATCTCATGGCTGCTGAATTGCGGCAATTGGATGTGGATATCAGTTTTGCCCCAGTGCTGGATATTGATTATGGTCACAACGAGATCATTGCCGATCGCGCGTTTGGGGACGATGTCGCTTCAGTGACAGCCTTATCCGGTGCCTATATCCGTGGTATGGCTGATGCAGGGATGGTCGCCACAGGTAAGCATTTTCCCGGCCATGGTTGGGTGAGTGCCGATACTCACCTGGCCGATGCGATAGATGAACGTGACCTGGAGACTCTGCTACATAAGGATATCGCGCCGTTTAAAAGTGCCATTGAAAATGGGCTGGAAGCGATGATGCTGGCGCATGTACTTTACCCATCCTGTGATGACCAGCCAGCCGGTTACTCCCAATTCTGGCTGAATAAAATTCTGCGACGGCAATTGGATTTCCATGGCGTTATTTTCAGTGATGACCTGAGTATGAAAGCTGCCCATTGTGCGGGTGATTACCAGGCACGGTCTGCCCTGGCTGTCGATGCGGGTTGTCAGGTACTGCTGTGCTGTAATGACCGTCAGGGATCACTTGAAGTGATGGAGTACCTGAGAAATCTGGGTGCGCGGCCGGGGATTGCTGTGGCAGGTTTGCGAGGTCGGGACTGGACGATTGATGTTGATAGGTTAGGGCAGGCGCGTTTGCTTGCCGACCGTTTACTGGAGGCAAGCAGTGGTTGAGTTATTGCAAATCTGGCTGGCAAAACTGTTGCCTGAGCAGGCCGAGTCTTCCTGGTTAATACTCTGTGTGCTGGTGTCTGGACTCGCAGTGGTGCTGGATGTGGTGTTGCGCGCGGTGTTTAGTCGGTTAATTAAACAAACCACTAAAACCCGTATGCTGTGGGACGATCTGGTTCTGCATGCCATTAATGCGCCTTTACTGGGATATATCTGGTTGTTGGCCGGGTTTGCCCTGCTGCAGATTTTGCAGCAGCATTTTGACATTGAAGTGCTGGCTGATGATAACCCACTACCAAAACTGAGCTTTATTATCATTGGTGCCTGGGCGTGTTTGCGGTTTTTACGGCGCATGGAAGAGGTCCTGGTTGAGCCGGGTATGGTCAGCAAACCAATGGATCCTACTACGGTCAGCGCGCTGGGCCGGGTGTTCAGGATTATTATCGGTATCATCCTGTTGCTGATTGTCATGCAGAGCTACGGCTACAGCATTTCTGGAATTTTGGCATTTGGTGGTATCGGCGGGATTGCGGTGGGTTTTGCTGCCAAGGACCTGTTGGCCAATTTCTTCGGCGGCATGATGATCTATCTGGACCGGCCATTCAAAGTCGGTGATTGGATTCGCTCGCCGGATAAAAATATCGAAGGGGTGGTCGAGGAGATTGGCTGGCGCCAGACCCGGATTCGTACCTTTGATAAACGTCCGCTCTATGTGCCTAACTCCACGTTTAACAGCATCTCAGTGGAAAATCCGTCGCGCATGACCAATCGACGTATCTACGAATATGTCGGTGTGCGATACGATGATGCGGACCAGGTGCTAGGTATTGTGGACGCTGTGAAAGCGATGTTGGCGGAGCATGAGGCTATTGACCATAACCTGATACTGATGGTCAATTTAGATCGGTTTGGTCCTTCTTCGCTGGATTTCTTTATCTATACTTTTACCAAAACCACTGACTGGGCGACCTTTCATGCGATCAAGCAGGATGTGATGGTCAAGGTAATGGCGATCATTGAGCAGCATAACGCGGAAATTGCTTTCCCGACCACTACACTGCATTTGGCCAGTATGCCAGAACCTACCGAGGCACCAGCCTAAGCTATGCCACACTGGTGTTGCCTGAATCTGGGAGATGCCTGGTTGGCTGATGAGGCTATGCAGCAGCTACAGGCAGGTTACGCCGTATTTTGCCGTGACAGGGCGACGGAGGGTGTTGCTCTGTGGCAGCGGCATGAATCGGATGGACAACTGCACTGTCAGCTGAAGGTTTATTTTCCTCCAGAGGCAGAAGCCTTTGCTCGTGTTGCTGGTGCGCAGCCTTGTGCCAGGCCTGATGTAACCGGACTGGCTGCGTTGGATTTAAAATCGGATGACGCTATGTCTTAAGGAACTGACAATGAAACATGCAATGAAACTCTCTGCACTGACGCTAGCATGTGGTGTGGTTCACACTGCGGTGTTGGCTGATACAACCATTGAAGTGAAAAACGTGGGCTTTGCTACACCGGAATCTGCAGAGTATTACGCTGCAGAAGATGTGATTCTGGTGAGTAATATCAATGGTCACCCGGCAGAAAAGGACCGCAATGGTTTCATTTCCAGGCTCAGTCCTGATGGTACGGTGCTTGACCTGAAGTGGATCGACGGTGAGAACGATGGGGTTATCCTTAATGCACCAAAAGGCATGACTATTATTGGTAAGCGCCTGTTTGTGACCGATCTTGATCAGGTGCATATTTTTCAGCTACCAGAGGGCGGTTCTCTGGGCTCTGTGAATATCAGTGGTAGCTCATTCCTGAATGGCATCACGCCCCTGCCGGATGGTTCTGTGCTGGTGACAGATACTGGTGTGAAGGCGGATTTTTCTCCTGCGGGTAATGATGCGGTGTATCAGGTTTGGTCTGATCGAACCTACCGTAAGTTAATGTCCTTGCCGAACATTGGTGGTCCAAACGGCATCTGGGCTGATGATGCCGGAATTACCCTGGTGACCTTCGGTGGCGGCCAGGTATTTAAATATGATTTAACTGGGAAACCACTCGCTGAGCCGGTAGATCTGGCAAAAGGGCTGGATGGCATGGTGGGGCTGGGTGACCAGCGGTTACTGATCACCAGTTGGGGTGCTTCGGCAATTTATGAGTTCTCCGGGGGCCAGAGTAAAGTTGTCATCACGGATGTAGATGCGCCTGCAGATATCGATATTGATAGCAAACGTAATCGCTTGTTAGTGCCCTTGTTTAAACAGGATAAGCTGTTATTGATCCCGCTGGAGTAGGAGCGAGGCAGTGAAAAAAACACCGGCTTTGCCGGTGTTTTTTTATTGTAGTGGGTTAATACTGACCACCATGCCAAACAGCGGGTGGTCAATATAATGCACTTCACCTGAGCGCATCCGCCTGGGTTGGTCCATATGCACGGTCAGTACCTCCTGCAGGCTGAAGGGCAGGGTGTTGAGTTCGGCTGCTGAGGCAACAGGCTCAGCACTGCGCGCTTGCTCCAAGGCGTTAGCCTGAGCTGGGCTCAATATGCGATTCAGATAGAGATCAGGACGAACGTGCAGGTATTGGCCGCGCCCGATGCCGAGGTAACCTTCCAGTTCATAGCGGCCATTGTCGAGAATATTCCCCGCCACGATCCGCACCGGTGTCGGATTCTGAGTGCGCTGCACCGGCTGAATCCAACCGGTATGCAACAGGGTGCGGTACTGGCCGCTGCGCTGCAGTTGGGCTTTGGCAGTCGTTAGGGTCAGCTTCTCTGCCGCCATTAAACTGTAGGGTGTGGCATCCACTGCTGCAGGCTGCAGGTTTACTGCATCCCGTTGTGCCGGCTCGGGTAGCAGTGGCCAGGTTTCGGCCTGCACTGCTGCACTCTCCTCATTGCTGAAAATGATAATCTCGATACTGTACCAGTTATCCAGCTCCTGGCTGTGTGCCAGGGAGGCAGACAGAGCGAGAACAGTGATCAGTAGTGTGTATATTTTTGTCATCAAGGGTGTCCTGCCAGTCGGGACAGCAGATGTTCCACCGCCTGGAAGCGTTGCTCCGCAGTGTCCATCTGCTGGTTAAAACGCAGTTTGTCCGCGCCATCCAGTTTATAGATTTGCGGCTGATTTTGAACCATTTTCACTAATGTCAGTGGGTCCACCTGGGTTTCGCTGTCAAATTCCACTCTGCCAGCTTCTGTGCCGGCATCCAGCTTACGCACGCCGAGTTTCTCTGCGCACAGCTTTAATTCGGTAATACGGAATAGGTGTTTCAGTGGTTCAGGCAGCAGGCCAAAGCGGTCGATCATCTCGATTTGCAGTTCTTTTAAGGCTTTATCGGATGCTGCGCTGGCAATCCGTTTGTACATAATTAACCGGGCATGGACATCGGGTAGGTAATCCTCAGGAATCAGCGCTGATACCCTCAGGTTAACTTCGCTGCCCTGATGTAGCGGTTTATCAATATTTGGCGTTTTGCCCTGTTTGATCGCTTCAATTGCCTGTTCCAGCATCTCCATAAACAGGCTGAAACCGACGGTTTGAATCTGGCCGCTCTGTTCTTCGCCAAGTAATTCACCAGCGCCTCTGATCTCCATATCATGGGTCGCCAGGGTGAAGCCTGCGCCCAGATCATGGCTGGCTTCAATCGCTTCAAGTCGCTTTTGGGCATCTTTGCTCATGTTACGACTATCGGGTGTTAGCAGGTATGCATATGCCTGGTGATGTGAGCGTCCCACCCGGCCGCGTAGCTGATGCAGTTGGGCCAGGCCAAACTTATCGGCGCGGTCGATAATAATGGTGTTGGCATTAGGGACATCGATACCGGTTTCAATGATGGTGGTGCAAAGCAATAGATTGAACCGTTTGTGATAGAAATCGGACATCACCTGTTCCAGCTCTCGCTCACGCATCTGGCCATGCCCGATGCCAATACGGGCTTCAGGTACCAGCTCACGCAGCTCTGCTGCCGATTGTTCAATGCTTTTTACTTCGTTATGCAGGTAATAGACCTGGCCGCCCCTTAACAGCTCACGCAAAATGGCTTCTTTCAGCAGGCTGGGGTCGTGCTGGCGTATAAAGGTTTTTACCGATAAACGTCGGGCAGGTGGAGTGGCGATGATGGACAGGTCGCGAATACCTGACATGGCCATATTCAGTGTTCGGGGAATCGGCGTAGCGGTTAGAGTCAGTATATCCACCTCAGCCCGCAGTGATTTTAAGCGTTCTTTTTGCTGAACCCCGAACCGGTGCTCTTCGTCGATAATCACCAAACCAAGGTTTTTAAACTGGATGTCGCCCTGCAATAGCTTGTGTGTGCCGACAATAATATCCACCTGGCCGGACTCAAGGCGCGAAATTATCTGTTCCTGCTGTTTGCCGCTACGGAAACGTGAGATAAGTTCGACCGTTACCGGCCAGTCGGCAAAGCGGTCCTGAAAATTTTGGTAGTGCTGTTGCGCCAATAGGGTTGTGGGGACCAGAATGGCTACTTGCTTGCCGCTTTGTACCGCGACAAATGCCGCCCGCATGGCTACCTCTGTCTTACCGAATCCGACATCACCACAGACCAGACGATCCATCGGCTGCTGTGCAGTCATGTCACGAATCACGTTGCCGATGGCTGCGGCCTGATCAGGCGTCTCCTCAAACGGAAACGAGGCAGCAAACTGTGAATAGTCTTCGTCAGGGGAGCTGAAGCTGAAGCCTTGGCGCGCTGCACGACGGGCGTAGATATCGAGTAACTCAGCTGCCGCATCACGGGCTTTTTCCGCCGCTTTCTGTCGGGCTTTTGTCCACTGCTCGGTGCCGAGACGGTGCAATGGTGCAGTATCCGGGCTGCTGCCGCTATAACGACTGATCAGGTGCAGTGAAGCGACTGGCACGTATAATTTGGCACCGTCAGCATAGGATAGGGTGAGGAACTCATTGGTTTCACCATCCAGATCAATGGTTTGCAGGCCAAGGTAACGGCCGACACCATGTTCAAGGTGGACTACCGGCGCGCCTTCGTTAAGTTCGGAAAGGTTGCGAATAACTTGGTCATTCTGCTCCTGTTCACGACTGCGGCGGCGGCGCTGGAAGACCTGATGGCCAAATAGCTGGGTTTCTGTGACCAGGTAGAATTGCCCTGGCAGAGATAGCCCTCGTTCCAGCGGGAACTCTGTGATAGCCAGTGCGGTATCCTGCGCTAAGAACCCCTGCCAGTCAGTAACCGGTGTAGGATGGATCTGATGCCGACCCAGCAGCTCCAATAACGCTTCGCGTCTTCCGGAAGACTCAGCACAGAAAAGTACCCGACCATCCCGTGCGGCGAGAAAGGTTTGCAGTGCTGCCAAAGGTTGTTTTTTCTTGGCGTCAACGGTCAGGTCAGTCGGAACCAGGCAGGGGAGGTTCTCCCTGCCGGCTTTGCTTGTCAGCGTCTCCGGGTGTAGCTGTAATCTGGGATGTTGCTTGATTTTCTGGAACAGTTCATCAACACCCATAAATAGTTTGCTGGGTGGTAGCAGTGGGTGTCGAACATCGAAGCGGCGTTGTTCATAACGGCTCTCGACCTCTTGCATAAAGTGTTGCGCGGCCGCTTCAAGATCATGATCGGTGATTAGCTGAGTGTCAGCTGGGAGCGCGCTAAACAGGGTGGTAAGCTCATCAAAGAACAGGGGCAGGTAGTATTCTATGCCGGGTGAGGCCAGGCCATCATTGATATCGTTGTAGATTGGGCATTGACGATAATCGACATCAAACTGTTCCCGCCAGCGGCTTTTGAAGTCACGGATAGCTTTGTTGTCTAACGGAAACTCTTTGGCGGGTAATAACTCGATCGCGTCGATCTGTTCCAGTGAACGCTGGGTCTCCGGGTCAAAGGTGCGCAGGGTTTCGATTTCATCATCAAACAGTTCAATACGAAATGGGTGGCTGCAGCCGCTGGGAAACAGGTCAATAATCGAGCCCCGTACTGCATATTCGCCATGTTCCAGCACCGTATCTACGCTGTGGTAACCGGCATCACTCAGTTGCTTGCGTAACAGTTGCGGGTCAATCTGGCCGCCGGCTTTTAAACTGAAGCAATGCCCGGCAATAAACTCATCAGGTGCAGTCCGGTGCATGAGGGTACTGACAGGAACCACCAGGATGCCACGTTTGAGACTGGGCAGGCGTGCCAGGGTGGCAATGCGCTGGGAGATAATATCCTGATGTGGTGAGAAGGTGTCGTAGGGCAGTGTTTCCCAATCAGGGAACGCCAGCAGCTCTATTTGGTTGCCACTGAAAAAGCGAATTTCATCCAGCAAGCGTTGCGCTTCACTGCTGTCGTTGCAGATAACCAAAGTGGTGCTGTTATGCCGCAAAGCCGCTTCGCTGATGGCGAGGCCTCGAGAGGCGCCAGTAACCTGTCCGAGGTATTTGCGATCTGCGGTGCCGCTTGGCAGTGAATAATCCAGTTGAAACAAGCTCTTAACTCCAGACCCGGTAAATCAGCGGCATAGTGTAACCAAGCCAGCCTGAAAACGCAGTTTTCTATAGCGCTTTATTATGACTTTTCTGCATTTGCTCAAAAGCATGGAAAAGAGCATAATGCGCCCAAATTTTTTTCAGAACCTGGGGACAAAACCTGCAGCATTTCGGCTACGGCAGTTAAGTTGCAACCCGGGCGGCGCCTTGGCATCACCTGACCTGTCTTGTTTCCCGGAGTTGAAACTACTTTATGACTCGGAGTTGCTTGTGAACCAAGATCAAGTTTTCACAGACTGGAAAGAACGCGAAGCACTGGCAGAAGCCATGGTGCCGCTGATCGGATCCCTGAATCGTGCAAAGAACGTTGAGACTTCTGTATACGGCCGTGTACTGAATAAACGTTCTGTGATCGACATCCTGAAAGCCCACCGTTATGTGCGTCAGGTTGAAGGCAATGAACTGTCTGTTGTTGATACTCTGCCCGTGCTGCAGGCGGTAGATAAACTTGATGTGCGTAATGCGCATGTGGATATTGGTAAACTGGCGGCTAAGTTTGCTAAAGCGGGTGCCGCTGATCTGGAAACCTTCCTGAAGGCAGAAATGGCAGATGCCATTGGTGCTGAAACCGCAAGCGGTACTGACGTGGTCCTGTACGGCTTCGGTCGGATTGGCCGCTTGCTGGCTCGATTGATGATTGAAAAAACCGGCGGCGGCAAGTCGCTGCGCCTGAAGGCTATCGTGGTACGTAAAGGCAGTGCGGCTAAAGATTTGGAAAAACGTGCCAGCCTGCTGCGTCGTGATTCAGTTCATGGTTCTTTCAAAGGCACTATCACCATTGATGAAGAAAACAACACCATCACTGCCAACGGCAATGTGATTCAGGTGATTTTTGCTGATGCTCCGGATACGGTTGATTACACGGCTTACGGTATTAATGATGCGGTTGTAATCGACAATACGGGTAAGTGGCGCGATGAAGCAGGCTTGTCACTGCATCTGAAATCCAAGGGTGTTAGCCGCGTAGTCCTGACTGCACCGGGTAAAGGCGTTAAAAACATTGTAATGGGTGTTAATGATGCGGATATCGCGGTGGATGACACTATCCTGTCTGCGGCATCCTGTACTACCAACGCTATCTCTCCAGTACTCAAAGCAGTTTATGACCAGTTTGGTATTGAAAATGGCCATGTTGAGACTGTTCATGCGTATACCAACGATCAGAACCTGATCGATAACTATCATAAGGGTGATCGTCGTGGTCGTGCGGCGGGTCTGAACATGGTTATTACCGAGACCGGTGCGGCGAAAGCGGTGTCGAAGGCGCTGCCAGCAATGGAAGGCAAGCTGACGGGCAATGCGATTCGTGTACCCACACCAAACGTGTCTATGGCAATCCTGAACCTGAATCTGGAAAAAGAGACTGACAAGGATGAGCTGAATGGCTACCTGCGCGATGCGGCCTTGTTTGGACCGATGCAGAAGCAGATTGATTACAGCAATTCTCCTGAAGCAGTATCAACTGATTTTGTCGGCTCTCGTGCGGCGGGTGTGGTAGATGCGCTGGCGACTATTGCTAACGGTAAGCGTTGCGTACTCTATGTTTGGTATGACAATGAATTCGGTTACAGCTGTCAGGTGGTGCGTATGGTGCAGAAAATGACTCAGAGCACCCTGACTGCATATCCAAAGTCAGTGTAACTTGCTGACCCAGTTATAAAAAATTAAAAAGGTCGCCTTTGGGCGGCTTTTTTTTCGCCTAAGGTTTAATATAATTATTTAAAATAACCTAGTTCCTATTAATTCTATATGGGTTTGTAGGTTTTTTGCCTGCTAAATGCCTTTATCACCTTTGGTTCAGTAGAAAAAAAGGTCCTTGCTCGGGTATACTTTGTCGGATTTTTTGGTGGGGTATTCCAATTTACCAACTATTAAAAAGCCATTTTACTGGCCTGGGGGGACAGGGCAGTGAGTGGACTACATTAAGTTGGCTGCCCTGAAAGAGTTTATTGCAATTTGGTGAGGCGTATGATCAGGATCAAGAAGGGTCTGGATCTACCGATTTCCGGTGTGCCCAAGCAAACCATCGCTGATGGTCCTGCTGTAAGCACAGTTGCCATTGTCGGCTTCGATTATGTAGGGATGAAACCCTCTATGGCCGTCAAGGAAGGGGATCGGGTAAAACTCGGGCAAGTAATTTTTACCGATAAGAAAACAGAGGGTGTTCAGTATACGGCGCCGGGAGCGGGTGTTGTAACCGCGATTAACCGTGGCGACCGCCGTGTCCTGCAATCGGTTGTAATTCAGCTTGAAGGCGATGATGCTGTTGAGTTCGCGAAATATGATGCCGGACAACTGTCGGCTCTGAGTCGTGAACAGGTAGAGGAAAACTTGGTTCAGTCTGGTTTGTGGACTGCACTGCGTACCCGTCCTTTCAGTAAAGTGCCTGCCCTGGGTAGTGAAGCGCATTCTATTTTTGTCACCGCGATCGATACCAACCCATTGGCTGCCGATCCTGCCGTGATCATCGCAGAGCAACCTGAAGCCTTCGAAAACGGTTTACAGGTTCTGAAGCAGCTGAGCAGCAAGGTCTTCCTGTGCAAGGCTGAAGGGGCAGATGTGCCCTCTGTTGATGGTGTTACGGTAGAAGAGTTTGGTGGCTTGCACCCGGCGGGTAACGCGGGTACGCACATTCACTTCCTTGATCCCGTCTCGCAGAAGAAAACGGTATGGACTATCGGTTATCAGGATGTCATTGCCTTTGGCAAACTGTTTACCGAAGGTCGTCTGCCGACTGATCGCGTTGTTGCTGTGGGTGGACCTAAAGCGGCTAACCCGGGTTTATTACGTACCCGTATCGGTGCTAATCTGACTGAATTGCTCGCAGGAACTGAAGTTGGTAACCATAACCGTGTCATCAGTGGTTCCGTCTGGAACGGCCGTGCATCACGTGGTCCTTTGGGTTATCTGGGGCGTTATGCCAATCAGATCTGCATTCTGGAAGAAGGCGATAAGCGCGAATTTATGGGCTGGGTCAAACCGGGCACTGATAAATTCTCTGTGCTAAATGTGTTTGCCTCTTTCCTTAATCGTTCTAAGAAGTTTGACTTCACCACTACCACTAATGGTTCTGAGCGAGCCATGGTGCCGGTAGGACAGTTTGAAAACCTGATGCCTCTGGATATCCTGCCAACCCAG
Organism: Pontibacter sp. JAM-7; assembly: GCF_048548695.2. NCBI lineage: Bacteria > Pseudomonadati > Bacteroidota > Cytophagia > Cytophagales > Hymenobacteraceae > Pontibacter > Pontibacter sp. JAM-7. The sequence goes on from NZ_JBLYIF020000005.1 coordinate 83,175, forward strand.
TTGCTGCGTGCGCTGGTGACCGGTGATATCGTACAGGCGATGCAACTTGGCTGCCTCGAGCTGGACGAAGAAGACCTGGCCCTGTTTACTTTTGCCTGCCCGGGCAAGTACGAATATGGCCCGATTCTGCGTGACAATCTGGCGCGTATCGAGAAGGAGGCCTGAGCATGAGTATCAGAACAATTCTTGACAAAATGGAGCCGCATTTTCATAAAGGCGGCAAGTATGAAAACTGGTATGCCCTGTATGAAGCAGTTGATACCATTTTCTATACGCCGGGACAGGTAACCAAAACCGCGGCGCATGTGCGCGATGCGGTTGACCTGAAACGGATGATGATTCTGGTCTGGATGTGTACCTTCCCGGCTGTCTTCTTCGGTATGTATAACGTCGGCCTGCAGGCAAATACTGCGATGGCTCAGTTGGGCATCACCGAACCCACTACCTGGCAGGGTGCAATAGCTGCCATTTTCACCAGCTTTGACCCCGGTAGCGTCTGGGATAATATCATTCATGGCGCGGCTTACTGGCTGCCGATCTACATTGTTACCTTTGTCGTGGGCGGTTTCTGGGAAGTTGTGTTTGCCATGAAACGTGGCCACGAAGTGAACGAAGGTTTCTTCGTCACCTCCATCCTGTTCGCGCTGATTCTGCCGCCATCTATCCCATTGTGGCAGGTGGCTCTGGGTATCAGTTTTGGCGTGGTGATTGGTAAGGAAGTCTTTGGTGGTACTGGCAAAAACTTCCTTAACCCGGCGCTGACTGGGCGTGCTTTCCTGTTCTTTGCTTATCCGGCACAGATGTCAGGTGATGCGATCTGGACGGCTGTTGATGGTTTCTCCGGCGCTACGCCGTTGGGCCTAGCGGCTGCCGGTGGTGTTGATGCCATTCTGGCACAGAATATTACCTGGTTTGATGCCTTCATCGGTCGCATTCAGGGTTCTGTTGGTGAAGTGTCTACCTTGGCGATTGCCATCGGTGGTTTCGCCCTGCTGATCGCCAGAGTTGCCGCATGGCGAATTGTTGCGGGTGTATTTCTGGGCATGGTGGCAACCGCGACACTGTTTAACGTGTTGGGCTCTGAAACGAATCCGATGTTTGCGCTGCCATTTTACTGGCACCTGGTATTGGGTGGTTTTGCCTTTGGTATGTTCTTTATGGCAACAGACCCGGTTTCAGCCTCTATGACCAATGTCGGTAAATGGTACTTCGGTGCGCTTATCGGCATCATGGTAGTCTTGATACGTGTTGTGAACCCAGCTTTCCCGGAAGGCATGATGTTGGCGATTCTGTTCGCTAACCTGTTCGCGCCGCTGATAGACAACTTTGTTATTCAGGCCAACATTAAACGGAGGATGCAACGCGATGTCAGCGAATAATGACACTATCGGAAAAACCATCACCGTTACTGTTCTGCTTTGTGTGGTCTGTTCGGTGATCGTTTCTACCGCTGCGGTTGTCCTCAAACCGAAGCAGGTAGCGAATAAAAACCTTGACCGTCAGACCAATATCTTGGCCGCAGCCGGTGTTGATTATCAGGGCAAGGATATTCAGGAACTGTTTAACAGCACCATCACCAAAAAATTTGTTGATCTTGAATCAGGCAAATTTACTGAGGTGGCTGATCCTAAGCGTTATGATGCGAAAAAAGCGGCTAAGGACAAAGAGCTGGGGCAGGTGCTGAGCAAAGATGTGGATATCGCTTCTATCAAGTATCAGGCAAACGTGATGCCGGTATACCTGATTGAAAGTGCGGCGGGTGATGTGGAGAAAATTATCCTGCCCGTGCATGGTTATGGCCTCTGGTCCACTCTTTATGGCTTCCTGGCACTGGAAGGTGACCTGAACACGGTCATTGGCCTAGGCTTCTATTCGCATGCTGAGACCCCGGGTCTGGGCGGTGAAGTGGATAACCCCGCCTGGAAAGCGATGTGGCCGGGTAAAAAAGTCTACCCAGAGGGTTCTATGGACCCGGCGCTGGGCCTGATCAAGGGTAATGTTGATCCAGCATCACCTAAAGCAGTTTTCCAGATAGATGGCCTGTCCGGAGCAACTCTAACCAGCAATGGTGTGACCAATCTGGTGCATTTCTGGTTGGGTAAAAACGGCTATGCTCCATTCCTGGCTAACCTGAAAGCAGGGGAGGCGTAAACCATGTCTGCAGCTAAAGAAGTTCTGGTTACCCCTATTTTCAAGAACAACCCGATCGGTTTGCAGATCCTGGGTATTTGTTCTGCTCTAGCGGTAACGACAAACCTTAATACTGCATTGGTAATGACCATGGCGGTGGTTGCGGTAACGGCATTTTCCAATATGTTCGTTTCTATTATCCGTAACCAGATACCCAGCAGTGTTCGTATCATCTGTCAGATGACCATTATTGCTTCATTGGTAATTGTGGTGGATCAGATTCTCAAGGCGTATGCCTATGAGATATCTAAACAGCTGTCAGTGTTTGTGGGCCTGATTATTACCAACTGTATTGTAATGGGTCGTGCTGAAGCCTTTGCTATGAAGAACCCGCCGGGGATCTCCTTCCTGGATGGTATCGGTAATGGCTTGGGCTACGGGGTGGTACTGCTGTTTGTTGGCTTTATTCGTGAACTGTTCGGCGCCGGCAAATTGTTCGGTGTTGAAGTGTTACCCCTGATCAATGATGGCGGCTGGTATCAGGCCAATGGCCTACTGCTGTTGCCTCCAAGTGCCTTCTTTATTATCGGCATCTTCATCTGGGTGGTACGTAGCTTTAACAAAGAGCAGGTGGAAGCACCTGAATTTGAACTGGCCCCAAACACCAATAAGGAGGCTGTGTAATGGAACAATATATCAGCCTGGCCGTTAAGGCGATTTTTGTTGAGAACATGGCGCTGGCCTTCTTCCTGGGTATGTGTACTTTCCTGGCGATCTCTAAGAAGGTACAGACCGCGATTGGCCTGGGTATTGCCGTTATCGTCGTACTGGCGATTACGACACCGGTGAATAACCTGATCTATAACCACCTGCTGCGTGAAGGCGCGTTGGCTTGGGCGGGTTATCCGGAAGTTGACCTCAGCTTTTTGGGTTACATCTCTTATATCGGTGTTATCGCCGCGATCGTTCAGATCCTGGAGATGTTCCTGGATAAGTTTGTTCCGGCGCTGTATAACGCGCTGGGTGTCTTCCTGCCATTGATCACGGTGAACTGTGCCATCATGGGTGCTGCACTGTTCATGGTTGAGCGTGACTATACCTTTGGTGAGTCTGTGGTGTATGGCGTCGGTGCGGGTATTGGCTGGGCGCTGGCAATTGCTGCACTGGCAGGTATTCGTGAAAAACTGAAATACAGTGACGTCCCTGAAGGGCTGCGTGGTTTGGGTATTACCTTTATCACAGTAGGCCTGATGTCACTGGGTTTCATGTCTTTCTCCGGGGTTCAGCTGTAATGCTGTCTACATGGTCAACAGAAGAAGGATTAGCTTATGAATGCTGAAATCATTCTCGGCGTTGTCATGTTTACTGCGGTAGTGCTTGCACTGGTCGTAGTGATTCTGGCAGCCCGTTCTAAACTGGTGAGTTCCGGTGATGTGACCTTACGCATCAACGATGACCCGGATAAAACCATTACCGTTGCGGCAGGTGGTAAACTGCTGCAGACCCTGGCTGATCAGGGCATCTTTATCCCGTCTGCCTGTGGTGGCGGTGGTACCTGTGCTCAGTGTAAGTGTCAGGTGCTGGATGGCGGCGGTTCCATGCTGCCAACCGAAGAATCTCACTTCACCATGCGTGAAGCGAAAGAAGGCTGGCGCCTATCCTGTCAGGTTAATGTTAAGCAGGATATGGAGCTGGAGATCGAAGAAGAAGTCTTTGGTGTGAAGAAGTGGGAGTGTACGGTTGACTCTAACCCGAACGTGGCCACCTTCATCAAAGAACTGACGCTGCGTCTGCCTGAAGGTGAAAATGTTGACTTCCGTGCTGGCGGTTACGTTCAGCTGGAATGCCCGCCGCATGAAGTGCACTACAAAGACTTTGAAATCGACGAAGATTACCGTGGCGATTGGGATAAGTTCAACATGTGGCAGTATGTGTCCAAGGTAACTGAACCGACCATTCGTGCCTATTCCATGGCGAACTACCCAGAAGAGCGTGGTGTTGTTAAGTTCAACATCCGTATCGCTTCTCCACCACCGGGTACCAATTTCCCACCGGGTATTATGTCTTCGTACGTGTTTAGTCTGAAGCAGGGCGATAAAATCACTGTATACGGACCGTTTGGTGAGTTCTTCGCAACCGATAATGACTGCGAAATGGTGTTTATTGGTGGTGGTGCGGGTATGGCGCCAATGCGTAGCCATATCTTTGACCAGCTTAAACGCCTGAATTCCGAACGTAAAATTACGTTCTGGTACGGTGCCCGTTCGTTGCGTGAGTCCTTCTACAACGAAGAGTACGACATGCTGCAGGAAGAAAATGCCAACTTTAAGTGGCATTTGGCTTTGTCTGATCCGCTACCAGAAGATAACTGGGACGGCATGACCGGCTTTATCCATAATGTGCTGTATGATAACTATCTGAAGGATCACGAAGCGCCGGAAGATTGTGAATACTACATGTGTGGACCGCCGATGATGAACTCTGCGGTAATCCAGATGTTGGTGGATCTGGGTGTTGAGCGCGATAACATCTTCCTTGATGATTTTGGCGGTTAAACACCGGGTGTCTGAAGTTTTCAGTCACCATCGTCAATGGCCAGCAGCTTTGCTGCTGGCCATCCTCTTTTTGTTGGTCACAGCCTGTGCGGATACAACTCCGCCAATGCAGGTTCATTCCGGCATCACAATGGGTACTACCTTCTCGGTTAAATGGATCGGCGTAGACGGTCTTGAGTCAACTGAGATTGCCCGGCGTATTGATAGTGCTCTGGTAGCTATTAATCAGAGTATGTCGACTTACATTTCTGACTCTGAGTTATCAGTCATCAATCAACAGCCAGCTGGCAGTGCTCATCAGGTATCAGCTGAGTTAGGTGAGGTGCTGGCATTATCTCTGGAGGTTGGTGCCATCAGTGAAGGTGCATTTGATATCACCGTTGGTCCTCTGGTAAATCTCTGGGGCTTTGGTCCTAATGGCAGGGTACTGCATGCGCCATCGGAAGATCAGATTGCTACAGTGCGGCCACAGGTGGGGTTTCACAAATTGCAGTATGATGTGAATACCAGAGTGTTAACCCGCGTGGTAAAAAGCTATATCGACCTGTCTGCTGTCGCAAAAGGATATGGCGTTGATTATGTAGCTGAAATCCTGGAAAAAGCGGGCATTTCCGATTATCTGGTTGAGATAGGCGGTGAGCTCAGAGCTCGAGGTAGTAAACCTAATGGCCAGCCATGGCGGATTGCGATTGAGACACCGACTGCCGAATTCGAACGCAGTGTACAACGTATACTTGCAGTGCGTGATGTCAGTATTGCGACATCCGGGGACTATCGCAATTACTTTGAGGATAATGGCGTGCGTTTCTCTCATACCATTGATCCTGCAACCGCGGCACCAATCGATCACCGGTTAGCTTCGGTGACGGTGTTGATGCCAACCTGTGCTGAAGCAGATGCTCTGGCAACTACACTTATGGTGATGGGCCCTGATAAAGGCATGGCATTTGCGAATGAGCAGGGCATTAAAATATTTATGCTGGTGAAAACGGACACTGGCTTTGAAGAACGTATGTCACCGGGTTTTGAGCAGTACCTGGTGCAGTGAGGTTGATATGAGTACCATGATTTTTGCGTTTATTGGCTTGTTACTGATTGTGGTAGCGATGTCGGTTGGCGTTATTTTGGGGCGTAAGCCCATCTCTGGCTCCTGTGGTGGCCTGGCAAATGTTGGCATCGATTCAAGTTGCGAAATTTGCGGTGGCGATCCCAAAAAGTGCGATGAAGAACAGGAAAAACAGGTTGGCACGCCAGACAAACAGGACCTGGCTTACGAGGTTAAGGCCAAAGACTAATTGTCTGGAGTTTTGTCAGGCGTATCTTTTCTGCATAAAAACAGTTCAAACAATAATTTACAGACACGGTAAGGGGAAAGAAATGGCGGTGTATGACTATGATGTCATTGTGATCGGTTCAGGACCGGCAGGTGAAGGTGCTGCCATGAATGCAGCCAAAAAAGGCCGTCGAGTTGCCGTCATTGAAGAACAGGAGTTCGTGGGTGGTAACTGTACTCACAAAGGGACTATCCCGTCCAAAGCACTGCGCCATTCTGTAAAACAAATCATTGAATTCAATACTAACCCGATGTTCCGTGATATTGGTGAGCCGCGCTGGTTTTCGTTCCCAAAAGTGCTAAAGCGCGCTGAAAAAGTGATTTCCAGTCAGGTAGTACTTCGTACTAATTTCTATGCCCGTAACCGTATTGATGTATTTTTCGGACAGGCTGAATTTGAAGATAAAAATACTGTACTGGTGCGTGGTACCTCACAGGGCGATGAAACCCTGCGGGCTAAAAATGTTGTCATTGCGACCGGCTCGCGGCCTTATACTCCGGCCGATATTGATTTTACCCATCCGCGTATTTATAACTCCGATACCATTCTGAAACTGAGTCATACTCCCCGTACGTTGATTATCTATGGTGCTGGGGTGATTGGGTCGGAATATGCCTCAATCTTCAGTGGTTTGGGGGTTAAGGTGGACCTGGTTGATGCCCAAGACCGGCTATTGTCATTTCTGGATGCGGAAATCTCAGACTCGCTGAGTTACCACCTGCGTAACAATGCTGTGAAGATTCGCCACAATGAAGTTTATGACACCGTGGAAGGTGACGATCGTGGTGTCACTCTGAGCCTTAAATCTGGCAAGAAAATCCGTGCGGATGCCTTCTTATGGTGTAATGGCCGCAGCGGTAATACAGAAACGTTGCATCTTGAGCGTGTTGGCTTGGAGGCTAACAGTCGTGGTCAGATCGTTGTTGATGATCACTATCGTACCTCTTGTGAAGGCATGTATGCCGTTGGCGATGTGGTGGGTTGGCCAAGCCTGGCCTCCGCAGCACTGGATCAAGGACGTGCGGCGGCAGCGGATATGCTAGATGCGGAGGACTTCCGTTATATCAATGAAGTCCCGACGGGTATTTATACTATTCCGGAGATCAGCTCTGTCGGACAAACAGAAGAGCAGCTGACTCAGGCTTGTGTACCTTATGAAGTTGGCCAGGCATTTTTTAAAGATACCGCACGGGCACAAATTTATGGCCAGCCAGTCGGTATGCTCAAGATTCTGTTCAATCGTGAAACCCTCGAGATATTGGGTATCCACTGCTTTGGTGAGCATGCTTCTGAGATCGTGCATATTGGACAAGCCATTATGGCTCAGAAGGGCGAAGCCAACACGTTGAAGTATTTTATCAATACCACTTTCAACTATCCGACCATGGCGGAAGCTTATCGTGTTGCCGCTATTGCGGGTCTGAACCGGATAGCCAATCTGTAACCACGGGTGTGGTGGTAAAGAAAAACCGGCCCATGCGAGCCGGTTTTTTTGAGTCAGTGAAAGGCTTAATCCTGAGCCTATTGGGTCTCACTCGGCATGACTATTGTTATTAGCGCAGCACCTGCAGGAAGTGCATGTGTTTTTCGTATTGATCTATCACATCGGCAATGACCTGATCTTCCGTCCAGCCCATAATGTCATAATCTTGCCCACCTTCCTTCAGATAAACTTCGGCGCGGCAATAACGTAACACCTTGCCCCGCTTTGCACTGGTATCGCGCATGACAAAAGAGGGCGGGGTAAACGGACGCGCATGGACTGAATAGAAAAAGTCTTGCTCGTCACCATGGCTGACCTTTATCCATATACGATGTTTGTCGTCGTGACTGACCTTAGCCTGCAGACCGCGCTTGGTAAATTCATGCATTACTTTTTCAAAGGCGGGCTCTACCAGAGTGTTGAGGAACTTAATCACCTCGTCATAACTGGAATGTTGCATGATGCGGGACAGACGTTTCTCCCAACTGACAGGTCGATGCACGACATGAGGTGCCAGCATGGCATCACGCAGGCTGACCCGTTTGACGACTTCAAGTCGCAGTGCCCGCAATAGGCCCCAGCACATTAACAGCATCACAATAGTAAACGGCAGTGCGCTGGCAATGGTGGCTGTTTGTAATGCAGACAATCCTCCGGCCAGCAGCAGGCCAGCAGCAATCAGGCCTTCGGTAACGGACCAGAAGATGCGCTGCCATACGGGGCTGTCATCACCTGTGCCTCCGGAAGTCAGCATATCTACAACCAGTGAGCCGGAGTCCGAAGAGGTAACAAAGAAGGTGATGACCAAGATCGTTGCCAACAGTGATGCGATACCTGAAAAGGGTAGGTGTTCGAAAAACTGAAACAGGGCTACCGACGTGTCTGCTGCTACGGCTTCAGCAATGACTGCCAGTTCCTGGTCAAGGATCATATGCAGAGCCGTATTACCAAAGAAAGTCATCCACATAAAGGTGAAGCCGACTGGTACCAGCAATACGCCAACCACAAATTCACGAATGGTCCGGCCACGTGAGACGCGTGCGATAAACATGCCGACAAATGGCGACCAGGCTATCCACCACCCCCAATAAAACAGGGTCCAGCCGCCGATCCAACCACTGGGCTCGTAGGCATAGAGATTGAAGGTGGTTTCAACCAGACTGGAAAGATAGCTGCCTACGTTTTGAACATAAGTTTGCAGCAAGTAGACAGTTGGCCCGGCAAACAGCACAAAAATTAACAGTATGGCTGCCAGGATCATATTGAGCTCGGATATACGGCGAATACCGTTATCCAATCCCATAACCACGGATATGGTGGCAAATCCGGTGATGATAGTGATCAAAATGATCTGCCAGCCGGTGGATATGGGTAGGTCAAACAGGTAATTCAGACCAGCATTGACCTGCATCACGCCAAAACCAAGGGATGTTGCCACACCAAACAAGGTACCGAGCACGGCAAAGATATCGACAGCATGGCCAATTGGGCCGTAGATGCGTTCGCCAATCAAAGGGTAGAGCGCTGAGCGGATGGTGAGTGGCAAATTGTGGCGAAAGGCAAAGTATGCCAGGGACAGGGCAACAACGGCATAAATTGCCCAGGCATGTACGCCCCAATGGAAAAATGTAATACGCATGGCTTGCCGGGCGGCTTCTACTGAGCCTGCTTCGCCAACTGGTGGGCTCATGGTGTGCATCACGGGCTCTGCTACACCAAAAAACATCAGACCAATTCCCATACCGGCAGAAAATAGCATGGCAAACCAGGATAAATGACTGTAATCCGGTTCACTGTGATCAGGACCCAGTTTGATATGGCCATAATTGGAAAAGGCCAGTATGACAACGAACAGTAAAAACAGCGCCACTGACAAAATATAAAACCAGCCTGCTGTGTGAATGACCCAATTTTGAATGTCAGAAAAAAGGTTTTCGGCTATGTTGGGTAGAAAAATGGCGAACAGTACAAAAAACAAACACAGACCGCCTGAACCGATGAACACCGGTGGGTTTACTTTGATCCAGGCATTTTTTTCAGGTAGGGCCTTATCAACGTTAGGTGTTGGATCAGACATTTTGCGTCCTTACGGTGGGGTTATAAGTAGACATCAACCGAGAGGTAGATTGCATCGAAGTCGCCTTCACCAACCTGCCCGTTTCTATCGACATAGCCATTTTGGATCAGGTATTCGAGATAGATCCAGCCTGGACCGTAGTCATAACGCACGCCTGGTGAATAGGCAGTCACGCTGCTGGCACTGCTGCCCTGGGTACGTGGGTCGGCGTAGGTGGCATCAAAATAGAACGCCCAGTCATTCAGGTTGTAGCCAATTGTTGCGGCAAGGCGAGTATTTTTAATCTCTTCTGGCAGGCTTGCGCTGGCAAAATAAGCATCCGGCAGCTGGCGCTTTCCTCTAATATACGAGGCTTTGTAATAGGCGTCATTGTAGTTGCCTTCGTAATAGATGACGTAAGCCCGATGTGAGCCGGAACTAGGGGAAGAAGGTGTGCCGGTTAGGTCTTCTAACTGGCCGCTTTGTACTGATACTCCCACTTGGTTGTCTTCGTTGATATTCCAGACTGTATTGCCGACCCAGGTTTTGACCTTGCGGAATGTGGTTGAACTACCCCAGTGCCGGTTGTCATCAACGGTATCTGTGCTGGTGCTGCTCCAGTCGTCAGAATGATAGTAGGCCAGATCGTATTGTAGGGATTTATGTTGTCCGCTTAGCTTGAGACCCACATCCATCTGATCGCCATAACCTGCCAACAGCATATCCCCGGGCCAGAAGTTGGTGGTTTTCCAACCGAAAGGTAGCTGGGATTTACCCAGTTTCAGAATATGGTTTTCGTTCAGTTGCCAGCCTAACCAGGCTTTATGGAAAGTAAACTCGTTGCCGGTGCTATTGTTGTCAGGGTCAGTAAAGCCGCCTGGCCCCAAGCGTGCTTCAACAGAGTATGACCATGTGTCTCCTGCCTCTGCTTTACCGTCGGCATAGAAGACCAAAGCTTCGTCGGTGAATTCGCCATCAGTATTGACTTTATCACCTGGGAAATACTGATATGTGGCCCATGCCCCCAGAGAAAATTGGTGTTCTGCGTTGGCGAGGCCAGTAAGGCTGCACAGATAGGCTACGGTTAACCAGAGTAGATATTTATGTGATAAGAGAGTCATTGCCTTTATGCCCTTTCCGCACTGTCGGTAGTCCCATGCCAGATAACAATATCTGTTGTGGCTTCGTTGCTATGGTGCGCTTTTATTTTTTACTGTTATTGCGTAAAGCTTGCGGAAACATAGCGAGTATCACCATGTAATTGAATCGGGTGCGGTCACCGAATAGCACTCATTACCATGAGGTATCAGTCAAAGCTTACGCGCTACTTTCCCGGATTGTCGAGAGGTAAGCGTATTTTGTTTGATCTAGTTTAGTTGAAAAGAGATCGAGGGTATCCGGGGATTCATCGCGGAGGCAATGGTGTGCGGCGTATTTTTTATGGTTTTGGCAGGTAAAACACGGTGGTATGCGGTGGTTTATTTACCCCAGCGCCGCACGCGTCCTACATCGAGATGTAAAAAATCACTTTTGGTGTATAAACCCACGCCACCCGCTTGAAGTGACAGTGCGGCCTGGTGCAGATCTTTCAGCGCTACTCCGGGCACGCGGATATCGATTGCTTTACCTTGCATATGCAGACTTTTTTTGGCTACGCCATTACTTTTCTGGCTGAGCATTTTATTGGTTTCTGGCGAACGGTAACCGGATATGATATGCAGAGGTTGTTTGGTATCGAGCTTTTCACGTAGCTGGAACAGCACTTCCAACAGTTCGATATCCATGGCGCACTGTTGGTTAGAGCGATGATCACGCAGAATCTTATTAATTGCCGCAAGACTTCCCTGGTCGTATCCCTGCGTACTGCAGAAAGTAGTGGAGAGCGACTCACCGGTATGCAGATTGTATAACGCGAGTGTTTTTTCAGGTTGCGGAGACAGGGCTGCTAACGCTGATTGAGGAAGTAATAGGCCAGCACTGCCAGTGGTGAGGTAAGTTAATAGTGCTCTACGAGACAAATACAGTGAATCAGACATTGAGTGTACGGCTACAGATACAAATTTACGGCTGGATTATGCCTTATGTATTGACAGATGTACACTAAATGATCAGTTTGATAAAGGTTGTGCTGTTATTTGTTCAGCTTGTAACGCTATCAGGTCAGTTTGATCTCGACGATAGATATCATCACGAAACTGCAGTTGTTGATTGGCATCGACCCATGCAGTCCAATAGGTGATATGTAGTGGCACCGGTTGTTGTAACTGTATTCTCTGGGTATCAGTCGTGCTGAACAGTGTATCGAGCTGATCCGCGCTCCAGCTGTTTGCGAGTTGCATCAGCGTATCAGCTAATAAACGTGGCTGTTCTACCCGGATACAACCGGAGCTAAAGGCCCGATTAGTTTTGTTAAACAGCGATTTGGCTGAGGTGTCATGCAGGTAAACGGCATAACGGTTGGGTGTCAGGAACTTTACTTGTCCCAGCGTGTTGGTTTCACCCGGTGGCTCCCACAGCCGAGGTGCTTGTGGTGAAGTATATAGGTTGCCCCAGTCGACTTGCTCTAAGGGAATTTCCTGGATGCCTTTGCCCCAGCCTGTTACCACCTTGAGGTTATGCTGCGTCATATATTCCGGATCGGTTTTCTGCTTTGGCAGAATGTCTTTAAAAGCAATGCTTTTTGGTACATACCAGGACGGATTCACCACCATGGTGTCGATTTCGCTGCTGAAGATCGGGGTTTTACGTGACTTACGGCCAACAATAATTTTCATCTCCAATTTGCTGTCACTGCCATCGATAACGCGTAATCGGTATTCCGGAATATTCACTTGCACATAGCGTTGCCCCACCTGACGTGTGAACTGCTCCTGCCGTAACAAATTGACTTGTAGCTGAAGCAGGCGCTGTTGCGGGCTGATATTTAACGCGGCTAGGGTACGCTTACCTACGATCGCATCTGATTCCAAGCCATGTCGTGCTTGAAACTGGCGCAGTGCTGCAGCCAATGCCTGGTCATACAGAGTGAGTTCATCATTGTTGCCTAGATGGTGCAGGTCGCCTAATTGCCACAGCTTGTGCCGAAGCAGAGGAACCGCTTCTGCGTGGTCGCCAGGATGCAACGAGCGTTGCAGCCTGAGGCGAGGCCAAGGCTGTTGCGCATGCTGCTCAAAGTCATGAATGGCATCCAACATCGCATAGTGTTGTTGCTTGATCGGCTGTGTCGGTGGCAATGGCTCTGTTATCACAGTAACTGGCTGCAGAGGGGCAACAGTTACATTGGCCAGGTCAACTGCCTGGCTGGGGGTGGTAATAAAGATGCTTAATAAACATAGGGTAAATAGCTTGTGTTCCAGCATATATGCCTCCGCTTGGCGCATGTGCCATGCAGGTTCTCGTGCGACTGCTGGGATATTTAGCTTAAGGCGTGCAGTGGTCGGGCGGAATTCTGCCTGCAGGTAACAGAAAGTACAGACTGACAACCGCGTTTAGGCAAGTCCGCTAAGTTGAATTCGATTCATTGTGGAACGGCTTTACAGGCAATAATATTGGGCTATGTACCGCCAGTTGTGATTGAATCCTGTATGGCAAGTGGTTTAGTGATCCGGCGGTTAGTTGTTTTGATTAGATTTCTTGGCAGCATTTTTTTCGGCTAAGAGGCGTGCTTGTTCCTCTTCATATTCCGTCTCATAGTAGAAACCACGAATTGCCAGTCGGTGCTCAACCCAACGGTTATAGCGGGACCAGATAAAGAACCCAGGGGTCATCAGCAGCATAATTCCCAGCATAAGTCCGGCACCAGCATGTTCTTGGGGGAGCAGGCTGGCCGCCCAGTCTAAAATACCTAGCTCACGACCGATATAAAACCACAATATAAGGCCCATAAAGCCGCAACCGACGGCAATATGGTGAAGTAGTTTCTGCCGCTTCTGTGCGGCGTTATTGTCGACTGTCATGTTAATTTTCTGAAGTATCACTTAATTGCAGGTTAGCTTTTTGCCGTTCTCTGGCCTGGCTTTCAAGTATCTGGCGAGCGAGCAGGGTGCGACAATTCTCAGGCAGGCGAACAAATTCGGCGGCAATAGTGTAACTGCCTTCTTCGTTCGGCCTGCAGCGCAGGCATTGGGCGTACAGCAGCAGTCCCAGACAGGATTCGGGGAAGACGAGTTTGATGCTGAGGTAGCCTTCATCAGGGTATGGCGTCGGTGTATTGAACTGTAAGCCGCCCTCAGACAGGCTGACTTCCTGAATGGCAGTTGGGCTTATGGTCATTTCGTTGGACGCAATCGCCTGTGCCAGTTTTTCAATTTTTTTATGGATACTGGCCATGAAACTGCCTAGCTGAGAATCTTTTTCAGTGATTCGGCGCAACAATAGCTGGCTTTCAGTGTCCATCTCCTGCAGTTCACTCAATAAAAGGAAATTGGGTGAAACATCAAACTGCCTGGGCAAAGGCGGCATGTGCGTGTCGTCTTCGTTGGTGGATTTAAGTTCCAACGCGACTTTTTGGTTGATACGGAAATACTGACGACGATCCTGTTCCGACATGGCGAATACTCGTAACTGACCAGAAACTGCTTGTGAGTATAGGGAGAATTAACTGGAAAAGCATCTGATGTTGAAGGGATCTGTTTGATTCGTATTGAGTTTCCAAGCACACTCAACAAGTTAGCTTTATTTTTACAGCCTACTATAACTGTGATTTAATCGCCGCCATGTTCAAACCACTCTCACTTTACATTGGATTGCGCTATACCGCTGCCAAGCGAAGCAATCATTTTATCTCCTTTATCTCGCTGGCTTCGATGCTTGGCCTGATGCTGGGTGTGGCTGCATTGATTGTGGTGCTTTCTGTTATGAATGGATTTGACCGGGAGTTGAAGCAGCGCATTCTGGGTATGGTGCCGCATGCTACCATCAGCGGTTATCAACAGCCGATTGACGACTGGCAAGGCTTGATCGAGCAGATTGAACAGCAGCCAGATGTGTTGGGCGCTGCGCCTTTTATTCAAAATCAGGGCATGCTGACCGCCAAAGGGGTGGTGCGTGGGGCGATGGTTAATGGTATCGACCCCATGCTGGAGAGCAAGATTTCAATCCTGCCACAGCACATGAAAGTAGGTTCGCTTGAGGCCCTAAGCGAAACCCGGTTTGGCATTATTTTGGGTGATTTGCTGGCCCGCCATCTTGGGGTGCGGCCCGGCGACAAAGTAACCCTGGTGTTACCAGAAGCCTCTGTCAGCGTGGCAGGGGTGATCCCCAGATTAAAACGTTTTACCGTGGTGGGGGTGTTTGAAGTTGGCGCGGAACTGGATGCCAGTCTGGCGTATATAAGTTTACGTGATGCTGCTGCTTTAAAGCGTATGGACGACACCACAGTCGAAGGTATTCGGTTGCAGTTTGATGACCTGTTTCAGGCGTCAACGCGGGTCCGGGAGATCGCACGTGGGCTTGAAGGCCAACATCGTATCAGCGACTGGACCCGCACCCATGGCAACCTATTCCATGCCATCCAGCTGGAAAAACGAATGATTGGCTTATTATTGTTTTTGATCGTGCTGGTGGCGGCTTTTAATATTGTTTCTACTCTGGTCATGGTGGTCACTGATAAAAAAGCGGATGTGGCGATTTTACGCACCATGGGCGCTACCGCTGGCCAGATTATGCGGATTTTTATGGTTCAGGGTACCGTTATTGGTGTGCTAGGCACGGTACTAGGTGTTTTGCTGGGGGTGAGCCTGGCTTTGACTATCTCTGATCTGATTGCCTGGGTTGAGCAAACCTTAGGTATTCAGTTCCTCAACGCGGATGTCTACTTTATCAGCTACTTGCCGTCTGAACTGCAATCGTCGGATGTTAGCTTGATTGCTGTGACTTCACTGATCATCAGTTTCCTGGCTACTATCTATCCATCCTGGCGGGCGGCTAAAACAGAGCCGGCGGAGGCGTTGCGCTATGAGTAACCCGGTGATGCTGGCCAGTGGCATAAATAAAAGCTATCTGGATGGTGATCGTGAGATTACGGTATTGAATCAACTGGATTTCAGCCTGCAGGCAGGCGAACAGGTTGCAATTATCGGTAGTTCAGGTTCAGGAAAGAGCACGTTGTTGAACATTCTGGGTGGTCTGGACCGGCCAAGTTCCGGAACTGTGATGGTGCAGCAACAGGATCTGTTTGCTTGTTCAGAAAAACAACGTGCAGCCTTGCGTAATCAAGCATTGGGGTTTGTGTATCAGTTCCATCATTTGCTGCCTGAATTCACCGCGCTGGAAAATGTTGCCATGCCTTTGCTGCTGCGGCAGCGGCCGATCCCTGAGGTCAGACAGAAAGCGGCAGATTTGTTGGCTGCGGTTGGCCTGGCAAGTCGTATGACCCACAAGCCAGCACAGTTAAGTGGTGGTGAGCGTCAGCGGGTGGCGATTGCTCGTGCCTTAGTGGGTGAACCGGGTTGCGTGCTAATGGATGAGCCCACCGGTAATCTTGATCGCAGCACGGCAGCTGAAGTTCAATTAGTGATTGATCGCCTCAATGAGGAGCAGGGTATTGCCTTTGTGCTGGTAACCCATGACCCAGAGCTCGCTGCGAGGACATCGCGTATTCTTGAACTTAAAGATGGGCAGCTGGTTGCCCACAGTTGAATAGCGCCGCTCAGGAGTTGTTCTGATCCTTTCCGCCTGGCCGCTGTCGCCAGCTTTTTCCTACGTGCCATGCCCAAAATAGCTGGATCATGAAATAACTGGCGATACCCAGTACGGCGCCGGTTAATACAGATCCCAGTAACAAGGGCCACCAAATTAGAGACAGACTTTCGGTAATCCACTGCAGGGAAAGTTGAAATTGCTCTTCTTGCGGGTTGGCGCCCAGCAAAAACGTGCCTATCTTGTATGTGAAATAAAAGATAGGCGGGATCGTCAATGGATTGGTGATCCAGACCAGGCCGACAGAAAATGGCAGGTTGCTGCGACAAATGATGGCAATCATGGCAGCTAACAGCATCTGCAATGGAATCGGCAGGAAAGCACAGAACACACCGATTAGGAAAGCTCTTGAGACAGAACGCCGGGTCAGATGCCATAAATTGGGATCATGCAGGTGACTGCCCAGCCAACTCAGATGTTTGTGACGTTTAAATTGTTCACCATCTGGCATGTACTTCTTGAATAATTTACGCGGCATCGGTTGTTCTAGTCATCGGCAGGGACGAGTGCTCAGACTCGGCCATATTATGCACGTACTGTTTAGGATAGCCAACTTATGCGATCACGGATGATCTGTTATGTGGCGGGAATCTTCGGCGCATTACATTTAAATACCCTTATACCCCTGTCAGGTTGCATTTTCATTGCCCTATTGGTCGTGTGTTTGCTGCGCCAACGCGTAGTAGTAAACCTGGTGTTGTTTCTGTTGGGGCTGTTATGGGCCAGTTTATGGGCGCATTGGCAGTTAGGCCTGCAGCTACCGGCCGAGATGAATCGAACCGACTGGCTGTTAACCGGGCAGATCATAGACCTGCCTCATCAGTCTGCCCAATCGACACGCTTTACACTACAGGTTGAACAGGCCGAGTTACAGGGAAAAACCTCTGATTTTCAACCCGAGAGGGTACGCTTAAGCTGGTATCAGCCAGAGGTGCCATTGTTAAGTGGCATGCAGATTCAAGTTAATGCACGGTTAAAAGTCCCTCGGGGGAGCCTTAACCCGCAGGGTTTTGATTATGAAAAACTGTTACTCGAGCAGTCGATCGCCGCCACCGGTTATGTTCGTGGTCTGAACATACTCCACCCTGCACCGGGTTGGTCGGTTGACCGTTGGCGGCAACAGCTTAATCAGCAGCTTAAGATCCGCTATCCAGCAGATGTCAGTGCGCTGCTACAGGCACTGACTACCGGAACTCGCTCAGGGCTGGGTGATCAACAGTGGCTGACATTACAACAAACCGGCACCGTGCATCTGGCGATCATAAGTGGCATGCATATTGGTTTGCTGGCGTTGGTAGGTTGGTGGTTAGGGCGCTTACTGGGCTGCTTGCCTGGACTTGGCGGTAAGCGCTGGCCTCCTTACGTTACAGCGCTGTTGCTGGCGGCAGGGTACGTGGTGATTGGCGGCGCTGGTATTCCCTCGCAACGGGCATTTGTGATGTTGGCTGTGTTATTAGTCACGGGTTGGCGCCTGCGGTTGATCGACCATTGGACGCGCTGGTGGTTGGCGTTAGCCGCAGTACTGACAGTGTCACCGATCGCCATTTTTAATACCGGCTGCTGGTTATCATTCTTTGTTGTGGCTGTGCTGATCGTGCTGTACCAGTGTGGCAGTAGTCGCTTGCCGTTGCTGAAAATTCAAGTGATGTTATTACCTGCAATGCTACCGTTGTCATTACTGTTTTTTTCTGGGGTGTCATTGGCTGCCCCGGTTATTAACCTGTTAGCCATACCCTGGATCAGTGTGTTAGTGCCGCTATTACTGGCTGATCAGTTGGTTTACCAGGCTGGTATTACGTTGCTGCAACCTACTGTGTTGTGGCTGGCAGAGCGTTTCTGGTGGGTATTGGCTCAGGTCGCGGCGGTGCCCTGGAGTTATCTCAATCTACCAGTGCCTGAACCAAGGGTAATGTTGCCAGCTGTGGCGGGCGTATTACTGATGGTGCTGCCAGTCGGCGGGCGATATAAATTACTGGCTCTGATTTTGTTTGTTCCGCTGTTACTGCCGCAGCACAATCGGCAAAAGCGTGGTGATTTTGACGCGGTTGTTTTTGATGTGGGGCAGGGGTTAGCAGTGTGGGTAATGGCGAATAATTACCATCTGCTGTATGACCTGGGACCTATCTATCGCAGTGGCAGTCGTGCATTTGATTGGGCAGTGTTGCCAGCTCTGCGGGCAAAAGCCGTGTCACAGGTTGATACTCTGGTTCTGAGCCATGACGACAGTGACCACGCGGGAGGTTATTCAGCCTTGAGTGAACGGATAGAGGTAGCAACAACCTATGCGTCTTATCCGTTGGCGACGGCCCAGAGTCAGTATTGCCGGCGGGGAGTAGCCTGGCAGCATAGCGGGGTACATTTTGAGTTTCTGGCAGGTAGTGAAGGTACTGAGGATAATGAGCGCTCTTGTGTCCTGTTAGTCGCAGGGGCACATTGCACATTATTGTTGACGGGTGATATTGGTAGCGCTACTGAACAACGGCTTGACCCGGCAGGCAGATCACTCAGTTGGCTTGTGGCGTCACACCATGGCAGTCGCTTTTCTAACTCCCAGGCGTTTTTACAAGGCTGGCGGCCGGAGGTGGTTATTTACAGTGCAGGATTTGCGAATCCATATAACCACCCGCACCCGGATGTCGTGAATCGGGTTGAAAACATCAGCGCCCGGCAGTTCAATACAGCATTTGGTGGTGCCGTTAAGTTAAGCGTTTCCGCTGACGGAAAGTGCCTCGCTACCCCCTTTATACGGGAGCAACCGCGCTTCTGGCGATAGGTTTCCACGGCCAGCCTGTGGTAGAGTACAGCAGCACTTGTTAAGGAGAATAAAAACGTGTTTGAACTCATTCAGTCTGGCGGCTGGCTGATGGTGCCAATCATTGCCTGTTCCGTTATTGCTTTGGCTATTTGTCTGGAACGTCTATGGACGCTGCGCACCAGTCGAGTGACGCCTGGTGGCTTGTTGGCCGAGGTCTGGACCATGGTGAAAAAACACCAGGTGACTCCTGAACGGTTACGTGAGTTGAAACAGGCTAGTCCGCTGGGACAGATCATTGCTGCTGGCCTGAACAATGCGGCTCATGGCCGGGAAATTATGAAGGAGAGCATTCAGGAATCTGCCTCTCAGGTGATTCATGATCTGGAGCGGTTTCTCAATGCCCTGGGAACAATCGCTGCGATTACCCCACTGCTTGGTTTGCTCGGTACTGTAATCGGTATGATCAAGGTCTTTACCGAGATTATGATTCAGGGTACCGGCAATGCAAATGTGCTGGCGGGCGGCATCTCAGAAGCGTTGATTACCACCGCGGCGGGTTTGTCGGTGGCGATTCCTGCACTGATCTTTCACCGTTTTTTCCAGCGCCGGGTTGATACGTTGGTGGTTACCATGGAGCAGGAAACCATCAAGCTGATCGAAGTGATGCACGGTGAGCGTGACGTGGATCTGCAGTAGGAGAACAGGCTGTGAAGTTTCCACGACAAAAACCGGAAGAGGTCAGCGTTAACCTGACACCACTGATTGATGTGGTGTTCCTGTTACTGATTTTCTTCATGATCTCCACAACCTTTACCAAAGAAACCCATTTGGAGATTGATCTGCCTGAAGCGAGCGGTGAAAAATCCGTTGATCAGGACTTGGTACTGGAAGTACTGATCGCTGCAGATGGCCAATTCAGTGTTAACGGTGCTGTACTGGTTAATGCTCAGGCCGATACATTAAGCCGCGCCCTGCGAGAGCTGGCCGGGGATAATCGTGAATTGCCATTGATTATCACCGCAGATGCCCAGACCCCGCATCAGGCAGTGGTTACCGCTATGGATGTGGCAGGTAAGCTTGGCTTTACCAAGTTAAGTATTACCACGCAGGAACCGGCATCTGAATGAAGTGGCTGACTCGGCAGTGGTATGCTGATCAGCCACCATCCTGCTGGCTCTTGCCACTGGAGCGGTTGTTTCACATATTGGCCAGCCGTCGGAAAAATCGATCGCTGGTGCGGCAATGGCAGGCACCGGTTCCAGTAGTCATTGTTGGCAATATCAGTGTGGGCGGCACGGGTAAAACGCCTCTGGTTCTGTATTTATGTGAGCAGTTAAAACGTGCTGGCTGGAATCCTGGCATTATCAGTCGCGGCTACAAAAGTGCTGCCAAATCCTTCCCTTTGACTATTCACTCAGACACTGAAGTACGTTTGGCCGGTGATGAGCCTAGTCTGCTGGCCCGCCGCAGTGGCTGCCCGGTTGTTATTGCCCCGGATCGTGTTGCCGCCGCACAACAGCTACTGGCTGAATTTAATTGCAATCTTATTATTAGTGATGATGGTCTTCAGCATTACGCGCTGGGGCGGGATATTGAAATTGCTGTACTGGATGGTCAGCGGGGGCTGGGCAACCAGCACTGTTTGCCTGCCGGACCGTTAAGAGAGCCGGCCACCAGACTGTCACAGGTAGATTTTTTAGTCGTGAATGGACAGCCAGATAAACTGGCGGCTGAACTTGCTTCCCGAGCGTACATGATGACGCTGCAACCGGATCGGTTGTGTAGTGTTGATGGACAGCAACAACAAGCATTGGATTGGTTTTCAGGCCAGCCAGTGCATGCTGTGGCTGGGATTGGCAACCCGCCTCGATTTTTTGATTTGGTGCGTGAGCAACTGGGAGCCAAGCCTGAGTGTCATGCGTTTTCCGATCATCATCATTATGTTGATGATGACCTGCGGTTGGCGCCAGACTGGCCAGTGCTGATGACGGAAAAAGATGCCGTTAAGTTGCAGGGTTTCGACATCAAAGATGCCTGGTATGTAGAAGTCTCTGCTTGCTTGCCTGATAATTTCATCTTCCAGCTTTTACAACGGCTGGAAGCGTGTTTATTGAACAAGAGTATATCGAACCATGGATAAAAAATTACTGGCCTTACTGGTGTGCCCTGTCACCAAGGCGCCACTTGAGTTTCAGCCTGAAACCAATGAGCTGGTCTGCCGGGCTAGCGGGCTTGCATATCCGGTACGGGATGATATTCCGGTGCTGCTGGAATCTGAAGCGCGGGAGCTTACCGCGCAAGAGCGCGAAGCCAAATAAACCGGGAAGGAGCCACTCCATGGGATTCAGTGTCATTATTCCGGCCCGTTATGCGTCCAGCCGTTTTCCAGGCAAACCTCTCGCGCTGCTGCAGGGTAAGCCGATGGTGCAGCATGTGTATGAACGAGCCTGTGAGAGTGAAGCGGAACGTATTCTGGTCGCGACGGATGATGTCCGTATAGCTGATACGGCAGAGCGATTTGGTGCTGAGGTGGTGCTTACCTCAGCGGATCACCCATCCGGCACCGATCGATTGCAGGAGGTGGTCAGTAAACAGGGATTCTATGCAGACGATATCGTGGTCAATGTGCAAGGCGACGAGCCTTTGATACCGCCGCGAATTATCAATCAGGTTGCCCATAACTTACTGGCTGAACAGAGTGCCAGTATTGCGACTCTGAGCGAGCCTATTCTTGACGTTGAGTCCCTGTTAAACCCTAATGTGGTCAAAGTAGTATCTGATGCCAGAGGAATGGCGCTGTATTTTAGCCGTGCGCCTATGCCTTGGCCACGGGATGCATTTGCTCAAGCTGATAGCCAGAAAGTGCTGCCAGAAGGTTTTTCCTGGCAACGGCATATAGGTATTTATGCCTATCGGGTGAAGTTGCTGAATGACTTTGTGAAATGGCCGCCGACACCCTTAGAAACCACTGAATGCCTGGAACAACTACGGGCGATGTGGAACGGGGCTCGGATTCATGTTGCTGAAGCCGATGAACAGCCGCCTACCGGGGTGGATACGCCTGAGGACCTGGCGCGGTTACAACAATTGTTGGATCAGGCTACAGCTTAAGCATGAAACGTATTTTATTTGTTTGCCTGGGTAATATCTGTCGCTCTCCTACTGCTCATGGGGTGCTCGAGACATTGACTAAACAGCGGGGCTTGAGCCATCTGATTCAGGTGGACTCGGCGGGTACGGCAGCATATCACGTGGGTAATCCGCCGGATGCGCGTTCTGCACGGGTCGCTAAACAGCAGGGGTATCCGCTGGATCATCTGCGCGCTCGTCAAGTTGAGCGTAATGATTTTCAGCAATTTGATTATATTCTGGCTATGGATGATGCAAACCTGATGGCATTGCAGCAACTTTGCCCATCTGATTATGCGGGCTATCTGGGCCGGTTTCTGGAGTTCACTGAGCTGAAGGAAACTGAGGTGCCTGACCCGTATTATGGTGGTGCTGATGGCTTTGAGCATGTACTCGCATTGGTCGTCTCTGCCGCTAATGGCTTGTTGGATCACCTGCAACAAGAGCTTGCCAAGTCATGATTACTTGGCATGAAAACCAGGACCTGACAGCTGCTAACAGTTTTGGCCTGCCAGTATTCGCCGAGCATTTTGTTCAGGTTAATCAGCTCACCGAGTTGGTTGAAGCGCTTGAGCAGGCTGAGGCGAAACAGTGGCCAGTGTTGATTTTAGGTGGTGGTAGTAACTTGGTGTTGCAACCCGCGTTGCCCGGTGCTGTGATCGGTATTGCTGCTGCGGGTATTCATCTGCTGGCAGATGATGGCGATAATGTGATTGTCGAAGCCGGCGCAGGGGAGAACTGGCATCAATTTGTTCGTCACTTGCTGCAACTTGGTTTGCATGGTTTAGAGAATCTGGCGTTGATTCCCGGTACGGTAGGTGCTGCTCCGGTGCAGAATATTGGTGCTTACGGTGTTGAAATAGCTGATTGTCTGCACAGTGTTATCGCCTATGACCGTCATGCTAAGTCAGTCGTGCAGTTGATGGCTGCTGAGTGCCAGTTAAGTTATCGCGATAGCTTATTTAAATCACAACAGCCAGGTCGTTATATTATCTGGCGAGTGCGGTTTAACCTGTCTACGACGTTTGCACCCAAACTGCATTATGGCGCGTTAAATCAGTACTTATCGCAACAGGGGCAGGATCAGCCAACCCCCGAACAATTGGTTGCTGCGGTTTGCAGCGTGCGCGCCTCGAAATTACCTGACCCCGCTACGCTGGGAAATGCGGGCAGCTTTTTCGAGAATCCGCGTGTCGATGCCAGTGTGTATCAGGCATTAAAACAACAGTTTCCTGACCTGGTGGCTTATCCGGAAAAAAATGGTCAGTATAAACTGGCAGCCGGCTGGTTAATTGATCAGGCGGGTTGGAAAGGTCATCGCAACGGCGGTGTTGGTGTATATGACAAACAAGCCTTGGTACTGGTTAACCTGGGTGGTGCTGAGTTCGTTGAGTTGATGGCGCTGGCTGGTGATATCTCTGCGTCGGTCAAGCAACGCTTCGGCGTAAGTTTGCAGATGGAGCCGCGGGTATATCCGTAGGGTGAACCCTTGTTTTGGATACAAAAAAGCCGGCTTTCGCCGGCTTTTTTATTGCGTCAGGACCCGCTGTTATTTTTTATCGTCAGAAGACTGGCGACGTAAGCGAGGATCATTTGGTGCCCGGCTACGGCGCTTGCGTGGGCGGGGCGCCTCTTCTTCAGCGGGCACTTCTGCCGCTTGAGTCTCATCAGCTTCTTGGATAACAGTGGCAGGGGTTTCGGTAGCCTCAGCCTCAGGTGCGGCAACGGCTTCATTTTCCTCTGCTGGTGTTTCTAGATCACTGACTTCAGCCTCTGGCTGCGGTGCCGCTTCCGTCTCTTGAGCCGTTTCAGCTGCTGTTGATGTTGCTAGCTCTGCTTCAGGCGTTGCGGGGTTTTCAGCCGCTGCTTCAGGTGTGCTAGTTACGTCTTCCGCTGGTGACGGCGCTTCACTTTGAGCAGGTTCTGTCTCAACTGCGGTTGATGGCTGCTCCTGTTCGACAGTGGTCGGCTGACTCGTTGACTCTGAGCCTTGAGTATCTGCTGTTGCTTCTACCTCGACCTCTGCAGGTGCATTATCCGCTACGACAGGTTCCGGATCGGTAGTATCTCCGGGCGCGTCCTGTTTGGTTGCAGTATCTGCCATTGTGCTGTTATCCGCAGCAGCCGCTTCGGTGTCAGTAACGTCTGGTGTAGCTTGAGTTGCTACCGCCTCTATAGCCTGATTGTCAGCAGCTTGTACAGACTTTTCTGGCTTGGCGGGGGCTTCAGGCTTCTCTTGTCCCGCAGCGGGTTGCTTGGAATCTCCGCCACTGGATTTGGCTTTAGCCATGTTAGCTGATCCTTCGCTGGCGACTGCCGTACCTGGGGCATCGGAACGCACAGATTGACGTTCACTTCCGCGACGGCGACGGCCGCGACGGCGTGGATTTCGCTGTTCGGTCTCTTCTGTCTTATTGCCATCGGTTTTTTGGTCAGTACTGGTATTGGCGCTGGTTTCGTTAGTCGTTTCAGTACTGGCATCATTCTGACGTTCACCACCACGGCGACGGCGACGGCGACGTTTTGGCTTCTCCTCCTGCTCACCTATCGGTGGCAGGTTGGATTCTGGTTCCAGAGTAATGATCTCGTCATTCTGCCGTTCAGGTTTATTACGGCGGTCGTTGTCACGACGACGGTGGCGACGATTCGGATTATTCTGATTGTTACCTGATGAGCGCCCGCCACGGTTACGTTTTGGTGCCGGTTTCTCTTCTGTTTCTGCAGCGGGTTTGGCAGCCTCGGTCTGGTTGCCGAACAAGCCTTTGAAAACACCCAGAACACGGTGGCCAAGGGATGATTTAGGCTGTAATTGGCTGGGTCGTGCTGGCGCTTTTTCAGTTGGAGCAGGTGAGGCATCCGCAGTCGGTGCCGGTGCTTGCGGGGCGACAGTACGAACAGCGGCTTTTTCTTTACCGGCTGATGCTGTTTGAGCCGTGGCGGCCTGAACCAGATCAACTTCTTCTGTTTCTGGCTGCAGGGTATAGCTGGCATCGTTGGTGGTTGAGACTGTGTGATCATCACGCAGTCGCACGACTTCGTAATGCGGCGTTTCCATATTTGGATTCGGTACAATCACCACACGGACACCTTGACGGTGTTCGATATCATGCACTGCCTTGCGCTTTTCATTCAGCAGGTAGGTAGCGACGGTCACTGGCAGTATGGCGCGAATTTGTGCGGTACGCTCTTTGCCGGATTCTTCTTCAATCAGTCGCAGAATTGACAGTGCCAGTGATTCAGTATCACGAATGGTGCCCTGTCCATTACAGCGTGGGCAGACAACACCGCGTGTTTCCGCCAGGGAAGGGCGTAACCGCTGACGGGACATTTCCAGCAGGCCAAAGCGCGAAATCCGGCCCATCTGAACCCGGGCACGATCGACTTTCAGGACGTCCTGCAAACGTTTCTCTACTTCACGCTGGTTTTTGATCGGTGTCATATCGATGAAGTCGATAACAATAAGACCACCGATATCACGCAGGCGGAGCTGTCGAGCAACTTCCTCAGCCGCTTCCAGGTTAGTCTGCAAGGCTGTTTCTTCGATATCTCCACCACGTGTTGCTCGGGCGGAGTTGATGTCTATAGATACTAGTGCTTCAGTTGGATCGATAACGATCGAACCACCGGAAGGTAATGTGACTTCACGCTGGAAAGCGGTTTCGATCTGAGTTTCGATCTGGAACCGGTTAAATAGCGGGGTTTGATCGTCGTATAGCTTGATCTTGTTTTCGTAGGTAGGCATGACCTGCTTGACGAAGGTTTTAGCTTCTTCGAAAACCTGCGGGTCATCAATCAACACTTCACCGATGTCGGCGCGCAGATAATCGCGTACCGCACGGATGACCACGTTGCTTTCCTGATAGATCAGGAACGGAGCAGCCCGCTCATCTGATGCTTGGGTAATGGCATCCCACAGGGTTTTGAGGTAATCCAAGTCCCACTGTAGCTCTTCAGAGCTGCGACCGACACCTGCCGTACGGATGATAATACCCATCTGATTAGGGATGTTTACACCGGCCAGTGCTTCTTTTAACTGTGAACGTTCGTCGCCTTCAATGCGACGGGAAATGCCGCCAGCACGAGGGTTGTTCGGCATCAGCACCAGATAACGGCCGGCCAGGCTGATAAAGGTGGTCAGGGCCGCGCCCTTGTTGCCACGCTCTTCTTTATCTACCTGGACAATCACTTCTGTGCCTTCTTTCAGCACATCTTTGATATTCGGGCGATTACCGCGGGTTGGTTTCTGAGTGAAATATTCGCGGGAGATCTCTTTCAGGGGCAGGAAGCCGTGGCGTTCAGAGCCATAATCGACAAATGCAGCTTCAAGGCTGGGCTCGATTCGGGTGATTTTGCCTTTGTAGATATTGGCTTTTTTCTGTTCCCGGGAATCGGATTCGATATCCAGGTCATATAAGCGCTGGCCATCGACCAGTGCTACACGCAGCTCTTCAGGTTGAGTTGCGTTAATTAGCATTCTTTTCATAGCGTTCTCTTGTGAACGCTTTTCACGCCGCGAACGAGCACCAATGCCCGAGTCGGTTTCTGGATCAATCCAGGGCTAGCGGCATACTTAAACCGGGGATACGTTACAGCAAGGCATCTGCCTGCGCTGGCGTTTTCACTACGGTGCTAGAGTGCTGCTAGCGGATTTAACTGGACCCCCTGCAACTGGCAGGCTGGATGTCCTGATGGAGGAATCCCGAACCAATATTGTTCTTTTATCTGGTTGTGGCTGCCGTATATAAACGACAGGTTCCTGGTTCGGGTGCATCTCCATCGCCAACCGACACGTGTCCGGCTGGGTGAAAAGCTGTGTTAATTCGATTACTTCGCTGTCTGCTTTCCGGTGTGGATATTGTGCGGCAGACATGCCGTGATGCGGGATTCGAAAAAAATAAAGCCATCGGATCGCGGCAGCGGTAGAATATAGCAGCAAACCCCATACGCATCAATTCGTTAACCGGATTTAAACAATATTTATGTCGGTATCAGAAAAGCCCGTTTCGGCACAGGTTCGTTTTATTGAAATTCTTGCAGATCAGGCGGGTCAGCGCATTGATAACTTCTTGATTACCGCTTTAAAAGGTGTGCCAAAGAGCCTGGTATATCGTATTTTGCGCAAAGGCGAAGTGCGGGTGAATAAAAAGCGGATCAAGCCTGAATATAAGCTCCAACCGGGTGATATAGTCCGGATACCGCCAGTGCGGGTGGCGGAGCGAGCAGAGCCGCCCAAGGTGAGTGAGCAACTAACCACTGTGCTTGAGCAAGCGATTCTGTTTGAAAGTAAAGAGTATATTGCGGTCAATAAGCCCTCAGGGCTTGCTGTACATGGTGGCAGTGGTGTCAGTCTTGGTCTGATCGAGTGCTTTAGACAGATGCGGCCGCAATTGAAATTTCTCGAGTTGGTACACCGGCTTGATCGAGATACCTCAGGCTGTATCCTGTTGGCGAAAAAACGCAGTGCATTGAAATTTATGCATGAGGCCTTGCAACGCAAACGGGTGACCAAAATCTATCATGCTTTGGTGGTCGGTCGCTGGTCGGATCGGCGGCGGCAAGTGGATGCGCCGCTACGTAAAAATGAGCTTAAATCAGGTGAGAGAGTCGTAAAAGTAACCGAGGACGGCAAACCATCGTTGACCGAATATCGGGTCTTGCAGCGATTCGGCTCCCGGGCAACGTTGATAGAAGCGAGGCCTATCACAGGTAGAACACATCAAATTCGCGTACATTGCCAATTTGCCGGGTATCCTATTATTGGTGATCCGAAGTATGGCATCGATAGTGAAAATGCTGAGATGAAAGCGCAGGGCATTAATCGTCTGTTTTTACATGCCGCCGAGCTGCGTTTCCCGCTACCGGAAGGGGGCCGTCAAGTGGTGAAGGCCCCATTGGACCCGGGGCTAAGATCAGCGCTGGAGCGTTTGGACAGTATTGAGTAAGGGATTGAGAGAACATGAACGATTCAGTCGATATAGAAACGATTTATTCTACTGCGGACCGGCTTCTACTGGCCGGTATGCAGCCGACACAAAGCTTGATTGCTGAATCAATGGGGGTGTCAGAGGATTCCATCGCTGAGGGTTTTCACTCTTGGTGGCAAATGGCGCCAGAGCGCCTGGCCTTAAGTCCAGTCGACCTGGAACTACCTGAAGTTCCGGAAAGCCTGCATCAGGCTTTTGGCCGTTTGTGGCAGACAGCAGTTAAAGAAGCATTGAGTTCACTGCAAACCCAGCCCACTTATGATGGCAGTCTTGAGGCGGATAGTTTATCTCGTGAATCCGAGCGGGTGTTAAGTGAAGCGCGGGAAAAGGCATTGAATTTGGAAGAGCAGATTCGTACAGAGTCTGCGCTTAACGAAGAGTTTCGGACCTTGATAAAGGCGCTTGAGGCTGAAAAGAAGGTACTCAAGCAGAGTCTTGATAATGAAACTGTGTTGCGTAACAAAGAGTCGCAAAAGCACAGCGCCATGGAGCATGAGCTGACCCATTTGCGCAAAGTGCATGAAGAGCATAAGCGCAAATTTGATTTGCGAATGAAAGATGAGCAGCGCCATACCATGGACAGTATTGGCAAGGCGGAGGCTGACGCGCGACATTTCCGTACATCTCTGGATAAGGTAAGGGAAGAGGCGGGTAAAAAAGAGGCTGCGCTGACACGACATATTCAGGAACTCCAGGCTGAAGTTGCACGCAAAGATGTGAAGCTGGATATGCAGAAAACTCAGTTGAAGAACCTTGATGAGCAGCTTAAAAAAATTAAGCATGAGCAGGCCAGTCAGGTTCGTGAAGTCTCTAAATTAAACAGCCAGTTATTGGCTGAGATTAATAAAACTAAACGTTTGCAGGATAAAATCAAAGGTTTGGAAGAAGAGCTTAAAATGCAGCGTCAAAAGCAGATGACCACGTCTAATGAACATGTGCGTCGCGAAAACTCCGTGCGTATCCAGTACAAGGATAAAGATGAAGAGTTAAATCGGGTGCTGGGTAAAATGGCGGCGCTTGAGAAAAAGTTGATTTTGCAAGATGAAGAGATTCGGCGTCTGAAGTCGCGCTAGCGCTAAGCCGTATAAATATCAGTCGGACGCGGTGTTCTTATTCTAAACTGTTACTATAAGAGATGTTCCGACAACAAAATTTTCTAAGGCAGCAGCGTTAAGCACGGCCGTTGCTGTTAACTATAAAAAGCATGTTCCGGGGCGCTGTCGTTATCTTAAGCAGATGCAGATGCCTCTTCGGAGTTTATGATGAAACTGCAACAGCTGCGCTACATTTGGGAAGTATCCCGACATGACCTGAATGTTTCCGCGACGGCTCAAAGTCTCTATACCTCCCAGCCCGGTATCAGTAAACAGATACGTTTATTGGAAGATGAGTTAGGTGTTGAAGTGTTTGCCCGCAGTGGTAAACACTTGACCCGTATCACGCCTGCCGGTCAGGCCATTCTTGATGTGGCCGGTGAGATATTGCAAAAGGTTGAGAATATTAAGCAAGTTGCCCAGGAGTTCAGTGATGAGCGTAAAGGCAGCTTGGATGTGGCAACCACGCATACTCAGGCACGTTATGCGCTGCCCAAGACCATCACTGGGTTTATTCAGGAGTATCCGGATGTTTCCCTGCATATGCATCAGGGTACACCCATGCAAATATCCGAAATGGCAGCAGATGGTACGGTGGATTTTGCCATTGCGACGGAAGCGATGTCGCATTTTGCTGATCTTATTATGATGCCTTGCTATCGCTGGAACCGTTCTGTGGTTGTGCCCAAGGATCATCCGCTGGCGCAGGTGTCTCGACTCAGCTTGGCTGATCTTGCCGCTCATCCGATTGTTACCTATGTGTTTGGCTTTACTGGTCGTTCGAAGCTGGATGAGGCTTTCCGTCGGGAAGGTTTATCGCCGAAGGTGGTGTTCACTGCGGTAGATTCCGATGTCATCAAAACCTATGTCCGCCTGGGGCTTGGCGTTGGTATTATTGCCACCATGGCGTTTGAGCCAGAAGTCGACCAGGATCTGGTGGCACTGGATGCCAGTCATTTGTTTGAGGCGAGTACGACCAAAATTGGTTTTCGCAAAGGGACATTCTTGCGCGGATATATGTATGACTTTATCCAGCGTTTTGCGCCTCACCTGACACCTGAAGTAGTGCAGCGGGTTTTAGCCTGCGGTAGCCGGCAGGAGGTAGATGACCTGTTTGCCGGTCAGGAGCTACCTGACCTGTAAGACCGGAGGCAACATGATGCGTCTGGAACTTCAGACCGGCAAGGTGATACAGGGTGAACTGACATTGTCCCGCTTGAACCTTATGCTGGTGTTTCAGGTTAACTGCCCAGGTTGCTTGAATCAGGCGTTGCCTCAGTTGCAGGCGTTGCAGCCATTATTTCCTCGCTTGAACCTGTTTGCCTTATCGACAGCATTTGAGGACTTTGCGCTGAATACAGCAGAAAATACCCGTTTATTGCTGGACAAAGGGTACTTGACTCAGGCATCTGCTCGTTATTTCTCTCGCCTTGGTCACCGGGCATTACCGTATCGTATTTCGGTTCCAGTCATAATGGATCGGTTTGCCCAGCCAGGGCAGATTGAGGCGATGCGCAGTGTATTAGAGCAGGCCTTGTCTGATATGGGGTTAGATCAGAAGCCCGTGCAGCAAACCATGGCAATGCTTAACGCCAGATTGCAGCCGGTGCTGTATACCGGCCGTACCTTTCTGAATAATCAACTGCAAGGCACGCCAAGTTGGATACTGTTTGATAGCGACATGATGATTCTTGATCAGTGGTTTGGGCATCGACCGCTGGAGTGGCTTGAGGCGCAGCTGAGTAAGCATAGCAACAGTCAGGCAGGGTTAGGTTAAATGCGCGGAGCAACCAAGGTGTGCCGAGCTGGGGAGGAGTAGAGAAACTTAGGCTAGCTGAGAAAAGGTATCCAGCTGTGCATCCCAGTCAGGGAAAATTTCATCTGCAACTTTTGCGATTGTTGCCAAGCCTTCATCTGTCAGGCAGTAAGCATGTAGTCCGGCTTCGCTTTTGAAATAATCTGTCAGCACAAACCCGGCTTCACCAATGATTGGATCAGGGTGCATGCCAAGTGCGTACACGCGCACTACGCCCAGGGTAATGGGGCATACCTCAAGCTGAGTAATGATCTCGCACTCAAACAAATCACAGATTGCCTGTGCGCCTCGAGGAAGGGCGGTCATGTTCTGTTCCTTCAACACTATTGTTGATCGTGGTGTTAGTTTTGCTAGTTGTTATTCGTAGTTCTTTGCCGGGTAGGGGTGGTATGGCTACTGTTTCCTGCTGCCAAAATGCGTGGCTGGCAGGCTGCAACCTACAATGTAATTGCTTTAGGTTACTACTGGTTACTACAGACTCGGATTAACGTTTTAAAAAGTAATAATATTCAATGAATGAATGTTTTTCAAAATAATTTTGCATGTTCACGTTTCTGTTTTTTTGTGTGACTGAGAAAAGCAGAGGTACTTGGCGTGGTTTTAATGCAGTTGTGAATAATGGTTTAGGTCAAAAAAAACCCCGCTTATGCGGGGTTTTTTATTGAGGCCTGTGCCTTTAGGCTGACAGGGTTACGCCAGAAGCGCTTTCAACGTAACTGTCCATCTGGTCAAAGTTCAGGTAGCGGTATACTTCGCCAGCCATGCTGTCGATGTTTTTCGCATATTCCATGTACTCTGCAACCGTTGGTAGCTTGCCGGTTACCGCAGCGACGGAAGCCAGTTCCGCAGATGCCAGGTATACGTTCGCGCCAGTACCCAAGCGGTTCGGGAAGTTACGGGTAGAAGTGGAAACCACTGTGCTGTTGTCGTTTACGCGTGCCTGGTTACCCATACACAGAGAACAACCTGGCATTTCCATACGAGCACCTGCTTTGCCGAAGATGTTGTAATAACCTTCGTCGCTCAGCTGGGCTGCATCCATCTTGGTTGGTGGTGCAATCCACATGCGAGTTGGCACGGAACCGCCCGCTGCGTCCAGCAGTTTGCCCGCAGCACGGAAGTGGCCGATGTTAGTCATACATGAACCGATAAATACTTCATCGATCTGCTGACCTGCAACTTCAGATAGCAGGCGAGCATCATCAGGATCATTTGGCGCACAAAGAATAGGTTCTTTGATATCGGCCAGATCGATTTCGATGATAGTTGAGTATTCGGCATCTGCATCGGCACGCATCAGGCTTGGGTTAGCCAGCCAATCTTCCATGGCATTAATGCGGCGCTCAATGGTGCGAGGGTCACCGTAACCTTCAGCGATCATCCACTTCAGCATAACTACATTGGAGCGCAGGTACTCGGCAACAGACTCTTCGCCCAGGGTAATTGTACAGCCAGCTGCAGAACGCTCTGCAGAGGCATCGGACAATTCGAATGCCTGCTCAACAGTCAGGTCGTTGAGGCCTTCAATTTCCAGAACGCGACCGGAGAAGATGTTTTTCTTACCCGCTTTTTCAACAGTCAGGTGACCGGACTGAATCGCGTAATAAGGAATCGCATGAACTAGGTCTCGCAGAGTGATGCCAGGGTTGCGCTTACCTTTGAAGCGAACCAGTACAGACTCAGGCATATCCAGAGGCATAACACCGGTTGCTGCCGCGAATGCAACTAGACCAGAGCCAGCAGGGAAAGAGATGCCCAGTGGGAAACGGGTGTGGGAGTCACCACCGGTCCCTACGGTATCTGGCAGTAGCATGCGGTTCAACCAAGAGTGGATAACACCGTCGCCAGGACGTAGCGAAACACCGCCGCGGGTCATGATGAAATCTGGCAGCGTGTGGTGAGTATCCACGTCTACCGGCTTCGGATAAGCCGCAGTATGACAGAAGGACTGCATGGTCAGGTCGGCAGAGAAGCCCAGGCAAGCAAGGTCTTTCAGCTCGTCACGGGTCATTGGGCCAGTGGTATCCTGAGAGCCAACGGTAGTCATCTTAGGTTCGCAGTACATGCCAGGGCGAACACCTTCCAGACCGCAGGCTTTACCGACCATCTTCTGCGCCAGGGTGAAGCCTTTGCCAGTGTCGGCCGGCTGCTCTGGTACACGGAACAGGTCAGACTCTTCCAGACCCATTGCTTCGCGGGCTTTAGTAGTCAGGCCACGACCAATAATCAGTGGGATACGGCCACCGGCACGGACTTCGTCCAGCAGGACCTGGGTTTTCAGGCCGAAGGTGCAAAGTTCTTCGCCAGTTTCGGCGTTTACGGCTCTGCCTTCATATGGGTATACGTCGATAACGTCACCCATATTCATTTTGTTAACATCCATTTCGATTGGCAGGGCACCCGCATCTTCCATGGTGTTAAAGAAGATAGGTGCGATTTTACCACCGAAGCAGTAACCGCCAGCACGTTTGTTAGGTACAGCAGGAATGTCGTCACCGAAGAACCACAACACGGAGTTGGTTGCGGACTTACGAGAGGAGCCTGTACCTACTACGTCGCCTACATAGGCAACTGGGTGCCCTTTAGCTTTTACGGCTTCGATCTGAGCGATTGGGCCTTTGACGCCAGGAACTTCAGGTTCGATACCTTCACGCGCCATTTTCAGCATAGCGTTGGCGTGCAGAGGGATATCTGGACGGGTGAACGCATCCGGGGCCGGAGACAGGTCGTCGGTGTTGGTTTCGCCTGGTACCTTAAATACGGTAACAGTGATTTTTTCAGCGACAGCGGGTTTAGACGTAAACCACTCGGCATCAGCCCAGGATTGCATGATCTGCTTAGCTGCTGCATTGCCGGCGTCTGCTTTGTCTTTAACGTCGTAGAACGCGTCAAACATCAGCAGGGTATGGGACAGTGCGTGTGCAGCAGTCGGTGCTAGTTCAGCGTCATCCAGTGCTTCAACCAATGGCTGAATGTTGTAGCCGCCCAGCATAGTGCCCAGCAATTCTACTGCTTTGACTTTGTTGATCAGTGGGGACTCAGCTTCACCTTTCGCAATTGCAGCCAGGAACCCGGCTTTAACATAGGCAGCCTGGTCTACACCAGCAGGTACGCGGTTGGTCAGCAGGTCAACCAGGAAAGCTTCTTCACCAGCAGGTGGGTTTTTCAGCAGCCCAACCAGGGCAGCCGTTTGTTCTGCGTCCAGTGGCTTTGGTGGCACGCCTTCTGCGGCGCGTTCTTCTACATGTTTACGGTAAGCTTCAAGCACGTTAGAGCCCTCATAATGTGTTACCACCGATCGTGATCAGGAATGGCTGTGTCGGTGGCTTATCGAAAGGAGTCGAAAATCGATTGGCGGACCTGAATTCTACCGAAGATGGCGCATAAAGTTAAGTTTGGGATGGGGTGGGGGAGTAATACTTTCTGATTAAAATCAGCGACTTTAGGCTGTTTATTGCATAAAACCTATTATCTGCAGGAAAAACATAGTGTTAGGCTCGGGGTAATTAATGTCGATGTAGATATTGAATCCCTGCACTGACTACGCGATGCTTAGCAGGATTATTGGGAAGATGTGGTGCTAGGGTTGGTGGCGGTTTTTAATAAAATGCGATATGACGCTTAGGCATCCTCGCGTTAAACTGCTTCAAGTTGCCTGAGAAATGGCCGATAGGTTATTCACTCTCAGCGAGCCCTAATAATAGATTAAATATATTGCTGGTGAACCAAGTGGATGCATTAGAGCAAACAGGTCAGATTGCCGGGACAGGGCTGTATAGTGTGAATACCGATCGTATTCAGGCTGCGTTTGATGCCCAGCATTCTCGCTACTTAATCTATCGTGGCCGTCAGGGTAAGCGTTTGTTGTATCACTTTGTCCGTATGGTCGCTGCCAACCCTAAATCGCTCCGCTACCATGTAAAGCGTATCTATCTGGCGGTTGCCTCCTATGATAGTGATGCGCTGTTGGGTGCGTTTGCCGACTTTTTGCTAACGTTGTCAGGCAAAGGCGACCCGCTATTTCATCGCTTGCTCGATCAGGCTCGGCCAGTTATTGGCGAAGAACACTATGCTTTAATTATGTCGTCTCAGACCGAGGGTGACCTGAGTGAGCTGCTCTCCTTATGTCAGCACAATTCCGTGCTCTCACGGGGTAATTTCCCTAAACAGCTTATTATCTAAGGGCATGGTGCTAAGGATGGAACCCCGCCGATGAGTATTTCTGATAATCCTATGATCCGGCGTTTGAGGCCTGCGATCGTGGGTTTTTCTGCCAGTGAGGCCGCTGCAATTGAGTATTTTCTGCAGCGTAAGCTTGATAAAACAGCGGTGCCGGTTGAGCAGGCTAACTGTTTCATGGTCAATGGTGATCGCTACAGCTCCCTTACCCAGTTAAAAAATGAATTCCCGAAAGCACCGCAGGGTGTGGTTATTGGTTTATCGCAGCATAAATGGCCTGGTTATCATTGGGTGTGTAAGCCGTACACCAGTGGTAGCCTGTCGCAAGCGTTATTGGATATGGCTCACGAGCTGGATACCTCGTTGGCAGCTGAGGGTTACGATACGCATCAGGGGTTTTCGATTGAACGCCAAACCGCTGCCTTAAAGCACCAATTAGAGCAGGGTGATTTGACCGTCAGTGCGTCTGATCGCTTGATTGCGCAATTGGGCGGACAGCATAAATCGGCTTTAGCTGACCTGGTGGCTTCAGTGACAGATGTGGTAACGGCTGAAATGCCTGCGGTGACCAGTGATATTGATCTGGCTGAGCTGGAGTTCAGGTGTTGTGGTGATGCGGAAGATGTAGATCTGGATGATTTGAAAAAACGCCAACAGATAACGTTTAATGCTGATGGCTATATTCTGAATTTGCTGAAGCACCTGGTCAGCAAAGGTGAGGAAATGGCGTCACCGGTTATTTTGAAAGGCGACCGGATACGTGTTGTCTATCAGCCAGAATCGCGTGAGTTTGTTCATGAATATACGGATGACTTCCTGCTAGAGCTGGCGCAGCAACGTTTTAGATTTGGTGAATTGCTGATTGAGACGCCAGAAGCTGCTAGCCTTGTTGCGTTTGTTGAAGCCGGAAGGAGCACAAATAAGGTTGCGTTTCTCTGGCAGATGGCGCTCTGGAGTGCCCGAGGTAGGCTTCTGGTGGGGCTCGATCCGCAACAGCCCTATGTTTTGCGTCAGCAGCCAGAAGCGGCTCATTTGCTTAGTTTGGATTGTTTTCATCAGATTGCTGACATATGGTTGAACCATTCCTTGTCGGTGGTCGATATCATCAGAATACTGGATTTGCCTCAGCGTCAGGTTTTTGCATTTGCCTCTGCAGCTTATTTTTTGGGTTGGTTGGATGCTGAGAGCTATACGGGCTGAGGTATGGGGGTTGTCGTGTGACAGAAGAAAATAAGACAAATCAATTTATCCAGATAACACCAGCCGGTGCGTTTTTTGCGACGGTGTGTCCTGAGCCTGACAGTGCGCGGGCGTTTTTGCTGCAACTGCTGAGCGCAGATGTATCGATTCCGTTTAGCCCATTGTTGGTTAGCAAGCTCACGGCTCTGCCGCAGGACGAGTCAGACCAGCTGTTTCAGAAGCTGCTAGATCGCGGTTTTGTTGAATTGAAGACAACACCAGCGGAGACGATAAACGATAATCTTGAGTCAGTGCTGCCGGCATTGCTGCCCGACCTGTCGAGTGCCGGTAAGGTGGTATTGGCGGATGATCTGGGTTTTTGTCTTGCTTCAAGCGGCTATGACGAAAATCACAGTGAAGAGTTGGCAGCGTTGGCTGCGGATTTAAGTTCATTGCACAGCCGGCATAATAGCCTGCTGAATGGAGAGCTTTCGTTCATGGGTGAAAGCTGGGGGTTGCTGGATCCGGTCGGCCTCAGTCAGGTTGGTTTCTGGATGTTATATCTGGGTAAGCAGCGTTTTGTATTGGTTATCGAAAAAATGCCAAGATTGAATCAGCAGGTATATGTAGACCTGCTCAGCATTCTGGCCAGACGATACCTGAATTATTAAGCAAGATTTTGAATTCCGGTGTTAAGCATCCGGAGTGACAAGAAAATGATAGGAGAGACTCATGCGCTCAGAAATGTTGACCTCGATTTTGAGTGACTTGAATGGCGCGTCAACGGACATTGAAGCATCTGCTGTAATATCGACAGACGGTTTGATGATTGCTGCTTTGCTGCCATCCGGGATGGATGAGGATCGTATTGGTGCCATGAGTGCTGCCATGCTTTCTTTAGGTGAACGAACCGCTCAGGAACTCGCTAAGGGGGAGCTGGAGCAGGTGCTGATTAAAGGGGAGCACGGGTATATTCTGATGACCCATGCTAATCGTGATTCAGTGCTAACTGTTGTTGCTAAGCCTAGTGTGCGTCTGGGGCTGATTCTGTTGGATGTGAAACGTGCATCCCAGGCTATTGGCAAGTTGTTATAAACGCTTAGGCAGTGCTAAGAACGCACTGCTCACACGGCTTAACTTTTGTTGGCTGGTGCGTATAATGGCCCCCTTCACACAGGGGGCCTTTTTGTGGATGCATTAAATCAGATTCATGCTTTTTTGGGTTGCGAAACACCTGATGAATGGGTACAGGCTGCTCTGGAAAATCAGGAGCTGTTACTGATTGATCATGCACATTGTGAAAAGAAAGCAGCGTCGACAGCTATGCATTTGATGTTTAGGTATGTCGACCGTGTTGATCTGCTCAAAAAGATGTCCCGTCTCGCGCGGGAAGAGTTGATCCATTTTGAGCAAGTGCTAGAGATCATGCAAAATCGCGGTATTGTCTACGATCATCTGCCCTCATCACGTTATGCTCAGGGACTTCGCCAAGAAGTCAGAACCTCAGAACCAGGGCGCCTGATCGACGTTTTGATCATCGGTGCTTTTATCGAAGCGCGGTCTTGTGAGCGCTTTGCCAAGTTGGCGCCTTACCTGGATGAAGAGCTGAAAAAGTTCTATCGTTCATTGCTAAAATCAGAAGCGCGACACTATCAGGACTATCTGTCTCTGGCAGAAAGTTATGCTGGCGAGTCAATTGATGCGCGGATATCACTGTTTCGTGAACGTGAAGTGCAATTGGTGCTGGAGCAGGATGAAACTTTCCGTTTTCATAGCGGCGTTCCAGAGCTTGATGGGCTTGAGGGGTTAATGGCTAGCAGGTGATTGGAAAGCTGATTAGATCATAGCCGGTGTGGTCAACTTTCAGATACCAGCCTGACTTATCCCAATCACCTAAGACAATACGCGTTGCGCTTTTGCCATTGGCTAAGCCTATCCGGTGAATTTTTGGTCGGTGAGTATGGCCATGAATCATTAGCCTGACTTTATATTTAGCTAAGGTCTCTGCTACGGCCACGTTGTTCACATCAGTGATGTTTTCCGCTTTCATGGCACCCTGTGCTTTGCTGGTATCCCGCAGTTGCCTGGCAATTTCCAGTCGTTCTGATACTGGTTTGGCAAGAAATGCCTGTTGCCATTCAGGACTGCGAACCATGTCACGGAAGGCCATATAGTCTGTGTCATCCGTACAAAGCTGGTCGCCATGTATTAATAGGGCTTCTTGTCCGCAGGGTAGGTTGACCTGAGCGTATTCGGGTAGCAACGACGCTCCTATTTGTTGGCAGAGTTGTGTTCCCACCAAAAAGTCGCGATTGCCATGTTGGAAATAGAGCTCACAACCTTGCTCGCTCAGTTCTTGTAGCCGTTGGCAGATTTTTGTCAGATTGGGGTATGGTGCATCGTCGCCAATCCAGGCCTCAAAAATATCGCCCAGAAGGTACAGGGCATCGGCATCCGGTGCGATTTTGTCGAGAAAACACAGAAGCGCCCGGGTCAGGTCCGGGCGCTGTGGTTTCAGATGTAAGTCTGAAATAAAATAACTGCTCATTGCATTAATGGTTAGCTGCTTCAGCTACCTGTTGTTCAATGATTTCTGCAGATTCAATAATCACATCTTCGGTAGGAACATCCTGATGTCCTGCCCGCATAGTTGTCGGTGCAACTTTGATGCGGTTAACGATGTCCATGCCATCGACCACTTTTCCGAATACGGCATAGCCCCAACCTTCGGTGGTTTTCGCAGTGTGATCAAGGAAGGTGTTGTCGGAGACGTTGATAAAGAATTGAGCTGAAGCGCTATGCGGATCCATGGTGCGAGCCATGGCGATAGTGCCTGTTAAGTTGGATAGGCCGTTATCGGCTTCGTTTTCGATCGACTTGCCTGTTTCTTTCTGCGCCATGCCTGGCTCAAATCCGCCGCCCTGGATCATAAAACCGTTAATAATACGGTGGAAGATCACATTATCATAGAAACCGTCACGGACATTTTCTTCGAAGTTCTTTGCCGTGACGGGGGCCTTTTTGTGATCAAGTTCGATACTGATATCGCCAAAATTGGTATGGAGAATAATCATTGTTGTATGTCCATTTTCTTCGCACTTGTGGCCGTCATTATACTCAAGTCTTAAGATAAAGTGCCACAATTTATTCTTTGGGATCGTTAGTCTAGTTCCTAAGAACAAGTACATTTGTCTCTAGCCTAATAATACGCCGGAATAAACTGCCAATTCTGCAAAGCAACCGTTTATAATGTTCGCCGCGATGGCCTTAGCTGGCCTTGAAGTCTGACAGTAGCGGAAAACAAGATACTAATTTATGAGTACAGCAAAAAACAGTAAGCCGGTTAATTTCATTCATCAGATCGTCGAGAAAGACCTGCAGCAGGGTTTGAATGATGGTCAGGTTGTCACGCGTTTTCCGCCGGAGCCCAATGGCTATCTGCATATAGGGCATGCAAAATCGATCTGTCTTAACTTTGGCACGGCTGAAAAGTATCAGGGTGTATGTAATCTGCGCTTCGACGATACCAACCCAGAAAAAGAGAGTCAGGAATATATTGATTCAATTGTTCGTGATGTGAACTGGTTGGGGTATCAGTGGCAGGGCGAGGTGCGTTATACCTCAGATTACTTTCAGCAGCTGTACGACTGGGCCGTTTATCTGATTGAACAGGGCAAGGCATACGTCTGCGACCTGTTACCTGCTGAAGCCAAAGAGTATCGCGGTAATTTTACCACCCCAGGGCGCAATAGCCCGTTCCGTGACCGGTCGGTTGCAGAGAATCTGGCCTTGTTCGAGCGGATGAAAAAGGGTGAGTTTGCCGAAGGCAGTTGCTCGTTGCGTGCCAAGATTGATATGCAGTCACCGAATATGAACCTGCGTGATCCGATGATTTATCGGATCATGCATACGCACCACCATCAGACCGGCGATCAGTGGTGTATTTATCCAATGTATGACTTCGCTCATGGTCAATCGGATGCCCTGGAAGGCGTCACGCACTCTATCTGTACTCTGGAGTTTGAAGATCATCGACCGCTGTACGAGTGGTTTATTGATCATTTGCCAGTACCTTGCGTGCCGCGCCAATATGAGTTTTCACGCTTAGAACTGAATTACACAATTACCAGTAAGCGTCGCTTGAAGCAGCTGGTTGATGAAGCCCATGTGGCGGGCTGGAATGATCCGCGGATGCCGACCATTTCTGGCCTGCGTCGTCGTGGCTTTACCCCGGCAGCGTTGCGTGAATTCTGCGACCGGGTTGGTGTAACCCGTTCCAATGGTGTTGTCGATATGGGGATGTTGGAAGCGGTTATTCGTGATGATCTGGACAAAAGCGCTCCTCGTGCTATGTGTGTAGTACGCCCGCTCACAGTGACAGTGACCAACTACCCCGAAGATCAGCAGGAATGGTTTGAGTTGCCGAATCACCCTAAAGATGAATCTATGGGTATGCGTCAGGTAGTATTTAGTCGTAACCTACTGATTGAAAAGGAAGATTTTGTAGAAGACAAGCCGCGAAAATGGAAGCGGCTAGCGCCAGGCGATGCTGTGCGTTTGCGCGGCGCCTATGTCATTACCTGTCAGGAAGTGGTTAAAAATGCGGCGGGTGATGTTGTTGAGTTGAAATGTACATATGATCCGGATACTAAAGGCAGTAACCCAGAAGGGTATAAGCCCAACGGGGTGGTCCACTGGGTGAGTGCTGAGCATTCCGTACCATGTGAGGTGCGTGAATATGACCGCTTGTTCACTGTTGAAAATCCATCAGGCGACAAAGAGCGCGATTTTCTAGAATGTATTAATCCGCAGTCGCTGGTGGTGCTAACTGATAGCCGTTGTGAAATTGGTCTGGCGGATGCTGCGGTGGAAAGCCGTTATCAATTTGAGCGTACCGGTTATTTTTGTGTCGATTCTGACTCAACTGCAGAGCGTTTGGTGTTTAACCGGACAGTGACGTTACGCGACAGCTGGAAATAAACGATTTCCTTTAGTCGAAGCAATAATTTCCCAGTCATTATTCCAATAAAAAGCCCGGCACATGCCGGGCTTTTTTATACTTCAAACATTATTCTGAGGCTGCTGCCAGGATACTGTTTAGTGTGGCGCTTGGGCGCATTACTTTTTTCACTGTAGCGCGGTCGG
The DNA here is from genome assembly GCF_048548695.2 of Pontibacter sp. JAM-7. Classification (NCBI taxonomy): domain Bacteria; kingdom Pseudomonadati; phylum Bacteroidota; class Cytophagia; order Cytophagales; family Hymenobacteraceae; genus Pontibacter; species Pontibacter sp. JAM-7. The sequence goes on from NZ_JBLYIF020000005.1 coordinate 124,713, forward strand.
CATGATAGTAACCGTCCAGGTCAGCCGGCTTACCTTGTATGGCTGACAGTTCTTCCAGTACTTTATCTTTGTTATCTGCCATGGTTTTAGCCAGTGGCGCAAAATGTGATGCCAGTTCAGTGTCATCGGTTTGATTAGCAAGCGCTTCGGCCCAATACATACCCAGGTAGAAGTGGCTGCCGCGGTTATCCAATTCGCCGGTTTTACGTGATGGCGATTTATTGTTTTCCAGCAGTTTACCGGTTGCCTTATCCAGGGTAGCGGCCAGAACCCGGGCGCGAGGGTTGTCGTTTTTCCGGCCCATATCTTCCAGAGAAACAGCCAGAGCCAGGAACTCACCCAGGGAGTCCCAGCGCAGGTGGTTTTCTTCTTCAACCTGCTGTACGTGTTTTGGTGCTGAACCACCTGCGCCAGTTTCGTACATACCACCGCCTTTCAGCATTGGTACGATGGACAGCATCTTGGCGGATGTACCCAGTTCCATGATTGGGAACAGGTCGGTCAGGTAATCACGCAGTACGTTACCGGTGACGGAGATAGTATCTTTGCTGCGAACCAGTCGATCCAGAGTGTAACGCATTGCCTGGTTGTAAGACTTGATGTGGATCTCGAGGCCTTCTGTATCTAGCTCCTGCAGGTAGGCTTCAACCTTCTTGGTCAGTTCCAGATCGTGCGCACGCTCCTGGTCCAGCCAGAAGACAGCGGGTGTGTCTGACAGGCGGGCGCGGTTTACGGCCAGCTTGACCCAATCACGAATAGGTTCATCTTTGGTTTGGCAGGCACGCCATATGTCGCCTTTATCCACTTCGTGCTGCATCAAAACTGTGCCGTCAGCAGCCACAACGCGCATGATGCCATTTTCTTTCAGTTCGAAGGTTTTGTCATGAGAGCCGTATTCTTCAGCTTTCTTGGCCATCAAGCCAACGTTAGGTACAGAGCCCATGGTGGTTGGATCGAATGCGCCGTTAGTTTTACAGAAGTTGATCATCTCCTGGTACATGCGGGCGTAGGTGGATTCTGGCATAACCGCTTTGGTGTCTTTAGGCTTACCATCAGGGCCCCACATTTTGCCACCGTTACGGATCATTGCAGGCATAGAGGCGTCGACGATAACGTCAGAAGGCACGTGCAGGTTGGTGATACCTTTTACAGAATCAACCATTGCCAGCTCTGGACGGTTTTCGTAACACGCGTGGATATCTTCTTCGATCTCTTCGCGGTGAGAGCGAGGTAGGCTAGCAATTTTGTCGTAAACACTGCCCAGACCATTATTTGGGTTTACACCCAGCTCTTCAAACAGGGCGCCGTGCTTGTCGAACACGTCTTTATAGAAGACAGTGACGGCATGACCAAATACGATAGGGTGGGATACTTTCATCATGGTCGCTTTCACGTGCAGTGACCACATGACACCCGTGTCTTTAGCATCATTCAGGGATTCTTCAAAGAACTCGCGCAGCGCCTTGCAGCTCATGCGCATGCTGTCCAGGACTTCGCCTTTTTCCAGAGATAGCTCTTTTTTGACTTCAACATTACCGCTGGCGTTGATGAACTCAATGCGCACATCACCGGCATCGGCCATGGTGATTGACTGTTCAGCAGAGAAGAAGTCACCTTGTCGCATCCAGTCTGCATGGGTGCGGGATGCTTTGCTCCAGTCGCCCATGGAGTGAGGGAATTTGCGGACAAAGGCTTTAACGGCAGCAGGCGCGCGGCGGTCAGAGTTGCCTTCGCGCAGCACCGGGTTAACGGCGCTGCCCAGAATTTTGGTGTAACGATCACGGATGGCTTTTTCAGCATCTGTCTGTGGGGCTTCAGGCAGTGCTGGGACGTCATAACCTTGGGCCTGCAGTTCAGCGATGCAGGCTTTCAGTTGGGGTACAGATGCACTGATGTTTGGTAGTTTGACGATGTTGGCATCTGGGTCCTGAGTCAGGTCGCCGAGAAAAGCCAGGCCATCTTCAACTTTCTGAGACTCAGTCAGGTTTTCGGGGAATGCAGAAAGCACACGGCTTGCCAGTGAAATGTCAGTGATTTGTACATCGATATTGGCGCAGGAAGTGAAGGTGCGCACAATTGGCAGTAAAGAGCAGGTGGCCAGAGATGGAGCTTCGTCTGTCAGGGTATAATAGATGGTGTGCTTATTTGTAGTCATTGTATTCCCCAAATAATTTATGGCATTTGGCCAAGGGCTCGAATCAGGGTGACTTTTGGTCGCCCGTCTCTACTTTGTCGAGCCTGATGGTCGTGTTTCGGCGCATAAGTATACAGAAAAAGCCCTTCGGGTCATACGTCAGGAGTATGCACTTAAGGCTAATATCTGTTGTGTTTTTACAACTATAACGCGGTTTTGGTCGACTAAGTGCTATATAAATGGGTGCAATAAGCTAATTTGTAGTGGTTTCCACTACAAATTACTACAAACTCAAAATCTTACTGTGCGCGATTTTTGTGCCTAATCAGTTTGCTAGAAAAAGATAGACCGGGATTTATGACTATGGAATGATCGCTAGCCATACTAATAAATTCGGCGCGACAATGGCCTCGCCTTGTGGAGAATTAGGCATGCTTAGTTATCGTCATGCGTATCATGCGGGCAACTTCGCTGATGTGCTCAAGCATGTGGTTCAAGTTGAGATTCTCCGCTATCTCTCGCAAAAACAGAAGCCAATTCACTATATCGATACTCACGCTGGCAGTGGTCTGTATCGGCTGCATCAGACTGGTTTGCGAAGGGCTGAATATCTGGATGGGGTGGCGCGGCTGGAGCGTAGTTGTTTTCCTGAGTTGCAGTCCTATTTTGCTGCAATAGATGCAGCTGGTGAAAGGCTGGGTGAGACCTGTTATCCGGGCTCGCCAGCGTTTGCTATACACTGTTTGCGTGCTCAAGACAGGGCCTGGCTGTTTGAGCTTCATAACAATGAGGTTAATATTCTGCGGCAGCATTTGGCTGCAGATAATAGGGTTAAAGTGGAGCATGCGGATGGGTTCGTGGGGGCGTTGCAGCGCGTGCCGCCGATTAGTCGTAGGGGGCTGATATTAATTGATCCGCCATATGAGCTTAAAGAAGATTATGAGCGGGTTCTGGTCACGCTGCAAAAAATGCATAAGCGTTTTGCTACTGGTGTCTACGCGATATGGTATCCGGTGGTGGATCGGTCGCGCATCGTGTTGCTTGAGCGGCGTTTGCAAGCCTGTGGTCTGGGCAACATTCAATTGTTCGAGCTATCGGTTACTGCGGATACCGCTGCGCGTGGTATGACCGGTGCTGGAATGGTGGTTGTTAATCCTCCCTGGGCATTATTTGACTATATGCAGGTGCTTTTGCCGAAGCTGAAGCAGGTGTTGGGGCAGGGTGTAGGCGCTGATTATCGTTGTCTGCAGTTAGTTGATTAAATAGCATCATCTACACTTAGCGGTATACCAAGCCATGCAGCTGCTTGGTGGTGTGTCCTTAAGGTGAATTGAATATGGCTGGCGATATGCGTCTTGCGTCTGGCGGATCTAGTCGTAAAATGGCCTCCTCAAATAACCGGGGAGGGGATGAAATGTCCGTACAAGAAAATAAGCCTGTACCGCCGGGGGATAATGAGTGCTGTGAAAGTGGTTGCACTCCTTGTGTCTGGGATACCTATTATGAAGACCTGCAAGCCTGGCAGAATGCGCAGAAACCGGTGAGCAAACCAGAAGACAGTTAATCGCAGTGGTTTGGTTTATTTAACTTTCGGTTGGCTGATTTTTTAACGTGTTCATGTGTTCTTGTCTGGCTCTTTGTCTATTATCGTGGGTTGGATATCACCACGCAGGTGCGCAGCTTTTCAGCGCCAAAGCCTGACATAAGGGCAAAATCTTCCCTGGCGATCGGCACATACTGACAGTCAAAAGCATCCTGCTTGCCGGTTTCAGGATCGGGGTCGTGCACATAAAGGCAGTTATCATCGATGCCCGATATGGTGACCCAGTGCGGTGCTTTTCGGCCATCCATGCGGTATGTGCTGATTAAAATAATGATGCTGTGACCTGACTCAATCCATTGGGCGATGTGGTCCTGTGTGATCTCCTGATGATAGATAGCCAATCCTTGCTGCTGCGCGGTCGCGCGAAATTGCTTATCGACATTACGTATCACCTCTTTTTTTGCTGGCGTACGCACTCCGTTAATAAATAATGGCTCCTGGGTGTTCAGGTAAACGTTGGCTGCAAATCCTCTGTGGTGAGCTGCCAATGCTAACCCTATCGGATGACATCCACCGTGGCCTGAGGTCATGAATATGGTTGTGGCCTCGCGCCAGATAGCGAGCTCGCTGGTCTGGTTCATGATGACAGTGTTATCCAGTCCTGCCATTGCCATCATCAGTGCAGCGGGGCCGCATGTAAAATCTGTGCTCTGTTGATACCAGGGTATGGTCCGATGCAGTGATGGTTCTGCTATGTTGCGAATCCGTTTCTGCATGCGAACTGCGTCCTGGTGATTTTGGTAATGGTGTTCGCGAAGCTCAAAAATTTTATAACCGAGTTTTTCGTATAGCGATATGGCGGCGCTATTGTTGCGTGCAACTTCCACTCGCATAAAAAAACGATTATGTGCGGCGGCTTTTTTCTCTGCTTCGACAAGTAGTTGCTTCGCTATGCCTTGTTTTTGATGCTTGCTGGATATTGCTAAGGAGTGGAGTCTGGCCAGTCGTGTGCCTTTGTGCAGTAAGATCAAGATATAGCCCTGAATCTCGTCACGTCGTTCCGCAATTAGAAAAATCCTATGACAAGTGTCAACCCAGTATTTCATTCTGCGTTTACTTAGCTGTTTATTTCCCGGTGCGGATTCCTCAAGTTTGACTAGCTGATCGATGTCGCTTCGAGTGGCCTCTCTAAGTCTGGCTGATGATGCGTTTTTTCGGTTGTTTGGTTGCTGCATTTTATTACCTTGTTTGGAGGATGAGACGCTATCAAGAAAGAGGAAGATTGTGACCGGTGCAGGAGCGGGTGGTTGTGGGCATTTGGTATTTGCTTGGATTATAGCTGCTGATTGTTTCGGTGTTATCGGTAATCTCAAGTGTTTGGCCGGGAACGGAAGGGAATAACATATTGTCGACAATATGGCTTTGTGTTGGTTAGACCTTAGTGGTCTAAATAGGCTGTTTAAGCGAATATTACTAGTTTTAACCCGGATATTACGCCTTATGTAGTAGTTTATTCGGTAATGAACTCGGCTAAAGTGTGGGCACAACCTGGAAGTGTCTACAATAATTACAGCTTCCATGCCTTAGTTAACCATAAGAATCAAAGGGCCTAAGCACATGTCCTATCAAGCAGAGTATTCACGTTCCATTGAAACCCCCGAGTTGTTCTGGGGCGAAAAAGCCGAGGCACTTGCTTGGTTTAAAAAGCCGGAGCAAATCCTTTCTACCGACGAAAATGGTATCTATCGTTGGTTTGCCGACGGTGAGATGAACACCGCGTATCTGGCGCTGGATTATCATGTAGAGAATGGCCTGGCGGATAACCTGGCAATTATCTATGACTCACCGGTTTCCAATCAGAAGCGTAAAATTACCTACCGTGAACTGCGTGATGATGTAGCAAAGTTTGCAGGTGTATTGAAAGCGCAGGGCGTTACCAAGGGTGACCGTGTTGTAATTTACATGCCGATGGTGCCTGAGGCGCTGGTGGCGATGCTGGCTGTTGCCCGGCTAGGAGCTATTCATTCCGTGGTTTTTGGTGGTTTTGCGCCACAAGAACTGGCGGTGCGTATTGATGATGCCGAGCCGAAAGTCATTGTTACCGCTTCCTGCGGTATCGAAATTGCCAAGGTTATCGAATACAAACCAATGCTGGATCAGGCGATTGAGAAGTCAGCCCATAAGCCGGATTGCTGTATTGTTTTACAGCGCCCGCAGGCCAAGGCTGAAATGATACCGGGTCGTGATCTTGATTGGCAGGATGCTGTCGCAAACGCAGAGCCAGCGGATTGCGTGCCAGTGAAGGGCACTGATCCGCTTTATATCCTTTATACCTCTGGCACCACGGGCAAGCCGAAAGGTGTGGTGCGTGATAACGGTGGTCATGCGGTCGCCATGAAGTATTCCATGCAGGCGATCTATAACGTCAAACCGGGTGATGTATTCTGGGCGGCGTCAGATGTGGGTTGGGTCGTTGGTCACTCCTACATTGTTTACGGGCCTCTGCTGGCAGGTTGTACCACCATCGTTTACGAAGGCAAACCGGTTCGTACGCCGGATGCAGGTGCATTTTGGCGCGTATGTGAAGAATATAAAGCGAAGGTGCTGTTTGCTGCGCCTACCGCGTTCCGTGCCATTAAAAAAGAAGATCCGGAAGCATCTGAGCTAGATAAATATGACTTGTCTTCTCTGGATGCCATCTTTATGGCAGGTGAGCGCCTGGATCCGCCGACTTATCACTGGACTATAGAAAAAACCGGTAAGCCGGTGATTGATCACTGGTGGCAGACGGAAAGTGGCTGGGCGATTTGTGGCAACATGACCGGTGTTGAAGCGTTACCGCCTAAGCCGGGTTCAGCAACGGTTCCGGTTACAGGTTTTAACGTGCAGATCCTCGATCCAGAGGGTAATGAGATGCCGGCCGGTGAGCAGGGTGCTATTGCGATTAAATTGCCTTTGCCGCCAAGCTGCTTGCCAACCGTATGGGGTGATTTCGAGCGTTTTCGTACCGGTTATCTGTCTGAATTCCCGGGCTATTACAGCTCTGGTGATGGTGGATACAAAGATGAAGACGGTTACGTCTTCATTATGGGGCGTACGGATGACGTCATTAATGTAGCGGGACATCGTCTGTCCACTGGGGAAATGGAAGAGATTGTTGCGGGTCATTCGGCTGTTGCGGAATGTGCAGTGATCGGTATCAATGATCCTTTGAAAGGCCAGGAACCGATTGGTCTGGTATTACTTAAAGATGGTGTTGATATCGATGAATCTGAGCTGCAGGCAGAGTTGGTAGCGATGGTGCGCGGTGAGATTGGCGCTGTCGCTTGTTTTAAGCGGACCATTGTTGTTCAGCGGCTCCCGAAAACCCGCTCTGGCAAAATCTTGCGTAAGTTGCTGCGTCAGATCGCTGATGGGCAGGACTACAGCGTGCCTTCAACCATTGATGATCCGGCCAGCCTGCCGGAGATCGAAGAGATCATGTCAAATAACGGCCTGGTTGCCAGTTCCTAAGAATATATTTTATTACCCTTGGCCTTGTGCAGGCGATCTTCGGATCGCCTTTTTTTGTTGATATCGCTTCCGGTCGTTAAGGATAGCGGCTCTGTGCAGCTGCGGTTTGAGGATTGGATGAAACTATAGTGTCGATAAGTAATCTTATGTTGCGTAAAAAAATGGTTGTTGCATGATGGTAATTGTGAGTTTGAGGTGCTAAGGTCAACTCAGCTCAAAACCGCGTCAGACGTGGATTTCGCTTTGAGATCGGGTCGGGAAAAATTCCCGGGAAGCATGATTAACCAAAAGATTATGTATTTCGTTCCAAAGTACCATGTCAGCCTGCGGGGTCACTTTTTATGATGCAACTATAGGTTGTCTTTCAATAACAAAAAGAGGAAATAGCTATGTGGACTAAGCCTGCTTACACAGATCTGCGTATCGGTTTTGAAGTAACTATGTACTTCGCTAACCGTTAATACGTAAGTTCTCCGCGTATGTCCTAATTACCCCGGCACGCCGGGGTAATTTATGTCAGAGCCCTGCAGTTTCATCTTTCTTTCGCTCTGATGTCCCTGCCAATAGCAAGATAACCAGATCCCATAAGCATGAAAGTACAAGTTTTAGGTTCCGCGGCTGGTGGTGGTTTTCCTCAGTGGAATTGTAACTGCCGCAATTGTGCTGGTGTTCGCGCCGGTACCATTAATGCAAAACCCCGTACCCAGTCCTCTATCACAGTGAGCGTCGATGGCGAACACTGGATTTTGTTCAACACTTCTCCGGATATTCGCGAGCAGCTCGCCAATTTTGCTCCAATGCAGCCAGCACGTGCGATCCGTGATACAGGTATCTCGGCCATTGTGTATATGGATAGCCAGATAGACCACACAACGGGTCTGTTGATGCTACGAGAAGGCTGCCCGCACAATATCTGGTGCACCGAAATGGTTGAGCAGGATTTATCGACCGGATTTCCAGTATTCAATATGTTGAAGCACTGGAATGGTGGCAACAATATTAACCGTATTCCAATTGGCGATGGCGACAACAGTTTTGTCGTTCCTCAGGTGCCTGAGCTGAAGCTGACAGCTATCCCGCTGCTGAGCAGTGCACCGCCATATTCACCACATCGTAATGATCCGCATCCGGGTGACAATATCGGTATCCAAATCGAAGATACCCGGACCGGCAAAAAATTGTTCTATGCACCTGGTTTAGGCCAGATTGAACCGCATTTACGCCCACTGATGGAAGATGCTGACCTGTTATTGGTAGATGGCACCATCTGGCAGGAAGATGAGCTGATTACCTCCGGTGTCGGAGACAAGCTGGGCGTACATATGGGGCATCTGCCGCAATCGGGAGAGGGTGGCATGATTGAGTATCTGGATACGCTAGAAAAACCGCGTAAGGTACTGATCCATATTAACAACACCAACCCCATTCTTGATGAAGATTCAGAGCAACGTGCCGAAGTAGAGCGGCACCAGATCGAAGTGGCTTACGACGGTATGTCTATCGAACTTTGATCAGCCCAGCGAGTCAGCAGAATAGGGTTCTTGCATAGAGGCTATTAAAATAATGAACTGCAAAACCGATGACCGTGCCCCGTTGACCCGGGAAGAGTTTGAAGCTGCCCTGCGAGCCAAGGGTGCGTATTATCACACTCAGCACCCTTATCATATTGCCATGTACGACGGCCAATGTACCCCGGAACAGATTCGTGGCTGGGTTGCTAATCGTTTTTACTACCAGATCAGTATTCCGGTCAAAGATGCTGCGATTATGGCTAACTGCCCTGATCGTGATGTGCGTCGTCACTGGGTACAGCGGATTCTGGATCACGATGGCTATGATGGCTCAGTTGGTGGTATTGAGGCCTGGTTACAGTTGGGTGAGTCTGTTGGTCTAACCCGTGAAGAGATTCTGTCACAGGAACATGTGTTGCCTGGTGTGCGCTTTGCGGTTGATGCGTATGTCAACTTTGCGCGTCGTGCCACCTGGCAGGAAGCGGCCAGCTCTTCTCTGACGGAACTGTTTGCGCCGACTATTCACCAGAATCGCCTGGATACCTGGCCTACTCACTATCCTTGGATTAAAGAAGACGGTTATCAGTATTTCCGTAACCGCTTGACCGAAGCGCGACGTGACGTGCAGCACGGACTCGACATCACGTTGGATTTTTACACCACCCGCACCGAACAGGAACGGATGTTGCAGATTCTTCAATTCAAGCTGGATGTGCTGTGGAGCATGCTTGATGCCATGACTATGGCGTATGAGCTGAACCGCCCACCGTTTCATACAGTGACCGATGAAAAAGTTTATCACCGAGGTCTGTTTTAATGTCGTCGCAGACTGATATTGTGCCGGAATCTGTTCCGGCACTGAATTCGATGTTCCGCTTTCAATGGGAAAAAGCACAGGATTGTTATGTGCTGCTTTACCCTGAAGGCATGATTCAGCTCAACGGGCCGGCCGGAGAGATAATGGCGATGGTTGATGGGCAGCGAAATGTTGCTGAAATCACCGCGTTGTTGCAGGCCAAGTTTGCCGATGCTGGTGATATCAGCGGAGACATCATAGAGTTTTTGGGGGCTGCCCATGAGCAACACTGGATCACCCTGTAACGGACAACCGACTCAACCGAACCTTGGTGCCAATGAGTCGGCTCAGGATAAAACCCACGGTAAACCTCTGTGGTTGTTGGCAGAGTTAACCTATAAGTGCCCACTGCAGTGCCCATACTGCTCTAACCCGTTGGATTTTGCTGATTTTGGTGGTGAGTTAACCACTCAGGAATGGCTTGATGTATTTCAGCAGGGGCGTGACCTTGGAGCTGTACAGTTAGGTTTTTCCGGTGGCGAGCCACTGGTCAGACAGGATCTGATTCAGCTGATTGGTGGTGCACATGACATGGGGTATTACACTAACCTCATTACTTCTGGGGTTGGCCTTAATGAGCGTAAAATGGCCGAGTTTCATAGTGCCGGCCTTGATCACATCCAGGTCAGTTTTCAGGCCAGTGATGAGTCGGTCAATAATATGCTTTCCGGTTCTCAAAAGGCGTTCCAGCAAAAATTGAAAATGGCGCGTGAAGTTAAAGCTCAGGGTTATCCTATGGTGCTTAACTTTGTGACTCACCGACATAATATTGATCGTATTGATCGCATTATTGAACTCTGCGTCGAGCTTGAGGCGGATTACGTTGAGCTGGCCACCTGCCAATATTATGGCTGGGCCTACGAAAACGTTGAACAGTTGTTGCCAACCCGCGACCAGTTGGAACGCGCGGAGCGTATTACCAATGAGTATCGGGACAAGCTGGCTGCTGAAGGTAATCCCATCAAGTTGATCTTTGTCACGCCTGATTATTACGAAGAGCGGCCAAAACGCTGTATGAATGGTTGGGGTGAGGTGTTTCTAACCGTCACTCCGGATGGCAAAGCATTGCCTTGTCACAGTGCCCGTATGCTGCCAATTGAATTCCCCAATGTGCGGGAGATGAGTTTGCAGCAAATATGGGATGACAGCCCCGGCTTTAATCACTTCCGAGGCAAGGACTGGATGAAAGAGCCTTGTCGCAGTTGCGATGAGCGAGATAAAGATCTCGGCGGTTGCCATTGCCAGGCCTATATGTTGACCGGTGATGCGCACAATGCTGATCCTGTTTGTAGCAAGTCTGAGCACCATGACTTGATTGTTCAGGCACGTCAGCGGGCTGAGCATGTGGAAAATGACCCGGCACAGTTTTTCTATCGCAATGAGAAAAACTCCCGCATCATTGTTAAAGGCTGATTATTGCGGGCACTCCGTCCGCAGCCCTGCTTCCTGTGTACACTATGACTGATTTTCCAGAGCAGCCCGGCTTCTGGCAGTCTGCTCTGGACGAGCAGACTGTTATCGCGGGTTCTGTTGAGTTTTCCCAGCCCGGTTTAAGCCCTGAAGGTGTGCCTTACTGGGTGGCGTATGAGCCTGAAGCCGAAGGGCGTAACTTGCTGTACCGCTGCTACGCAGGAATCACCGAATGCCTGACACCCAGCGGTTTTAGTGTTCGTAGTCGTGTGCATGAATATGGAGGGCAGGCCTGGTGTTTCATTGGTGATCAGGCGGTTGTATTTGTCAACGCTTCAGACCAGCAGTTGTATCATCAGACCGTATTGCCCAAGGTGGAGCCGCCGCGCAAACTCACGTGTGCAGAGCGCAGTCGCTTCATAGAGCCAGTGTATGATCAGCGTCGCCAGCGCCTTATCTGTGTTGAAGAGTGCCACCTGTCAGGCCGAGTCGACAATCGACTGGTGGCAGTGGACCTGTTGACCGGAGTTATTACCCCATTACATCAGGGCCATGATTTCTATGCCTATCCCACGTTATCTGCCAGTGGTGAACAATTAGCATTTATTGTCTGGAATCATCCTGTACAACCCTGGTTAAACACCTGCTGTTTCCGCGCTGATCTGACTGTCAGTGGTGACATCCTTATACTTCACGCTGTTACTGGCTCAACCTCAGACGTAGCTCTTTCCCAGCCTTACTTTCGTGATGATGGCACGCTGTATCTAGTCAGTGATGAAACGGGTTATTGGCAAGTGCACCAGGTTGTGGCTGATCACGTGCGTCCGCAACCGTTGTTAGATGACCCCATAAAGGCGGCGGATTGTATCAACGCGCCTTGGCAGAGCGGCTTTCGGCATTATGGCTATCGCTCATCAGGCCATTGGCTCACGATGGCTTTTCAGCATGCCGGCAGCAGGTTGCTGGTAGATCAAAACGACTTGCCGATAGAAGGCTTTAACTCGGTGCGTCATTTGGTGGTGGCTGATGATCAGGCGTTGTTGATTGCGGCCGGAGCACAGCGTTTACCCGCAGTATTGTTGTTGGATAGTAAAAACGGCATTCAACACTTGGCAGGTGGCGAGATGCCGCTCATAACATCTGAATGTTCTCTACCCGAGCCAGAGGTATTTGCAGATGACCAATCTCGCTGTTATGGCTATCTGTACAAACCTAAAAATAGCCGGTATGCAGCGTATGATTCAGCACCGCCGCTGGTGATTTTTCTGCATGGTGGTCCGACTGCGGCAACCTATCCGGTGCTGAATCTCAAATTGCAGTATTGGACTCAGCGCGGCTTTGCTGTGCTTGATCTTAATTATCGCGGCAGCAGTAATTATGGACGTGATTATCGGCTGGCATTAGCGGCCCGATGGGGGCAGGTGGAAATTGAGGATATTCGCCTAGCAGTGAGTCAGCTTATTGTCGCTGGTAAAGTAGATCCGCAAGCGATCTTTATTCGCGGCAACAGCTCAGGTGGTTACAGTGCTCTGAATGCCTTGTGTGAGCTGGATTGTTTTGCCGCCGGTGCCAGTCTTTATGGGGTCACTGACCCGCTTGCCCTAGGTAAGGTGACGCACAAGTTTGAGTCGTATTATTTGGACTGGTTAATCGCCGATCCACAGACTGGGCAGGCACAATATGCTGTAGTTTCTCCGCTGTGCAAGGTGGATAAGATTAAAGCGCCAGTGATTTTCTTTCAGGGCGGTCAGGACCCGGTGGTGGTGCCCGAGCAAACCCGGCAGATGGTGTCGGCTTTGCGCAATGCTGGCATACCGGTTGAGGAGTGTTATTTCCCTGAGGAAGGGCATGGCTTTCGCCAGCCGGACAATCTAATCAAGGTGTTGCAACGGGAATTGAAGTTCTACCAGGCTTATATCCTACCCAAATAAGCCGGGAACTTTTCCCGTATTTTATCGGGAAGAAGCTGCAGAAATTTTGCACTCAGGTAGCAAAGTCAGGCGTGACCTTACGTGTCAAAATTATCAACCTGTCATCGCTGTGGCATTGAAATTTGCTGTAACAATAATAATGGATCGATTATGAGTCAGAATAGGAATATATGGTTGCCCCTGATAGCCGGGGCCTTGGTGATGCCGAGTGCTGCTATGGCAGAAGACGTGACCCGTTTGCAAGGGGTGACCGTGATCGGTACCACACCATTGCATGGTGCAGGTTTGGAGAAAAAACGCGTGGCTGCTGCGGTTCAGACTGCGACCAGCGAAGATTTAGAAAAAGGTCAGGCGCTCAACCTGGCAGAGCACCTACGCAATAACTTCTCTAGTGTGACCATTAATGAGGCGGTAAATAACCCTTACCAGCCAGATGTACAATACCGTGGTTTTACAGCATCCCCTTTGCTGGGTTTGCCGCAGGGCTTGTCCGTCTATGTTAACGGTATCCGTTTCAATGAGCCGTTTGGCGATACGGTCAACTGGGATCTGCTGCCGGAAGGGGCAATTGACTCTATCAATCTGTTTGCTGGCTCAAACCCGGTGTTTGGTCAGAATACCCTGGGTGGTGCATTGTCGATCAAAACCAAGAATGGTTTTGATAATCCGGGCAGTCAGATTGAAACCTCGATTGGCGAAGATGGTCGTTTTAATCTGGAGGCGCAAACTGGCGGTAATGATGGTCAGATCGGTTACTACGTGATCGGCAATTATTATGAGGAAGATGGCTGGCGCGATTACTCCCCAAGTGAGGTCAAGCAGGGCCTGGCGACGTTGAGCTGGCGTGGCGAAGACAGTAGCCTGGAACTGACCGCCGCAGCAAATGATAACCAGTTGATTGGTAATGGTGCTGCACCGGAACTGCTGCTGAAAAATGAAGGCCGTGAATCCATTTACACCCAACCTGACCAGACTGAGACAGAACTGCGTTTGCTCTCATTGGCGGGCGATGCCTGGCTGAATGATAACGTCCAGGTGTCAGGGACGCTGTATTATCGCGATAACAAAATTAACACTCTGAATGGTGACGATAGTGACTATGAAGAGTGTGATGATGGTGGTTTCGAAACCCTGTGTGAAGGCGATGAAGACGATCCAATGTCGCTGGAACCGGTTGAGTTTGCCGGTTACGGCAGCATGACTCTGGAAGAGATTGATCCGACCCTGGACCCGGATGAGTTGGACGGTACTTTGAATACCTCCAGCACTGAGCAGGAAAGCATGGGTCTTGCCTCTCAGCTTACGTTCCTGAATGACCTGATGGGCAAAGAAAATCAGCTGACCGTTGGCTTCAACTATGATGCGGCGGATATCGATTTCCGCTCGGATACCCAGTTTGCGGTACTGCGTAATGACAGCTTGTCTGATGACCGTGGTGTCAGTGGCATCGGCTTGTATGATGTTGAATCCCAGGTTCGATTGAATGCCAAACAGTATAATATTGGCCTGTTTTTCACCGATACCCTGGCTCTGAATGATACGCTGGATCTGACATTTTCCGGTCGTTACAGCCGTACTCGGGTGAAGATGGAAGATTTGCTGGAAGACGGTGAGGGTTCACTGGATGGCAGTCATAGCTTTAACCGCTTCAATCCGGCGGTTGGCTTGGCCTGGAATCCGAATGATCAGACTTCCTGGTATGCCAGCTATAGCGAATCGTCGCGTGCGCCAACTCCGGCGGAGCTGAGCTGTGCTGACCCAGATGATCCATGCAAACTGCCAAACGGCTTTGTCTCTGATCCGCCGTTGGAGCAGGTGGTTGCCAAAACAGTTGAAGTGGGTGTGCGTGGCAATCAGGCGGATTATCAGTGGAATGCGGGTATCTTCCATACCATGAACCACGATGACATTATCTTCCAGCAGGCAGGTGATAGTCCGTCAGAAGGCTACTTTGCCAATGTGGGCAAAACACGCCGTCTAGGCTTGGAGCTGGCCGCTCAGAAGCAATATGACAATCTGTCATTGGGTCTGTCGTATACCTGGTTGGAAGCAACATTCCGCACACCTTACACCAGTTTTAGCCCTAACCATCCGTTAGGTGGTGATCGCCAGGTTGATAAAGGCGATGATATTCCGGGATTGCCGCAGCATGTAATTAAACTGGTGGCAGATTGGACGGTTACTTCGGCACTGGATCTGGGTGTGGAGGTTAACTATCAGAGCAGTCAGTTCTTCCGCGGTGATGAAGCCAACGATGATGACAAGCTGGATGGCTTTGCTGTCATTAACCTCAGAGGTCAGTACAAACTCTCTGAAAATGTTGAGCTTTTTGCTAAGATAGACAACCTTTTTGATAAAGAATACGAAACCTTTGGTGTCTATGGTGAAGCAGAAGAAGTGCTGGGCAGTGATTACGATGACGAAGTACGCTTTGTCGGCCCGGGTAAGCCACGTACCGGTGTTATCGGTTTGCGTGCTCGCTTCTGATTCAGCTTATGCAGTAACGGAAATGCTGCATGATGCGTAGCATTTCCATCTCCTTCTTTGTGCCAGCTTTGATTTTTTCATTGCTGGCACATTTTGTTTTGGCTGTTTACTGGTTATATAAACCGCTTGAGCCTCAATTGGAGCCGGTGTTACTGACCAGAACTGTTGATGTGACTTTACGTCAATCAGACACGCCAGAAGAGCTTCAGCCGGCACCAGAGCCGGAACCAGAGCCGGCACCAGAGCCGGAACCAGAGCCGGAACCAGAGCCGGAACCAGAGC
Source organism: Pontibacter sp. JAM-7 (assembly GCF_048548695.2). NCBI lineage: Bacteria > Pseudomonadati > Bacteroidota > Cytophagia > Cytophagales > Hymenobacteraceae > Pontibacter > Pontibacter sp. JAM-7. The sequence goes on from NZ_JBLYIF020000005.1 coordinate 140,380, forward strand.
CGGAACCAGAGCCGGAACCAAAACCGGAACCAAAACCGGAACCAAAACCGGAACCAAAACCGGAACCAAAACCGGAACCAAAACCGGAACCAAAACCAAAACCGGAACCAAAACCTCAGTCGACGCTGAATAAATCATCGCCGCTGATTAATGGCGTGCTTAAGGAAGTGGTTCGCAGCCCACAGTACCGAGAGAGTCCCAGGGCTCCAGAGTATCCGCGAAAGGCGTTACGCCGAAAACTGGAGGGCATGGTTATGATCAGGGTCCTGGTCGGTGCGGATGGCGCTAACCAGCGGGTGATTATTCAGCAGAGCAGTGGTCATGAAGTGCTGGATCAAGCGGCGCTAGAAGCGGTGACAAAGTGGCGTTTTGTTCCGTCCCGTTATGCAGGCAAAGCGGTTGCTGCTTGGGTAGAAGTGCCGGTCAACTTCAAGCTGCGTTAAACCTGTGCTGAAAGCTTAAAAGGCTTGGTCATTTGCCTACGGCCTAAAGTATAAGGCTATATAGCTCTGTTGCAGAATCGCAATTCAACCATGAATTTAGCACAATTGACCTACTCAGGACCTGCCAGTCCTTTGTGTATATCCACTCTGGCACTTGAGTTATCTATCTAAGAGCTCTAACCGTCATATTACAGCCTGCCTAGCAGGCTTTTTTTTGTCTGTTTTTCGCTGCAAGGCACTGCTCCGAGATCATCTGTATGGTGATGGGTGTGCGGTGGGCGCTCAGGTTTTGTTCATGGCCAATATATTCGCGTTATGCTGACGCCAGTTAATGGCTAATCATGACGATGATCATTGCTGCGGGCGGGCTAGTGCGCTTTTAAGACGTTATCGGCGTTGCTGAATAGCAGAGATAAGAACAGGTATTGATGAGGTGAGCAGGGTAGTGATAGGCATGTGCAAACATGCTGTGTAAGTCGGTAAGTCGGTAAGTCGGTAAGTCGGTAAGTCGGTAGGAAGGAGTGGTCAGATTTAGGTTAGATAAAAGAAGGCCACGTCACTGCGAAGGGGGGGCAGTGCGTGGCCAATTATCAGATCCTTAACAGAAACTGATTAGAAAGTTACTACAGCACCCAGTGCGATAGTGTCGTTCTCTTCTACATCTTCAACTTCAGTGATGTTGTATTCACCAATCAGAATCAGATTGCTGTTTACAGAGTGGAAGATGCCAACTGCAGTATTTTCGTAGTCGCTAGAGGTAACACCATTATCAGTTTCGCTTTCACCGTAAGACAGTACAAAACGGGTTGCACCAGCGGTGTAAGAAAGCTGAGCCAGGTAGCTATCAGTTTCTACGTCTTCAGATACGATCAGAGTATCCAAACCTGCGATGCCTGTACCTTCAGTGTGAGTAGCAGACAGGCCAAGTGCGAAACCACCAGCTTTCACTTTAATACCACCAGCGAAGCCAGTTGTATCAACATCTTCGCCAGCACCAGAAGTGTCATCAGAAGACTGGAACAGACCGCTCAGGTTAGCAGAAAACATATCGCTAGTATAAGTCAGCTCAGTTTCAAAGCGAGGAGCAGATTCTTCTGAATTGCCAGCAAGCTGTTTGTTAGGATCCATTGCGCCGATGGCAAACTGGAAACCGTTATTTACCGGAGAGCGGTATGTAATCTGCGCTTTCGGGAAAGGATAGGTATAACCTGAACCGATGTTACCGAAGGATACGTTACCGCCATCGATCAGACCCAGAGTGTCAGAAGACTGACCATAACCAATCAGCAACTCGTCACCCAAGATGATAGCGCGACCAAACAGGCCGAAATCTTTACCAACCAGAACCTGACCGAAAGAACCGTCTACAGTAGCGTAGAACTGACGAACGTCGATACCGGAATCAGTACCCAGAGACTCGCCACGGCCCTGTGCGTCAGCTCGGACTGCGTCGGAATCGTTGATGGATACCCAGAAAGAAGAACGACCGCCAATTGTCAGGTCATCAATCTGCTTACTGAAGTTAAAACCGATGTAGTTAGGCAGGAAGCCCATTTTTACACGGGACTGATCACGGTCAACGCCTAGACCGGTTTCGTCATCGGTGCTGGAGTGCACGTAGAAAGTGTTGAAGTAACCATCAACAGAGAAAGTCGTGCCGTCAGTGTTGTACAACTCGATTGCAGCGCTCGCCTGAGCAGAAATGCCCATCGCAACTGCAGCAGCTAGCAATTTAGCCTTGTTATTTTTCATGTCGCCCCCGATTGTTTCGGTTTTGTTGTTAACGTTGGGGTCGATTATCAAAAAAGCACGCAAAATCAAGTATTCAGCCACGGTAGGGTTTTACTTAAACCTTAGAGCTGTAAGACTTTTTGTAGGAAAGGCCTAGCAAATAGGGAGGGCCGGTATTGATTAGTAAATACTAATACCAGTATTAATGCATAAGTACTGCTTTATTGTGCGCCGCACAATAATGTTTTATTTCGCTGCAGTTGCAGAATAGTGTGGGTCTATTGAAATACCTAGACCGGGAAGGTTTACGTTAGTTCAAAAATTTTCTTGGTTACAGTGATTTTATGCAGGTTTGTATTTTTCAGTAGGGTTGGCAGGCTGTTATGCTAGTTCGTCTATGTGTCATTTCGCCGATCGATCTTTGGTTGTCCGAATATAATTAAAATAACGGAGCAATAGCGTGAACAATCCTCACTCTGTCAAGGCAGTGGTTTCTTATAGCCGGGTTCCCGAAGTGGCTGCTCGGGAGTTAAGAGAGCAGTTTACCGATCCGGGGATCTCATTTGTTCTGTTCTTCTGTTCGGCGGAATATGACCTGTCTGCCCTGGCAGACGCGATCAATGTTCATCTTGCCGACATGGTCGTGGTGGGTTGCACCACTGCAGGAGAGCTGACCCCCGACGGCTATGGTCAGGGTTGTATAACGGCCATCGGTTTTGATAGTACCGATTTTGCCATTGAGGCTGCTTCTATAGAGTGTCTTGATGACTTCAGCCTGACCGATGCACAAACTCTGGTTGATCAGCTGATTCACAGTTGCTGTGAGCATGAAGTGGCAGAGATCAAAGGCAATACCTTTGCTTTGACCTTGCTGGATGGCTTATCCATTCAGGAAGAGATGGTATTGATGAACCTGAACTCTGCCCTTGGCAGTATCCCTAACTTTGGTGGTTCTGCAGGCGACGATATCCATCTGGCAAAAACCCATGTGTTTTTCAAAGGCGCGTTTCATACCGATGCGGCCGTGGTGATGCTGGTAAATACCTGTTTTGAATTCGAAGTGTTCAGTACACATCACCTGCAAAGGCAGCCGGAAAAGCTGGTGGTGACGAGAGCTGATGCCACGAGTCGCTGTGTGTTTGAACTGAATGCAGAGCCTGCTGCGCTTGAGTATGCACGTGTTACCGGGCTTGAACTTGACCAACTGACCCCTGATGTATTTGCGCTCAACCCGTTGGCGGTAAAACTGGGTGATGAATATTTTGGGCGCTCGATACAGCAGGTAGGGGATGATCTGAGCCTGAAATTTTACTGCGCTGTAGAGAACGGTATTGTACTGACAGTCATGGAACCAAAAGGTATGTTGGATAACCTCAATCACAAACTGACACAGATTCGGGGTTCGATCGGTGAGCCGCAAATCATTATTGGTTGTGATTGCTTTTTGCGCCGGTTGGAGGCGCAGTTATCAGGTTTTAGCGAAGAAGTGTGCGATGTGTATGTACGCAATCGTGTGATTGGCTTCAATACCTATGGCGAGCAGCTAGCGGGGATGCATATTAATCAAACTTTTACGGCTGTGGCAATAGGAAAACGTCGTCATGACTGAGCAGAATCAGGAAGTACTGCTGCAGCGTATTGAGTCACTTGAGCAGGAAAATGCCAAACTTCTGAAAATTAACCATGTGTTAATTGAACGGGTTGAGTCTTCCAGCAGTACCCAGGGGACTAACCCCTATTCTGCGTTTGAGCACTCAGTGATTCTGGCGGAGCAGGTGCGGGAGAGAACTGACGCGCTTAACCGGGTGTTATCTGAGCTGAAAATAAGCCATTACGCCCTGAAAAGCGCGAATGAACAGGCAGCATTGGCGAATCAGCGCCTGGTGGACGCGATAGAAAGTATATCTGATGCGTTTGTCCTGTTTGACGATCAGAGCAGAATTATTCTGTTTAACAGTAAGTTTGTTGACGTCTGGCGTCCTACAGGAGTGAGTATCGAAACCGGTACAACCATTCAGGATATATCCCGCCTGGCTAAGGAAAGTGGCCTGATTGTTGAAGAGTATCCGGCAACAGACTCAGCCAGCAAGGTCTACCGACTCGCCGATGGCCGCTGGGTGCAGATGAGTGAGCGTCAAACTCAGGATAATGGCCTGGTTATTCTCTACACCGATATTACCGCACTCAAGGCCAGCGAAACCGCCCAGCGTGAATATGCGCTGGCGGAAAAAACTAAGTTACTACAGCGTACCGTGGATAACCTGTCGCAGGGTGTTGTGCTGGTGAATCCCGAAGGGTCTGTCGACTTGTGGAATGACCGGTTTATTGAGTTGACCGGCGTTGGTCGTGACCAGCTGGATAATCACCCACCCTTTGCCGCTCTGATGCTGGACAATCAGGCAATATTGCAGCATGCCCTCACCGCCGCGCAACAGGGTGAAGTGCTGGCGTCTGAGCAGCGCAGTGATAAAGGCCAGGTGGTTGAAGTACGCACCCACCCGATGCCGGAGGGAGGGTTTGTTAACACCTATACCGACATCACTGAGCGGCACCGCTATGCAGAGTCGCTGCGGGAAAGTGAGCAGTGGATTCGTTTGATTACCGATAACGTGCCAGCGATGATCGCCTATCTTGGTGAGGATCTGGTATACCGCTTTACCAATAAGGTATATGACGAATGGTTTGGCCTGCCCAGAGGGGCTCTGAATGGCAAGAGTATTCATGATGCCTACGATGATGGGCAGTTTGCGCAGCTGTCACCCTATGTAGAAAAAGCATTGTCCGGGGAAAGTGTCACTTTTGAAGTGTGGCAGAATAATGCTCGGGGTGAGCAGCGTTACATGCTGAAATCGTATGTGGCTAATGTAGGTGCCCAGGGTGAGTCGGACGGTTTTTTTGTCATGATTCGTGATATTACTGAACGACGCCGTTCGGCTGAAGCACTTAAATTGTCTCACCAACTTTTGGAACAGCGGGTTGAAGAACGTACGACCGAGCTGCTTACCTTGAATGATCAGTTGCGCTCCGAAATTGGCGAGCGTGCAGAGGTTGAAGCGCGCCTCAGGGAAGCCAAGCAGGAAGCGGAAGTGGCCAACCTATCGAAAACTAAATTCCTGGCTGCAGTTAGCCATGACCTGTTACAACCCCTGAATGCCGCACGCTTATTTTCGGCGGCATTGCATGACAAAATCCGTACCCAGAGTGTAGAGCCGCTGGTACAGTCGGTATCCAACTCGCTGGACGACGTGGAATCGCTGCTGCGGACCCTGGTGGATATTTCGAAGCTGGATGCCGGGGTGGTTAAGGCCGATATTGTGCCATTCAATGTGCAACGGCTGCTGGAAACCATGGCAACGGAGTTCAGTCGCCTGACGGGGGCGGAGGGGTTGCAATTCCATTACGTGGGTAGCAGTTGCGTGGTGAAATCCGACTCGCAGCTATTGGCGCGTATTCTGCGTAATTTCCTGACTAATGCCATGCGTTATACCCAGGAGGGACGAATTCTGCTGGGTTGCCGTCGTCGTCAGGGCGTTCTTTCTATACAGGTCTGGGATACTGGACCGGGGATACCAGAAGAAAAATTGACTGAAATTTTTCAGGAATTCAAACGCTTGAAAAAACCCCAGGCAGGCCAGGATAAAGGCCTGGGGCTGGGTTTAGCAATTGTCGATAAAATTTCTCGGGTACTGGGCCACAATATCATTGTTAGTTCTATTGAAGGTAAGGGCTCAATGTTCTCAGTGGAAGTGCCAATGGGCGGTGAGCTGACACCAGCGGTGCCAATGGGGCCGCGCATGCCTGTACTGGCTGAGCATCTGGTCAATGCTAATATCTGGCTGATTGATAATGACCAGGCGATCTGTGACGGTATGAAACTGTTGCTCGAGGGTTGGGGCAGTAATGTGGTTACGGGCCTGTCTGTAGAGGATCTAAGGCAGAAAGTTGATATGTCTGAAGATCCGGTAGATCTGTTGATTGCTGACTATCATTTGGATGACGGCGAGAATGGGCTGGATGCCGCTCGACAAGTAAAAGCAGAAATAGGTGATCAACTGCCGGTACTGATGATTACTGCGAACTACAGTCTGGAGTTGAATCAGGAGATTCGTGACCTTGGTTTCCTTATGATCAATAAACCGGTCAAACCGCTTAAGCTTAAAACCACCCTGACACATATGCTGGAGAAGGGCTTTAACCGCTAATTTCTGAGTGTATCAGGCATAAAAAACCGGGGTAACCCGGTTTTTTATGGTTCAACGTTGCTGTTAGCGTTTCAGGTATTCATTGAAGTCTATGTTGCCTGCAGACAGAACTGCCTGTATCCGGTTGTGCACCCCGAGCTTACGCAGAATTGCCGACACATGCGCTTTGACAGTGGTTTCTGCAATATTCAGGTTGTAAGCGATCTGTTTGTTAGATTCACCCTTTGACATCCGCTCCAATACCAGCAACTGGCGCCGGGTCAGGGATGAAAGCAGTTCAGGTGGGATCTGGTTATCGTCTTTGCGCTGGTTGCGTCGGCTGTCGACCTGACTGGCGCGAATGATATCTGAAGGCAGATAAACGTTACCGGCTAGAATTTGCTCCAGCGCTTCAGTCATCTGCTCCCGCGGAGACGATTTGGTAATAAAGCCTACAGCACCATAGGTGATGGCCTGCAGTACGATCTGTTTGTCTTCTTCAGCTGAGACAATAACGACAGGCACTGTTGGCATGTCATTGCGCAGGGTGATCAGGCCGTTGAGACCGTTCATGCCCGGCATATTGAGGTCGAGCAGGATCAGATCCAGCTCTTCTTCTTTTTGGGCAATGGCCAGAGCACTTTCGAGATCTTCTGTATCCAGGGTTTCACAGCCAGGAAAACTGTTTTGGATAACACTGATTATTGCTTCACGAAACAGTGGATGATCATCGGCTATGAGGATTTTATACACGATCTCTCTCCAGCAAGTTTTTGTTATATAGCCTAATTATGCGTGCCTTGGGCTACTTTGTCATTGTTCGAGCTTGGAATCCGGAAATTTCCCATTCCCCGCAGGACTCGGTCAGGGCGGGAAAGATTCAGGCTCTGCTAGCTCCAGCGGTAAGTCATGTTCGACCCAGCCATCTGTGCCATTGCGATACCAAAAAATATTACTGTAACCTAGTGATGCTGCTCGTTTTACAGCATTCCAAGACATCCAGCAATCTGCGGTACAGTAAATCACCAGTGGATAATGTTTGTCACCCCCTGATAGTTGTTTAAGGTTTTTACGGTAATACTCCAGCCACCGTGCCTCAGGTTCACCTTGCCCAACATTGGGCAGCCACATGCTGCCCGGCAAGTGTAAGCGCGGTTTTTGCTGAATAAATACGCCGTTCCATGGGATGGGTTGTACATCCAACAGTGCGGGCTTTGGATCTTGTTGCAGTAGCCGCTGTAGCTGCAAGGTATTAATTGTTGTGGCGTAATCACTGCCTTGAGGGGTTGGGCTGCGATAGCGAAACAACCGATATCCATCAAAGCTGAACAGCTCAAAATTTTCGTCGGTTACGCCAGGCCAGCGGGTGTTTTCCTCTGTGAGTGCCTGTGAACCAGGACCGGCCAGTGTCCATGGGCTGAGCACAATCAGCAATAACAGGTAACGCATCTTAAACTGCCCATATAAATATGTTGGTATTACACCCTGTGTGGGGTTGGCTAAAAATTCTACTATCGATTCAAACAGCGGGACCTTAAGTATGAATTATCACGTTTCCAGCCAGTATAGGTGGTGTTGGACCAAATTCTGTAAGCCGGTGCAGGATGGTTTTCAGTGCTCAGAGGTCTGTTGTATCCAGTCAATCAAGTGTGCCACTGATAATTTACTGGCTGGCAGTCGTCTTGACACGCGTACAGGGTACACTTGAATACCGGGTTACGTTAGTGGGGCATGGCAGGCTTCTCAATTCTGGCAGGTACTGGTGGTTGACACTAGGTCACTGGGGCGGGAGCTGCGTGTTAATATCGCCGGATGTTTCAGGTGGTACGGGCGAACAACGCTGATTCGTCTGCGCCTGATGAGGTTTTAGTTGAAATGAACGGATAAATACTCCTAGTATGCGCACCGTGGGCGCCGTGTAGGTGCTGCAGCAGCTTTTTGAACAGGACAGGCATGTAGAATGGAACAGATTATTCAGGGTGTTTTGACATTTAAGCGTGAGATCTATCCAGAGCGTAAGGATCTATTCGGTACATTGGCGGACCTGGGCCAAAATCCGGATGTGTTATTTATCACTTGCTCTGATTCACGAATAGACCCCAACTTGCTGACGGGCTCCAATCCGGGTGATCTTTTTATCTGCCGCAATGCGGGTAATATTATTCCTCCGCATAGCAATGAAACCGGTGGTATGACGGCTTCTATTGAATATGCTGTGGCAGTGTTAGGTGTGCGTAATATTATCGTTTGCGGGCACACTGATTGTGGGGCCATAAAAGGTGCACTGGATTTGAGTGCCCTGAAAGGCTTACCTCATGTAAAAGAGTGGCTGGGCCATTGCCGCTCCGCCATGGAAATTGTGCGTGAACGAAACAACTTACCAGGGGATCAGTGCGTTGCCCCAGAATTCTTGAATGAAGCTATTGAGCAGAATGTGCTGCAGCAGGTTCAGCATCTGCGCACGCACCCTGTGGTAGCGGCTAAATTAGCGACCAACAAACTGTCAATTCATGGCTGGGTTTATGATATTAAATCTGGCCGGATTAGCTGCTGTGGCCACCATGACGACGCCTTCCAGGATTTTTCTGATCACTATGCGGATATTATTTCGCAACTCTCTACATAAGCGATTGTTTCGGCTTTATTTTGGCTAAGTACCGCCACGGGTGTGGCGGTACTACTAATGGCCCGTTATGCTAGTTCGAAAGTAGTATTTTTAGCCTGCGGTCAGCCTCGTATTTTGGTAACGTGTCTTTTTATGGAACGTAAGTCAGATTTACGTGCCACAGTACTTATTCTCAATACGGTGCAGTAAGGCCGTCTGACCTTAGCGGTTCGTTCATTTAGGATCGCATGGCACCAATATAAAAATAATCACAACCGGGTATGTTATGAAACTTGTTGTTATGCGGTATTTCGTTTTGTTGCTTGTGCTGTTTTCGGTTCAGGTGTCAGCGGCTAGTCAGTTGCCAGTCGTACGGGTGGCTGTTTTACAGTCGGGCACGGTGAATTGGGAGCTGCAGTACATACTCAATCAACAGATAGACCGGGCCCACGGCTTTAAACTGGAAATGCAAAAAATGGCCAGCCTCTCTGCAGCGAAACTGGCCTTAACCAGCGGCGGCGCAGATCTGGTGGTCTCAGACTGGCTCTGGGCGGGCAAGCGTAACAATGCCGGAGCAAACCTGCGTTTTATCCCATTTTCCAGTCAGATTGGCAGCGTTCTATTACCGCCTGATAGCAAAATCACCTCTTTGACCGACCTGCGTGGTAAAAAAATTGGTGTTGCCGGCGGCCCCATGAACAAGAGCTGGGTCTTGCTCCAGGCTGCCGCAAAAGCCCAGGGTGTCGATCTGCGGCAGGAAGCAGAAATTCAGTTTGGAGCACCTCCATTACTCAGCCAGGCGCTCAGGCGTGGCCAGGTAGATCTACTGGCGACATTTTGGCATTACGGTGCCCGCCTTGAAACAGAGGGCTACAAGCCTATGGTGAGCATGCAGCAGCTGATGCATGATCTGGGCATGAAGTCAGGCCTGCCCATTCTGGGGTATCTTTTTAATGCGGACTTTGCCCAACGGTCGCCAACTGCAGTAGCTGGTTTTGCTGCTGCAATTACCGAGGCTAAGCAACGGCTGGCAGCCGATGATGCAGAGTGGGCAGAGATTCGCCCCCTGATGAATGCGGAAAGTGAAGAGATTTTTCAGGCGTTGAAGGCAGGGTATTTGCAGGGTACTCCCGGTGTCTTATCTGAGCAGCAGGTTGACGATGCACAGGTGTTCTACCGCTTAATTGACTCCCTTGATCCTAACCCGTCGGGTGAACAGCTGGATCCAGCGGTATTTTATCGGAATACACTATGACAACCAGCCGACTTAGAGATCAGCTGCTTGCCATAGCAGTCTTGCTGTTGTGTTGGTATCTGGCTGCATTGTGGTTACAGAACCCAATGTTGCCAGGGCCGCAGCATGTGGCGGACAAGATCATGATTGAATGGCAGCAAGACCGTTTGCTGCCTAACCTGCTGATCACTCTGCAACGTGTTGTGATCAGTTTCTGTGCCGCCATGTTCCTTGGTATCTGCCTGGGGGTTGCCATGGGGCGGTTTGCCCTGTGTAACAGAATCCTTGATCCTTTGTTGATAATATTGCTTAACATTCCAGCATTGGTGGTCATTATTTTGCTCTACATCTGGTTTGGTCTGGTTGAGACCGCCGCTGTGGCAGCGGTGATCATCAATAAACTTCCCAATGTGGCCGTGACCCTGCGTGAGGGGGCGAGGATGTTTGATCCGGAACTGGAAGAGATGTCGCGTGCCTATCATTTTTCATGGCGCAAGCGACTGCAGCACCTCTGGTGGCCGCAGCTTTTCCCTTATGTCATGGTGGCGACCCGGGGTGGTCTGGCGCTGATCTGGAAAATTGTCCTTGTAGTTGAGTTGCTGGGTCGATCAGAAGGGGTTGGCTTTCAGCTGCACTTGGCGTTCCAGTTGTTTGATGTGGCAACCATTCTCGCATACAGCTTTGCATTTATTGGCGTGGTGCAATTGATTGAGTGGTTTATTTTGCAGCCTCTTGATCGTTATGCGGGGCGTTGGCAGAAAGGGGCTTCAGCATGATTAACTGGCAAATTCCCGGCCGCAGTTTTGATGGTCAGGCCGTACTGGGCGAAATAGGCCTGTCGTTGCAACCTGGCGAGAGCCACTGTTTGATCGGTCCGTCGGGCTTTGGCAAAACGACGCTGTTGAATATTCTGGCGGACCTTGATGTGGATGGCGTGAAAACGGTTTGGCAGGGAGAGAAACCGCAGATCGGTTATCTGTTCCAGCAACCCCGTTTATTGCCATGGCGTACCCTGCGCGAGAATCTTTTGTTGGTCAAAGATGATAACGCGGCGGTGGAAGAGATGCTGGATGCGGTTAACCTGAAAGATTACGCAGATTTTTATCCATCGCGTATTTCGCTGGGCATGGCGCGGCGTGCGGCGCTGGCACGTTGCCTGTTGGTTGAGCCTGAGCTGGTATTGATGGATGAACCACTGGTCTCGCTGGACACCCCGACAGCAGCGCAGATGCGGCGACTGATTAAACGCCTGGTCTGTGATCATCCGACACGCTGTTTGATTTATGTAACTCATGACCTGGATGAGGCGCTGGAAATGGGGGATCGCATCTCCGTACTGGGTGGTCGTCCGGCGCAACTGGTATTCAGTGCCAGCAGCACGGAACTGTCTCGCGATATGCTGGATCAGAAACTGCACGAGCAGTTCAGTACAGTCGCTTAGCTGTTCTTAAGGAGCGGGTAATGCAACAACGGCCCCGGCGAATATTACCCTTAATTATCCTGGCTCAGTTTCTGGGCACATCGACCTGGTTCGCCGGTAATGCCATTCTGCCCCTGCTACAGCAGTCCTGGCAGTTAGCGGATAGCGCCGTTGCACCACTGACCAACTCAGTGCAGTTTGGCTTCATCTGTGGCGCATTGCTCTTTGCGCTGCTGGCGTTGGCTGACCGTATCTCCCCGCGGTATTTATTCTTTGTGTGTGCGACCGGCAGTGCGGTGGCTAATCTGGGTATTGCGCTGTGGGCTGACAACTTACAGCAGGTTGTGGTCTTAAGGTTTTTGGGCGGCATGATGCTGGCGGGGGTTTATCCGGTTGGTATGAAAATAGCCACGGGCTGGTATCCGGAAGGGCTGGGCAGGGCGCTGGGTTATCTGGTGGGTGCCTTAGCCCTGGGTACCGCGTCTCCGCACTTTGTCTCGGCATTGCAGTTTTCCAGTTGGCAGCCGGTAATTTATTCGGTCAGTCTGGCGGCTTTTATTGGGGGGTGGCTGATCTTATTGGGCGTGCCGGACGGGCCTGCGCTGCACCAAGGTAAGGCGCTGAGTTTACGTGACCTCTGGGTGGCATTACAGCATAAACCCTTACGTGCATCCGCAGGTGGCTATTTCGGTCATATGTGGGAGCTCTACGCTGTCTGGGCTCTGGTGCCATTCTGGTTGCAAGCCTGGGCCGTTAATCATGGGCAGACGCTCAACATCGCCTTTTGGTCTTTTACCGTGATTGCGGCCGGTTTGTTTGGCTGTATTGCCGGGGGACGCTGGTCGGTGAAGTTTGGTAGTCGCCGGGTGGCTTTTTACATGTTATTGGGATCAGGATTATGCTGCCTGCTTTCACCCCTGGCCTTTAATTTACCGCTTTGGGTAATGTTGTTGTTCTGGTGGTTCTGGGGTTTCACTATTGTTGGTGATTCGCCACAGTTTTCCGCATTGTCAGCACAGACCGCTCCTCCCGCAGTGGTGGGTAGCGCCTTAACCATGATTAACTGTGTAGGTTTTTCTATCTCTATGGTATCTGTTCAGCTCAGTGCCATGCTGCTATCAGACGTTCCGATTGCCTGGATTATGTGGTTGTTTGTACCTGGTCCGGTACTGGGTATGCTCAGCCTGCGCTGGTTGCAGCGGCAGACTGAGCATGAGGTAGCATAATTAGCCACGGCCACCTTTCTGTGGGCTGAAGCCAGTGACGGCGACAGCACTGAATACCAGTGTTGCGCCAGCTGTAATCATCATGGCATCTGTATTCAGTTGCATATACAGGGCATAGCGAACCAGCTCGACAGCATGGGTAAATGGATTCACTTGGCAGAGCCAGTACAGCCATTCACTGGCTTCCTGCATCTTCCACAAGGGGTACAGTGCTGAGGACAGGAAAAACATAGGGAAAATGACGAAGTTCATGACGCCGGCGAAGTTTTCCAGCTGTTTGATCCGGGTTGATAGCAGTAGTCCCAGCGAGCTCAGCATCAGTGCTACCAACATCAGTGCTGGTAGTACAGTCAGGTAACCTATCAGGGGTGGTTGTACTTCAACCGTCAGGGCAATCAGCAGAAACGCATAGACTTGGGTTAATGAAATCAGCGCGGTAGCCACCATTTTGCACAACAGCAGGTATGGTCGAGGCAGTGGGCTCATCAGTAACACTCGCATGCTACCCATTTCACGGTCATACACCATGGATAAACTACTCTGCATACCGTTAAACAACAGAATCATGCAGCAAAGGCCTGGGGCGATATAAACCTCATAGGTGATGTAGGTCTCATAAGGCTCAATGATCGCAATGCCCAATGCTGCACGAAAGCCCGCCGCAAAGACGATAAGCCAGAGCAGGGGGCGGATAAGAGCGCTTAAAAAGCGGGAGCGTTGCTGCACAAAGCGCAGAAATTCGCGGACTAAGATGCCTTTAAAACAATGCCAACTACTGCTGAGTGTCATACCGTCTCCTTTACGCCTGTCAGTGTGTGAAAGGCTTCTGTCAGGTCGGTTTGTTCTGACAGTTCCAGTAAGTGATTGGCTTTGTCATCGACCATCACTTCTCCTTTATGTAATAAGATAACCGGATCATCCGGCTTGATCTCTTCCATCAAGTGGGTTGCCCATAACGCAGTCAAATGGTCTTCCGCACAGAGTTTGCGCACATGCTGGTTCAGTGCCCGACGGGTCTGTGGGTCTAGCCCTACGGTAGGTTCGTCCAATAAAAGGATGTTGGGTTGATGCAGCAGGGCGCGGGCAATTTCTACTCGGCGACGGTGGCCACCATTCAGGCCGCGTACTTTTTCATCGGCTCGCTCCAGCATCTCCATTCGGGCTAACTCCTGCTCGATGCGAGGTTTCGCCGCCGAGGTTGAGATGCCATGCAAAGATGCATGGTAAAGCAGGTTTTGTCGTACGGTCAGGTCGAGGTCCAGCGTGCTTTGCTGAAATACCACGCCAATCCTGCGCATGATTTCAGCAGGCTGTTTGCGGATGCTCTGGTTGTGTATGGTGATTTCGCCCTGTTGCAAGGCATAGAGCCTTGTCAGCAAAGCAAACAGGGTAGATTTGCCGGCACCATTGGGGCCCAGCAGACCATGAAATCCGCCACGGTCCAGGCTGAAGCTGACATCCTTTAGCGCTTGCTTGGTACCGTAGCGAAAGCTGATATGGTTGACTTCAATACTCATTAAAAGCTGCCCAATAAAAGACCGGCCTGCAGGGCAGGCCGGTGTTTGTTGTGTTTAGTTATCAGGGTTTTACCACAACCCCCCATGGGTAACGACCCACTTTGATGGTTTTTATCGGTTTATGTGCCTTGGCATCGATCACCGAAACATCACCGCTGATACCATTTGTCGTCAAGAGCAGGCTTTCATCGCTGTTGAAGGCCATGTGCCAGACACGGCGGCCAACCAGGATATAGTCTTCAATTTCTAAGGTTTGCGCGTTTACCACGGCGACATGGTTAGATGGGCCGAGGGCAACAAAGGCATATTTGCCATCTTTGGTTAGCTGGATACCGACCGGTTGAATTTTGTCGGGATGAACGCCTTTGACTTCAAACCGAAGTTTTTTGGTGATTTTGCGGGTTGTTGTGTCGATTACGGAAACCGTGCCGCCAATCTCAGAACTGGCCCACAGTTGAGTGCCTGATTTGTTGAATTCGACATGGCGTGGCCGCTGGTCCACCAGGGTGTTATCGATTAACTCGTGGCTGGTGGTATCAATCCAGTGCACCATGTTAGTGGTCTCACTGGTGTTTACAGCAACAGAACCATCCGGGCTGACAGCCATGCCTTCTGGCTCTACACCCACGTCAATCTGGGCCAGCACTGCATGTGATTCGGTATCAACTACCGTTACCAGTGCATCATCTTCATTGGCGATATATAGATGGCGGTCATTCGGGTGCAGGGCAAACTGCTCTGGGTCCTCACCGGAGGGCAGGGTAGCAATAATCTTATGCGTGCTGGTATCCATCACCTGCACAGTGTCGGAATCTGAAGCACAGATATACAGTTTGCTGTAATCCTTGGAGAAGATAATACCGCGGGGCCGCTGGCCAACGTCGATAGTTTTGATGACTTCCAATGTGCTCAAGTCAATTAATGACAGGGAATCATCTTTCTCATTTGATACGTAGGCGACTTCTGCCTGTGCCAGACTGGCACTCAATAGCAAAGCTGCAGCGACGGGTTTAAGCAGAGTGTTCAGTTTCATGAATAGTCCTCGTTAAAATTTGCAGCGGCTTTCTGGTTTGTCATAGCCCAGTGTGTCCAGCTCGTTGGTTGGGTGCAGGAATCCCACTTGAGGAGACTGAGATACCACGGATCGTGGATGAATCAACGGTATGGGCTGACGTAATTGATGGTTCCAGCTGCGATAGTCCATTTTGCGGCCCTTAAAGGCGGCCAGTTCAAAGTTTTCGCCCGTCATGTAGTCAAATACTGCGGTGGCATCGGCGCTATTGATGCGGGTAACTGCTTCAGCGACACTTCGCACAGCAGACCAAGAGGCATAATCGACCGCGTTCATACGACGGTTGCTGAGTTTAACGAACCGGCTTTGCAGCTGTGCGGCTCCCCATTGCTCGATCACTGGATGCCAGGCGACAGGTTTAAGCCCCTGGGTGCCCGCAACTGGGCGCGGATACCAAGTGTTATACAGTACATATTCACCAAAATCGCCGCGTTCATCCGCGGTGATGACGATGTCGTATTGTTTTGCTTGAGTAAACAGCGGCATTTCGCTCTGTGCCGTACGGCGCATGTCAGTGTCGAAGGTCCAGGCTTTCTCCGCCACGATCTTGATACCAAAACGTTTACTGGCGCGTTTGAAGGCATCAGCGTATGCCTGATCTTCGGGCCGACTACCGGTAATCAGCAATGTCTTGCTAATGCGGCGGGCCTTCAGCCATTGCGCCAGAGCATCGGTGAGCATCGCTCTACTGGGCAGAGTGTGGAAAATGTTGCGGCGACAGTCCTGATTACGCAGCACATCGTCGTAACTGCCAGCATTAAATATTACAGCGTCTTGCCCCAGCCCTGCTTGTAGCTGCAGTAGTGTATCGCGCGGCATATTGGCGACGAAATAACGAATTCCATTGGCATATTGCTGCTTGGCTGATGCAATCAGCTTGGCCGGATCGGTATCAACAGCAGAGATAAAACTGTAGTGGTGTTTGAGAAATTTACCGGTGGTATTACTGTCGGTAACGGCCAGTTCTGCGCCTCGAATGCCGGTATCTTCAGGCTCTGGGAATAGGTTGGACAGTACAGGGCCATAATCGATAACTTGCCCAAGATAGCTAACCTGAACATCAATATTGGCTTGTGCCGTTGCTGCCAGTAGATTGCCGGCCAGCAGGGCGGCAGCGAGTCTGGTACGTTTGAATGTCATATTAGATTTTCAGTTTAAGTTGTTATTTTTATCAGCATAAGGGGCAAATCCAGGGTACGGAATATGTAGAAAGTAGAAATCAAATACTTCCTAAGTAGCATACCCTTACCCGAGCCCGTCGCTAGCATGATCGGCTATGGCAAATGCATGGCCATTAGCACTGTTTACAGGCACTATGGCGATCTGAGTACAGTAGAGTCATGCTGGCGACTTAAGTTCCGCAGCTTATCCTGCGCGAACATTGATAGCACAGCTGAGCCTTTTTCGATACTTTCGCACAATATAAAGGTTGCGAACAGAATCAGGAGTGACGACGTTGAAAATACTGATCGTGGATGATCATGCAGTGGTTCGCCAGGGTTATGCAAGCCTCTTGGCAGGTATGTTGGATGGTTGTGAAATTATTGAAGCAGGCAGCGGTGAAGAAGCGGTGGAACTGTGCCGTGAATCGAAACCGGATATCATCATCATGGATATCAACTTGCCCGGTATTAGCGGTATAGAAGCGGCCGGTCGGATTCGTGATCTGGCAGAAAAGCCACGTATTCTGTTTTTCTCTATGTATGACGAAGCATCAGTGGTGAAGCATGCGCTGGATGCGGGTGGCATGGGATATATCAGCAAATCGGGATCGCCAAAAATATTGCTGGATGCGGTGGCGGCACTCACCCGTGGTGAAGTATTTATTGAGTACGATCTGGTGATGAAGCTGGCGTCATCCAATAACCGTGACCACGAAGATCGGTTACGGCAACTGACACAGCGGGAATATGAAGTATTCGTAATGCTGGTGAAAGGAGAAAGTACCCAGCACATAGCCGAGCATCTCGAGATCAGCAGCAAAACAGTTTCTAACTATATTACTTTGCTAAAAACTAAACTGGGGATCAGTTCAACGGCGGCACTGGTTCACTTTGGCATAGATGCAGGCATTGTTAAATTACCGCCACGGTTTGGTGATGGCGATCACGCATAGCGTTGTTTAAGGAAGCGATACCACATGAGTGCTGTGCTGCGATTAATTCTGATAGTGACCCTGCTGTTCACAATAGCATTGGGGGTTACGCTGTCGAGTATGCTGCAGCAGGCATCCAAAGATATCGCCCGTGAGGTTACATCCGGGGTCGGCTTTACGCAGAAACTGCTGGGGGTGGTGGGTAATTACCCAGACCTCATTGACAGTTTGCTGGAAGGGCATATCCGCCATGTGCATCTGGAGGTAATAGAGGACCCGGACCAGTATACCGGCATTACCATTGACCCGGACGTGCTCAAAGCACGTCGGTTGTCTAAGGCGCTGGAACTGGATGTGCCGACCTGGTTCACAGGGGTAATTCCAGGGATCGAAAATCTTGAAGACCGATATTATTTACGCTATTTGCCGGATGGCCGCGCGCTGCGCCTGCGTGCTGATATTGCCGATGAACTGGCAGAGGTCTGGGAGTCGACCAAGCAGATTCTGTTTCTGTTCCTGGTTGCCGCATTGCTCTCCAACCTGGCGATCTTCCTTGGCGTAAAATTTGGTCTGAAACCGGTTGCGGACCTGCTGTCTGCGTTGGGTGAGATTAAGTTGGGTCATTATGATGCCCGCCTGCGCCACTACTCAATTCGTGAAGTGAATCAGATTGCAGAACACTTTAACCAGATGGCGGGTGAGCTGCAGGAAGTTGAGCAGGAAAACCGGGCGTTGACGAACCGATTGATGAACCTGCAGGAGACCGAACGCGCGCACCTTGCTCGTGAACTGCACGATGACCTTGGCCAGTATCTGACCGGTATTCGGGCGCAGGCTTATCTGGTCAGTCAGTTGCAGCATAAACCTGACATGATTGAGCGGGTGAGTCAGCAGATAATCCAAAACTGTGAAGCGGTGCAGGTGAGTTTCCGCCAGCTTATTCGCTCACTGCACCCGGTGATACTTGAGCAGTTGGGGCTAAGAGAAGCGATCAGCACGCTGGTTGAAGGCTGGGCGGAAACGCATCGTCATGAGGTACAGATGGAGCTGACAACAGACCTGCCGGAATTGTCGGATGTGGTAAATACGCATATCTATCGAATAGTGCAGGAGGCATTGCACAATGTTGCACGTCATGCCGGTGCTTCGGAAGTGTCACTGAGTCTCTTGAATATTGCCGAAGGTTTGCAACTGCGCATCTGCGATAACGGGTGTGGCATCGATGAAACTACCCGCCTTGTCGGCGTGGGTATCCGCTCCATGCGGGAGCGCGCGGCATATATTAACGGTTCAATTACAATTGAAAACCGGCCGGAAGGTGGCACCTGTGTCCAGCTTAGACTGCCGGTGGCACAGGGAGCAGTGGAATGAAAATTGTGATCGTAGATGACCATGCGGTTGTGCGGCAGGGCTATACCAGCTTGCTGAGTAGCATGGTGGATAACTGCAGTGTTTCGGAAGCAGAAAGCGGAGAGGAGTTGCTCAGTTTGTACCCTCGCTTGTTGCCTGATTTAGTGATCATGGATGTAGGCTTGAAAAGTATTAGTGGTATAGAGACAACTAAACGTTTATTGCAACGCTTTCCTCAGAGTAATGTGCTGTTTTTTAGTATGTATGACGAGACGCCCCTGGTGAAAAAAGCGCTGGAAAGTGGTGCAAGAGGCTATATCAGCAAAAACTGTCGCCCTGAAGTCCTGGTGGATGCGGTAAAAAAGGTGATGTCCGGACAGTTCTATGTTGAGCATGAACTGGCGATGAAGCTGGCAATGAATCAGGTTGCGCATATTGACGATAAGCTACGTGAGCTGACCCAGCGAGAGTTGGAAATTTTTATCATGTTAGCCAAGGGGCTGGGTTCAGCAGAGGTGGCTGATCAGCTCTGTATCAGTAGTAAAACTGTGGCCAATCACACCACTGTAATAAAAAGTAAACTGGGGGTTCATACCATCGCCGAACTGGTGCACTTGGCACTGGAAGGTGGTTTAATTCGCATCGGGAATCAACATCACTGAGCCCCGGTGGGGCTCAGTATTCATCTATTTGTGAGGGGACCAGTTAATCGGGCAGCCCTTACAGCCTTCCATAAAAGTAGCCTGGAACGTCGCATAGTGTTTGCGAACAC
Organism: Pontibacter sp. JAM-7; assembly: GCF_048548695.2. NCBI lineage: Bacteria > Pseudomonadati > Bacteroidota > Cytophagia > Cytophagales > Hymenobacteraceae > Pontibacter > Pontibacter sp. JAM-7. The sequence goes on from NZ_JBLYIF020000005.1 coordinate 160,026, forward strand.
CGGTAAAGTCGACATCCTGCAGACTAGACGCATTGAGCTTGGCTTCCTGCAGGTTAGCGTTTTTCAGGTTAGCGCCAGTGAGGTCAACTTTGGTCATCCAGGCAATTTCCAGATTGGCAGCCTGCAGGTTAGCCTGCTGCATCTTTGCGCCGCTGAAACGGGCAAATTCAAGGTTGGCCCCTTGCAAGTTTGCTTGATAAAAATTAGCGCCTTGGGCAAATAGTGCCCAGCCGCTAATTGCTTCCAAATTCGCTTGTTGTAAATTAGCCCCACGCACTGATGCATGGCGCATGTCTGCTCTGGCCAACGTGGCCCCTTGCAAATTGGCATCTTCTAGCTTGGCGTGTTTCAACTTTGCATGACGTAGGTCTGCACCTGTCAGGTCGGCTCCTGTCAGGTCGGCACCAGACAGGTCGGTGTTTATTAAATTAGCATTCCGCAGATCAGCCTTAATACATTTGGTATTTGGTTCGATTTTGCAGCCATTGATGATCAGTGTTTCAGCCTGCAGTGGCAGTGACAGTAAACCGGCTACTAGCCATAATGTTCTTTTCATATTGTCCCCAAAGCAAAACCCGCATTCAGGCATAGCTCGAGTGCGGGTTGGACTATATCAGTCTGTAATGATCAGTGTTTTGGTAGTTTGAATACCCAGAATGAACCACCCTGAGAAACCGGTTTGGTCAGATCAGCCATGTCGCCACCCCAAAGTGGTACAGCGCCACCATAACCACTGGCGATGCCAACGTATTGGTCCCCATTCTGCTCCCAGGTGATTGGTGAGGATACGATGCCCGAGCCAGTCTGGAACTTCCAAAGCTCTTTGCCTGATTTGGCATCAAACGCTTTGAAGTAACCGTCACCTGTGCCGGTGAAGATAAGGCCGCCTTTCGTCGCCAATACACCAGACCACAAAGGTAGCTGCTCCTTATGTGACCAGACAATCTTGCCGGATTTGGGGTCTACTGCGCGCAACACACCGACGTGATCATCGTACATTTTCTTGATACGGAAGCCTTGGCCCAGGTATGCCGCACCGCGTTTGTATTGGACTTCAGTGGTCCAGTAATCCTCTTTCCAGTGGTTGGCACCCATGTAGAACAGGCCGGTATCTTGGCTGTATGCCATTGGGTTCCAGTTTTTGCCGCCCAGAAATGGCGGAGATACTTCGATAGATGGACCCTGGTCCTGCCCCGGTTCTGGCGGCAGAGGGCGTTGGCCTTCTACTTCGATGGGACGACCGGTTTTTGGGTCAATGCCCTTAGCCCAGGTAATGTTGTCGACGAATGGGAAGCCGCGAATAAAGGCACCGTTTTCGCGGTTAACGACGTAGAAAAAACCGTTACGATCCGCGTGTGCGGTTGCTTTGATGGTTTTTCCGTCGTCCTGGTATTCAAACAGTACCAGTTCATTGTTGCCGGAGAAGTCCCAGGCGTCGTTGGGAGTGTGTTGATAGAACCACTTAACTTCGCCCGTAGTGGGGTCTACGGCCACCTGGCCGGAGGTGTATAGACTGTCATAGTCTGCGGGGTCGCCGCCTGGTGATGTGCGCGCCCAGCCATTCCATGGCGCTGGATTGCCGGCACCAACGATGATGGTGTTGGTTTCGATATCGAAGCTGGCAGACTGCCAGGGTGCACCGCCACCATGGCTCCAAGCTTCAACCTTGCCGGTTGGGGAGTCCGGGTCATCCGGCCATGATGGTGCTTTAGGATCCCCGGTTGATGTGCTTTTCTTGCCATTCAGTCGACCGTAATGACCTTCAACGAATGGCCGCATCCAGATCTCTTCACCGGTTTTGGGGTCACGCGCAAACAGTTTGCCGACAACGCCGAATTCGTCGCCGGAAGTGCCGTGAATCAGCATCACCTTGCCGGTTTTCTGATCTCTGATGATCGTAGGCGCACCGGTCATTGTGTAGCCTTCTGTGTGATCAGCAAACTTCTCTTTCCAGACGACCTTGCCGGTTTTCTTGTTCAGTGCAACTATGGCTGCATCGAGAGTGCCGAAATACACAAGGTCACCAAAGATGGCGGCACCACGGTTCACTACGTCACAACAAGGGCGAATATCTTCCGGCAAACGATAGGAATAATCCCAGATTTTTTTACCGCTGTTTGCGTCTAGGGCAAAAATTCGTGAATAGGATGCGGTGACGTATATCACTCCATCATGAACCAATGCCTGAGTTTCTTGACCGCGTTGTTTCTCATCGCCAAAAGAAAATGACCAGGCCGGGGTCAATTTCGCAATGTTTTTGGTGTTGATTTCGGTCAGGTCGCTCCAGCGTTGTGCTTTAGGACCAATCCCGTAACCTAGTACATCTTCTGCGGTTTTTGCATCGTTCTTGATGTCATCCCAAGTTACCGGTTTGGCTGTTACAGCGCCGGTCAGCAGACTGAGGCCTATTGCTGTACAAAGTGGCTTCAGCCCCAGGTTATTTCTTTTTGTTGTCATTGTTTTTAATCCTTAGTTTAAAAATCGATCTGACTCATCTTGCTTGCGGTCATGGCCGCTGTGATTATTTTCGGTGGGAACTGAAGTCAGCAACAATGGAGCAATTCCTGAGTAATAAAGGTTAATTGCCCGTAATAAGAGGAATACTTCTGTGAGGTCTTAGGATACTTTCAGGTATTAAATGTCCAGTATTAATGCTAAGGAAGGAGGGCGTGCCTGAATAACTGATACCTAAGGCGTGCAAATGGCAGGAAGGGGTACTAATGGAGTAGTTTATAAAAGCCAAAGTATAATTCTTGGATTTTTTGCTCTACCAATATCATATAGCAGCAAAGTCCATGGCGGCTCAAATCTCAGATCAGGTCAGTTTAAGACACATAATAAGAACTACTGAATCCGAGCCCAGACTTAATATGGAAGCTTAAGGATGAGTTAAGTTGCGGGTAGGTAAAACTGGCTTCGTAGAGTCTATTTAATTAAGTGGTGATGAAGAATGTTTATTAATAAAAAAGTTTCTGGTCTTGCTGCAGCAGGCCTGCTGGCAACAGCACTGTCCGCCCAGGTGATGGCGCACGGTGATGTAACGCCACAAAACGTTGATGTGACCGGGCTTAAAGTTCTGGGCGATGAGTGGGTTGAGACCCAGCCATATGGTCCTGACTATGAAAACCGTGACCTGGCTATCCAGATCGGTTCTTCTGCATACACCCAGAACTGTGCCCGTTGTCACGGTCTGGAAGCCATCTCTGGTGGTATTGCACCGGATCTGCGTTTTCTGGAGCCTGGTCTCGAAGGTGACGAATGGTATGTCTACCGTGTGCGTAACGGTGCGGTGCGTGATGGCCGTGTTTACATGCCAAAAATGGCAGAGCATCTGAGTCAGGAAGCTCTGTGGGCAATTCGTGCTTATTTGGAGAGTGTTGCAGTTGATGAGTAAAGAGCTCTTTAAAACTGCAATACTCCTATGCGCCAGCCTGCTTAGCAGCCTGGCGCATTCTCGTTATTACGACGATGTTATTAGCAGTGGTTATATCAGAATTGGTGTTTATAAGGACTTTCCTCCGTTTTCGTTTGAGCAGAATGGTAAACCGGCGGGTGTCGATGTCGAAATCGGCAAGCAGATCGCCAAGGAACTTGGGGTTAAGTTGCAAGTCCACTGGATAACGCCAGATGAAAATCTGGAAGATGATCTGCGTAACAATGTCTGGAAAGGGCACTACCTCGACAAGGATGAAGACAATCCTATGGCGATGAAGACCCTTGCCGATGTCATGATGCGTGTGCCATATGACCGTGAGTTTTCCTATATGAGGGACTCAACCGGTGCGCTGATCAATGAAGAAGTTGTGATGTTTGGTCCTTATCAAAGCGAACGTTGGCAGGTGGTATACGACAGTCGAAAAATGAAACATGTCACCACGATTGCAGTGTTTCAGTACCACCCGATTGGTGTCGAGATCGATAGTTTGCCATCTTTTTACATGACATCTGCCGCGGGTGGCCGAATGCGGGATAAAACCAAACATTACACCAACGCAGCGGCTGCTTATGAAGGACTGGAAAACGGGGAAGTGTCAGCGGTGATGGCCATGCGCTCAGAGATAGACTGGCTGCTGTTTAGCCGCCCTCAATCTGCCTATAAATTGGGTGAAAACTCATATCCGGCGATGGGTAAACAGCAATGGGACTTGGGCATGGCGATTAAGCAGAGCTACCGGCAGCTGGGTTATGCGGTTGAAGATATTGTCGATAAAATGGTCAGATCCGGGGATATGGAAACAGTGTTCCAGAAGTACGGACTTCGTTATGAGAAACCGGCGTTCTATCAGGAGATAGCTCACTGATATACTGCTCGGTCAATAACTTAGCCCCGCGTTGACGGGGCTTTATTTCAGTAGACGTGAACAATAATAAACCGGTCCGAAAAGCCGGATGCGCATGCAGGAGTGCTTATGAAACGTCATATGATCGCCATCATGTTGAGCTTAGGTCTTTGCTCGACGGCAACCGCCGCACAGAGCGAGGATCCGCTTAACTCTCCGATGTGGGATTATATGCGGCAAATTTTCATTGGTGATGCGCCTTATCAGTTTGACGACAAGATTGTCGTGGAGGTGCCTGCATTTGCAGAGGACCCGACTCAGGCTCCTGTTTCGGTGGATGCGACTGCCTACAGTGGCGAGATTGTAAAAATTGTTGCCTGGGCCGACCTTAATCCAATTCAGCATATCTTTACTTACTATCCCCATCCGGACGTGGTGCCTAGGGTATCCCTGCGCATTAAAGTACAGCAGGGCACAGCAGTGCGGGCTGCCGTATTAACCAAGGATGGGAGTTGGCACGTCGGTGGCCAGTATTTGGATGCTGCAGGTGGCGGTTGTACTGCACCCAGCATGGGCAATGCTAACCCTTACTGGGAGAGCCACTTGGGTGAGATGAAAACTAAACTGTTCGCCCGGGGAGAGCAAGGGCGTTACAAGCTGAAGGTTATTCATCCAATGGATACCGGGTTGGCCGATGGTATACCTGAATTCTACATTCAGCAGGTTGTATTGCGTAATAGTGACGGTGGCGATATGGCGCGGCTTGAATTGTCTCAGCCGGTGAGCGAGAACCCGGTGATTTCATTTGATGTGCGCGATTCAGACAGTAAACACATTATCTGGATGCGTGATAATGGTGGTAATGAATTCGAGCAGACACTGTAAAGGACGAACAGTTATGAAACTTTTACTCCGCCTGTTAGGTGTTTATATCTGCTGTAGCTTACTTGCGCCGGCGATGACTTTCGCTGCACCACTGACCTACAATTTGCAGCCCAAACAGATCGCTGAAAATACCTGGGTGTTGCAGGGTAAGTTGGAAGACTTCACCATGCATAATGGTGGCAATATTGTGAACACCGCCTTTATTGTCACCGATGATGGTGTCATCGTTATTGATACTGGTCCCTCCTATCGCTATGGCCGGGAGATGCGTCAGGCAATCGAAAAACTGACCGATAAACCCATTAAGCATGTGTTTATCACCCATAGCCATCCGGATCATTTCCTAGGTAACCAGGCGTTTACTGATGCAACAATTTGGGCACTGCCTGAAACGGGTCGCCAAATCGCACAAAGTGGTAACGCGTTTGCGGAAAATATGTATCGCTTGGTAGGCGACTGGATGCGAGATACTGAATCCACAATGCCCAATAAGGTCCTGAAACAAGAGGTGCTGAAATTTGGCGGACATCACTTCTCTTTTCTGACCTTCACCGGCCATACCGGTGCTGATCTAGTGATTATGGATCATACCACCGGGGTGTTGTTTACCTCTGATATGGTATTTTATCAGCGTGCGCTGACAACCCCGCATACCCCTGGCCTGCAAACATGGCTGGCTGAACTTAAGCAGCTAGAGCTGACTTCATTTAAACTGTTGGTGCCTGGGCATGGCCCTGTGGTTGATGACGGGAGAGCGTACCAGCAGATGGCCGATTATCTCACTTGGTTGGACGCAACCCTGACAAGCGCTGCTGAGCGTGGCCTGAGTATGACCGAAGTGATTGAATTACCAATTGATCCGCGTTTTGCGGGTATCGCACTGACCCAACGTGAGTTTATACGTACCGTCGCGCACCTATACCCCAGCTATGAAGAAGCTGCATTTGAGTAATAGTTGAACAGTTGGGTCCGAGATGTGCTGTTTTGCCTCGCATATTGAAAATAAATATTTTCAAGCGAAACTAGGCCTAAATTGCGCCTAAGGTAGCATGAAAAAACACCTCGCAAAATATGTGCTATTTTTTTCTATGCACCATTATCAGTGTATCTGGGCCGGTTTAGATTTCTGGCACTTTATTCTGCGAGATGCTGAAAATTTTACGGTACTACTACCAAGTGATTATAAATCTAGTTCTGCCGTTTAATTGTTGCTAATTCGGCAAACTAAAACAATGAGACGCATGATCCGGGAAGATTTCCCGGCTCTCTCCTGAACGCCAATAAAAATATCCGTAGAGGAGCCTACAATGAAAAAATTTGGCCGCAGCAAAGGGTTTGCAGTTTCAGCCCTAGTAGCAGCAGTGTCTATCGCTGGTTTGGCGAACGCCGGCGTTACTGACAAAGATATTATGAACGATGCAATGACCACTGATGACGTTGTTTCTAACGGCATGGGCCTTCAGGGTCAGCGTTACAGCTCGCTGGACAAAGTGAATGTTGACACTGTTAAGGACCTGCGTCCGGTATGGGCATTCTCTTTTGGCGGTGAGAAACAGCGTGGCCAGGAATCTCAGCCAATGGTTAAAGATGGCGTAATGTATGTTACGGCGTCTTACTCTCGTGTATTCGCTATCGACACCACAACTGGTGAAGAGCTGTGGGAATACAACGCACGTCTGCCAGATGGCATCATGCCTTGCTGTGACGTAATCAACCGTGGTGTGGCTCTTTACGACGATCTGGTTATCTTCGGTACTCTGGATGCCAAGCTGGTCGCTCTGGATGCTAAGTCTGGTAAAGTTGTATGGAAAAAAACCGTTGAAGATTACCAGGCCGGTTACTCCATCACTGCTGCCCCTATCATAGTTAAGGGCAAAGTAATCACCGGCGTTTCCGGTGGTGAGTTTGGTATCGTGGGTAAAGTTGAAGCTTACGATGCTAAAACGGGTGATATCGTTTGGACTCGTCCAACCGTTGAAGGCCACATGGGTTACATCTGGAAAGATGGCAAAAAAATGGAAGCTGGAATCTCCGGCGGTGCTGCGGGCAAAACTTGGCCTGGCGACCTGTGGAAGTCCGGTGGTGCTGCCACTTGGTTGGGCGGTACTTACGATGCTGACGTAGACCTGATGTTCTTCGGTACTGGTAACCCAGCACCATGGAACTCTCACCTGCGTCCAGGTGACAACCTGTTCTCCTCTTCTCGTGTAGCGATTGACCCAGACACTGGTAAAATTGCATGGCACTTCCAGACTACTCCACACGATGGCTGGGACTACGATGGTGTAAACGAGCTGGTTTCCTTTGATTACAAAGAAGGCGGCAAAACCATCAAAGCAGCAGCGACTGCTGACCGTAACGGTTTCATGTACGTCCTGAACCGCGAAAACGGTAGCTTCATTCGTGGCTTCCCGTTCGTAGACAAGATTACTTGGGCTAAAGGTCTGGATCCAAAAACTGGTCGTCCAATCCTTGATGAAGCTTTCCGTCCAGGTAACCCTGCTGACTCTAAAGACGGCAAGAAAGGTAGCACAGTTGTAGCTGCTCCATCTTTCTTGGGTGGTAAGAACTGGATGCCTGTTTCTTACAGCAAGGACACTGGTCTGTTCTATGTGCCTTCTAACGAATGGCAGATGGATATCTGGAACGAACCTACTGCATACAAAAAAGGTGCTGCTTACCTAGGTGCTGGTTTCACTATTCACCCAACCAACGATGAATACATCGGTGTGCTGCGTGCAATGGATCCTAAGACCGGTAAAGAGGTATGGAGCTACAAAAACTACGCACCTCTATGGGGTGGAGCTATGACTACCGCGGGCAACCTGGTATTCATCGGTACTCCAGAGGGCTACCTGAAAGGCTTCAATGCTAAAACGGGTGAGCTGGCTTATCAGTTCAACACCGGTTCAGGTATCGTAGGCTCTCCAATTACTTGGGAACAGGACGGTGAGCAGTACATCTCCGTTGTTTCCGGTTGGGGTGGTGCAGTACCTCTATGGGGTGGTGAAGTTGCTAAACGCGTTAAACACCTGAACCAGGGTGGCGCTGTTTGGACCTTCAAACTGCCTAAGTAAGTCTGACTTACTTCCCGGACCGCTTGCGGTCCGGTTTGTCCCAGCAAAAAGCCAGCACTTGTGTGCTGGCTTTTTTGTGGTTGACTGTCGGCTGCGGACTATGCGGCGTTTATGTCTATGGGGTGCTGGCTATTGATGGCCGACCCAGCGAACTTCAAGTTCATATTTAATCGAACGTGCCAGACCATCAAGATCCGGGAACAGGGTGGCGCTGGTAATGTTCATACGGTACAGCGCCTCCATTGCCTCAGTCCTGATGGCGGGATTGAGGATGATTTTTGCCACTAGGGGCTCGGAATACTCATAGGTATCCAGTAGTTCTTCCAAGGTTTCTGTGATTTTACCTGGCAGCATGAAGGTGCCGCTTTGCGCCACGATACGTCGATCCATTGACCAAGGTTCCCCGGGCCAGACTACGGGGTAGCGATTGGACAGATAGAATTTCTTCAGGTTGCAGCCTTGCCGGGGGTCGATTGCTTCGCGGTTTAATTCCGGCGCATCGGGTGGGGTTGCCTTGTGCCACAGGGCAGGTGTGTTAACGGCAAACACTGCAGCTTCCTTGGTCGCAGCTTCCAGAGCAAAAAACGCTGCGACATAGGGCGATTTGGTGAAATCCAGTAACCGGGTTGGAGCACCATGGTGCTGCATCAGGGCCAGGCAGCGGAAGTCATCTTTCAGCGCCGTGGTGTCATTCAGGAAATAGTGGGCTTTGCGCTTGAATACGCGGATTGCCCGATCCTCCTGCAGCGCCCAGCGACCACCGGGTACATATTCATTCAGATAGCGGGTGAGAGAACTTTCCAACTTCCAGGCAGCATCTTTCTGGCCTCGAAACGCCCAGCCTCTTAAATCAGAGGCTTCAACCAGTTCGAGAAACTCTTGCCAAGTATTTACATAATGGATGCGGCTCATGCTTCACCTATGCTGAACATCATATTGTTTTTATTGTCAGACTAAGTGTATCTGCCTGTCTACTGATGTTCTATATAACCGTTAAATCAGCTTATAGCGTAAAACATTATTTCAAAGTGACTTTCGTGCTGCCAGACAGGGTCCTGTGGGCCTGTCTGAAGGCCTCACATTTGATGAGGATTTAAAAAGTAATACCAAATAATTAAATTTTCACATCCAATGGATGATTCCTGTGTTTTGCGCTGGGTAGCTACTATCTATGAGTAATCTAACCGTCACTCTCCCCATATCGAGTGAGTTGATAAAAACAAAGAGGCAATTAGAAGATGATTTACGCTAAGCCAGGTGCAGAAGGCTCTGTTGTTTCATTTAAATCCCGTTTCGGCAACTTCATCAACGGTGAGTGGGTTGAGCCTGTAAAAGGCCAGTATTTTACCAATCACACCCCTGTTACTGGTGAAGCCATCTGTGAAATCCCACGCTCAACAGCTGAAGACATTGAGTTAGCACTCGATGCTGCTCACGCTGCAAAAGGTGCATGGGGTAAAGCTTCTGCTATCGAACGTTCTAACGTACTGCTTAAAGTTGCAGATCGCATGGAAGCCAACCTGGAAAGGCTGGCTGTTGCGGAAACCTGGGACAACGGTAAAGCTGTACGTGAAACTCTGGCTGCCGATGTTCCTCTGGCTGCCGACCATTTCCGTTATTTTGCTGGCTGTATCCGTGCGCAGGAAGGTAGCATTGGTGAGATTGATGAAAACACCGTTGCTTACCATTTCCATGAGCCACTGGGTGTTGTAGGCCAGATCATTCCTTGGAACTTCCCGCTGCTGATGGCTGCGTGGAAAATTGCCCCAGCTCTGGCTGCGGGTAACACTATCGTTCTGAAACCCGCTGAGCAGACTCCAGTATCTATCTTGATCCTGATGGAATGCATTGGTGACTTGTTGCCACCGGGTACTCTGAACATCGTAAACGGCTTCGGTGCTGAAGCTGGTCAGGCTCTGGCTAGCAGCACGCGTATCGCTAAGATCGCGTTCACCGGTTCTACTCCAGTTGGTGCGCACATTATGAAATGTGCTGCTGAAAACATCATTCCTTCTACTACAGAGCTGGGTGGTAAGTCTCCAAACGTTTATTTCGAAGATGTAATGAACTTTGAAGATGAGTACCTGAGCAAGTGTATCGAAGGTTCTGTCCTGGCTTACTTCAACTCCGGTGAAGTATGTACTTGTCCTTCACGTCTGCTGGTTCAGGAATCCATCGCTGATGAATTCATTGAGAAAGTAATCGCCCGTGCTAAGAACATCAAGCGTGGTAACCCGCTGGATACTGAAACCATGGTGGGTGCTCAGGCTTCTCAGGAACAGTTCGACAAGATCTTGGGTTACATGGACATCGGTCGTGAAGAAGGCGCTCAAATCCTGATGGGTGGCGGCGTTGAACAGATCAATGATGACCTGAAAGGCGGCTACTACATTCAGCCAACCCTGATCAAAGGCACCAATAATATGCGTGTCTTCCAGGAAGAGATCTTTGGCCCAGTGGTTTCTGTAACCACCTTTAAAGACGAAGCAGAAGCGCTGGCTATCGCCAACGATACTGAGTTCGGTCTGGGTTCTGGCGTCTGGACTCGTGATATGAACCGTGCTTACCGCATGGGTCGCGGCATCCAAGCTGGTCGTGTTTGGACTAACTGCTACCACCTGTACCCAGCTCACGCTGCATTCGGTGGTTACAAGAAGTCTGGTGTAGGTCGTGAGACTCACAAGATGATGCTTGAGCATTATCAGCAGACTAAAAACATGCTGGTTAGCTACGACGTTAACCCGCTGGGCTTCTTCTAACAGAGCCTCTGGGAGCCGGATAGCTGTCCTTCCGGCTCTCTTCAAGAGGAGCTATCTTGGTAGCTTCTTGCGTTTGATTGCGGCCCCTTTGGGGCCGTTTTTTTATGCTTAAAATCTATAAACCTCATTCTTTAGTTCTGATTAACCTCCCGGATTATGGGTTCTCCAGTATTCGCCTGTTAAATTTGCGGCATGCTTATCAGGAGGATGCATGCTTGCCAACTTTTATGGATTGATTATTTCTCTGGTGGTGCTTGCTACGCCAGCGTTTGCTCAGGTTATGGATTATCAGGTACTGCGTCTGGTATCTCTGAAAACAGATTGCCGTCGGGATAATTTAACGCGTGAAATAACAGACAATGGCGGTTTACTGTTCCAGGTGCGTTGCCAAAATATCAGCCATTTTCCCCAGGGGGTGAAAATTTTTTGTCCGGATGCGAGCGATGAACGTAGTTGTGTGTTGCTTAATAAAGGGGTGGAGTTTAAGCAACTTATGTTATTACAGGGTGGTGAGCAGTGAGTAAGGGTGCTTTATGGGTGCTGTGGTTGTCGTTGCCTTTGCTGCCTGTTGTCGTTCAGGGGTCTGTCAGTCAGGCATTGCTGGAATGTCGCCAGCGCAGTGCGGGTGAAGCACGTTTGCTGTGTTATGACGCTATAGATCCGGTCAAACGACACCAGGCTGCAGTGCCAAGGTTTACTGGCAGGCTCAGTCAGTCAACAGAGCAGTTTATTATCGAAAAACCGACCCGTTTACGTTATCAGAGTGATGGTGCCATTTTTGTTCTGGCCTTGCACCGGGCGGATGGCAGGGTTGTGCAAAATCTGCATATTGGTGGTGCAGGTGAAGACAGTTATCTGATTCAGCAGCCGGGAAAATATTTCTTACGTATTAATGGCTCAACTACGTGGCGCATCTGGTTAGAAAATCCAGACCGTTCTCAGTAGCTATGTCCTTCACCGCCAATTCGGTACAGCTGCAGATCTTCCTCGTCCAGAGCATTAAAGGCTGACTCAGTTGCCTGATTGCGGGGGATGCTATATTCAGTGTCCGATAACTTTTCGACGCGGTACAGGTCGTTGGGTGGTGACAGTAATAGGGACAGAAACTCTTCTGTGCTCCAGCTGTATACATCCGCCGGCAAGCCATATGCCAGTGCGATTTCGATCTCCTGCCAAGAGGGATGAATCAGGTCCAGGTAATAGCATTCTGTGACATGGCACATCAGGCCCATTTCAGTATCAATCAGATATACGTCTTGTGACAGGGTACGTGGTACCTGGACGGAGCAGGCCGCCAGTAGTGCTGTGGCGGTGAACAAGGCTAACGTTTTCATGATGTTTCCCTCTATCAGCAATACTATGACGCTGTCGACCGGTTCAAGTTTCCTGTGGCAGATTGTCTGCCGCACAGAGCAGGGCACAGCTATTTATCAGTCTAGTGCGAATGGCGTCGGTGAGAGTGGTTTTATCGGTAGCTGGTGTTAAACCCAGCGTGGCCAGGCTGGTTGCGACTGTCGGTGAGAATTGTTTTTGGCCGCCGGACAGTTGGTAAAATCGGTTGACGATCTGGGTGTAGGCTGCCGCATCTGCTTCAACCATCAGCATTGCCTGAGCCAGAATACCGTGACTAATCTGCTGTTGGTTGTTCGTGGCAACCATCATGCGTTGTGCCGTCCCGGTGATTTTCAAGCCATCGACATTGAGGTTAAAGCGGCCATCGCAATAAGATCCCGGGGTGTCGCCATAGGTAGCTTTAATGCCATAGCTTTGCAGCGCCAGAATAATGGGCTCACACAGGGCGAGGTAGAGAGTATCGAGATCAAAGCGGGGCTGCAGTAGTTGCGGCAAGATAAGTGACAGGTTGAGAATGCCTGGATGGTGAGGCACAGCACTGCCACCACTATCCCGCACCACAACAGGCCAGCCAGCCGCTTCCATCGCAGCTTTGGCGGCAGCAAATTGTGGAAAGCGGGTTTCCTTACGGGTCACGACCAGGCACTGTGGATTTTCCCAGATGCGAATGGTTGCGCCACGTTTGGTTGCTGCCACGTCTCGTAACAACTGACTGTCCTTGTCGACGGCGTGCTGTGGATTGGTGTTCAGCGTTTCATTTTGCAGGTGCCATCGCTGGTGACACTGAAAGACTGCAGCGGCGCTCTCCCCTGCCATCTGGTTAGCGGTCCATGGTGTCGGAGTTGCGTTTATGTTGCGTCTCTAGCATCTGCTTTAGTTCAGCCACCTGTTGTGAGAGGTCCTGCAGGGTTGGCTCATTTGCGGCAGCCGCTTTGGCAGCGCGCTCTTTGGCATGTTCATCTTCCATCACGCTGACCACAATACCGATTACCATATTCAGAAACGCAAAGGTGGTGAGGAAAATAAAGCTCAGGTAATAGAACCAGCTAAACCCATGGACCGCCATAGTCTCGTACATGACATCGGTCCAGTCCTCAAAGGTCATGACCCTGAACAGGGTCAGCATGGCAACGGTAATATCCCCCCACAGTGTGGCGTTGATGTCAGCAAAGAAAAATGCGCCGATCGCACCATAGATATAAAAAATGATAAACATCAACAGCACGACATAACCCAGCCGTGGCAGGGCAATTAGCAGCGAGTTAAGTAAGGTTCTCAGCTCAGGTACCATGGAGACCATTCGCAGCACTCGAAAGATACGTACCAGTCGGCCAATCAGCGCCAGTTCACTGTCCTCAATCGGGATCAGGCTGACAACGACAATTAGGGTATCAAACAGGTTCCAGGCACTTTTAAAGAACTCCCGCTTATTCGGCTCGCCCAGGTAACGAATACTAAGCTCGACCAGAAAAAATAGCGTGATTAATATATCTGTCCATATGATCAGCTGTAGCACCGGCGCAGGAATGTCATAGGTTTTCGCGCCGATTACCAGAGCGGAGAAGATGATGACTGCAATGACAAAGGTTTCAAAAATTTTGTTGGAACGTAGCTCGTAAAATCGTGCCTGCAGTGCGGAGGTGTTCATGGATCAGGTTGGCTCCTTCAGGTAGTTAGCTGAGCAACTTTACTGTGCTTTGTGTTACTGAACCAGTGCTATCTGGTGCTTAGGCAGCAATTTTTTTGTTACGCCACTGATGTACCGTCAGATAGACTAATGGCACCAGAAGTAAGCTGACCAGCATGGAAAAAGACAGCCCCCATACCACTGTGATGGCCAGAGGCTGGAGCATTTCAGCCCCGTCACCCCAGCCCAACGAAAGCGGCAGCATGCCAACAACGGTAGATAGCGTGGTCATCAGGATTGGGCGTAACCTCAGGCGGGCGGCTTCAATAATGGCGGTGTGTAAGTTGGCATGCTGCTCCCGCTCCAGCTCAATATATTCCACCAGTAAAATAGCGTTATTCACTACGATGCCAACCAGCATGATCATGCCCAGCCAAACCGGCATAGAGAGGGGGAGCTGAAGTACCTCAATACCCAGCGCAACACCGATGGCAGCAAAGGGCACGCTAATGATAATGATCATCGGGTTGAGCAGGGATTCATACTGAATTGCCATCACCACAAAAACCAGAAATAACGCTAACAACAGCAGCATGTCGGCTAATTCCTGTTGTTGTTGCAACGCTTCGCGTGAGCCCCCGTCATACAGGGCATAACCCTCTGGTAGTGAGATGTTGTCGCGTAGCGCGTCCAGTGATTGTAATGCCTCACCCAGGGTGAAGTTTTCTTTCAGGCTGGCGCTTAGCTCGACAATACGCATCTGGTTATCGCGCTTTATGGTGGCGGGGGTTTCCAGCAAACGGATTTTGGCCACGGTGCCTAGATATACCGGTTGGCGCTGGTCGGTGCCGGGAAATAGAATAATGGACTCCAGATCCTGCGGACTGGTCATGGTGCTCTGGGCCAGTCGTACGCGTATGTCATAGGCACGATCACCGTCGATGTAGTCACTGATGACCTGACCCTCGAGTGCGATTTTTGCGGCCTGGGCCAGATCCTGCATGTTCAGCCCTAACTGGACTGCACGTTGCCGATCCAGAGTAATGGAGATCTCCAGTTGCTCATCTTCTGCCGAGTGGGTGATGTTACTTAACGAGGCTAGGGCGCGCATCTGGCTGGCCAGCTCATTGGCAAGCTGTTTGAGGATTTGCGGATCATTACCCTGCAGGCGAAGACTAATATCATCATCGCCACGGTTGGTGCGAATACCACGGATGCCGCGCTGTGACATCCTGATTTTAAAGCCGGCCAGTTGCAGGTCTGTGATCATCTGTTGAGTGCGTTGCATCCATTGACCGCTACTGACTGAACGTTCACTCAGAGGCTTCAACTGTACAGTGATGGTTGATCGGCTTGGGGTTTCGCGTTGGGTGCGGCCAAATATCGAGCCGCCTACCAGAGTGAAGACCGACTCAGTTTCCGGCTGCTCAGAAAACAGTGCTTCGATCATGCTGGTTTTCTGATCCATCTCCTCTAATGAGATACCAATATCAGCAGACACTATGACCCGGATTTGACCGTCATCCAATGTGGGCAAAAATATCTGCTTACCGCTTAGAAAAACCGGCGCACTAAAGCCCAGGCCCATAACAAACAGCAGCATGATCAGCCAGCGCACAGATAACAATCTGGCGATGGCAGCGGCGTACAGGTTTTGTAACCATTCTATGCTGCTATCTACCCCGCGCCGCAAACGGCTGCTGCTGATCTGATCTACCCGCGAGGCGTAGGCGGGTACCAGCGTTAGGGCAATAATCATTGAGGCAAAGATGGCGGAGGAGATCGTAAAAATCAGTTCGCGAAACAGGAGTCCGGTTAGGCCGCCAATAAACAAGAAGGGTAGTACCGCTGACAGGTTGGTCGAGGTGGCTGCAACGATGGCTCCATTGACTTCGGATGCGGCTTGGATGGCACCTGCTTCAGCGGCTTCACGTTTACGCTGATGTCGATAGATGTTTTCCAGCATAACGATGGTGTTATCCACCAGCATCCCTATACCGAGAGCCAGCCCACCCAGTGTCATAACGTTGAGGGTTAGGCCACCTAAACCCATGAGTACACAGGTAAACATAATGGCGATGGGGATCGCGCTGCCGATGATCAGGGTGCGTCTTAGGTTACCAAGAAACAGGTAGACCACTGACATTGCCAATAAGGCACCACTGATAGCCGCCAAGCTGGCATTTTTCAACGATTGCAGAATATAAACTGACTGGTCAGCGACCACGGTTGCGGTGATATCCTCAGGCAGCACGCCCTGACTGTTGAGCCAGTCAATCCGTTCTTTAACGACTTGCACTACCGCTGTGGTATTGGCGGTTGGCTGTTTCTGGATTGAGAGTTTGATGCCCGCAACACCATCAGCCCGTACTTTAATACGCTCATCTTCATTGCTATCGATGACCTCAGCTACGTCAGTTAGCAGCACAGTATTGCCGTCATAACGCGCCACGGGTAGTTGGCGTATATCGTCAATGGAGGTGAGCCGGCCGCTGATGCGACCAGTGATTTCGTGGGCTGGCATCTGCAACCGGCCAATTGGCTCGTCGCTATTGGAGGTTTGCAGGGCCTCTATGACATCGTTATAACTAATGCCCACGCCAGCCAGTCGCTGCTGGTCGGGTATGATCTGAATCTCGCGCAACTGCCCGCCACCCACTTCTGCTGCGGCGACGCCTGGAAGATTGAGAAACCATTTGCTGAAAGTATCATCCACCCAGGTGCGCAGTTCGGTACTGTTGCGCAGGGGTGAACTGATCACAAATTCCAGAACCGGAATTTGTGACGGGTCCAGTTTATAGATGACGGGCGGATCGATGCTGTCAGGTAGAAAGCGTTTGGCCCGGTCCAGCCGGGTACTGGCATCCCGTAGAGCGATATCGATATCTTTACCGTAATTGAATGCCAGATCGACGGTGGACAAGCCGCGATTTGTACTTGATTGAACGCTAATAGCATCTTCGGTAATGGCCAGTTGTTCCTCTAACTGGCGTGTGACTTGATCTTCCATCACTGAAGCCGGGACACCGCTATCGATAATCCGCACCCGGATTTCAGGATAGATAATGTGCGGCAACAGATCGATGGCCAGTCGGCTGAGGGCAAAAAAACCCAGCACAATCACCGCCAGAGCAATCATGCTTACGCCAACCGGGTGGCGAATTGACCAGGCCGCCAGGCCGCCGCTGCGAAATTTCACTGACGGTTACCCGCCGCATTTAACAGGCTGACGTTGAGGCCATTACGTAATCCGGTGAAACCACGAATAACGACGTATTCCCCTGTGCTCAGACCTGACAGTATTTCAATGCTGTCACCGATGCGTAAGCCAGATCTGACCGGACGAGTTTCTATGCTGTTATCAGCGTTCACCAAATAGACAAACTCACCTTCGCTGGCGCGTCTGAGGCCGACAAAAGGGATCAGCAGTCGGCTGGCTTTTTCTGTCTGCAACGTGATGCGTGCCAACTGTCCCGGGCGGGCACCGTCCGGCACTGGATTGAGTGCGATCTCCACGGTGCCGGTGCGTGTGAGTGGATTCAGATTAGGATGAATGCGCGTGATACTGGCGCTGAGTGGTACAGCTGAACTATCAAGGCCAGACAGTGCGTCGATGGTCATAGTGACTGGGTCGCCGATGTGCAACTTGTTTAGCAGTAGCTCTGATACCTGCACTTCAGTGATGAGTTTGCTTTGATCAGACACCGTGAGTAAATGGGTGTAACGCTCGGCGATATTACCTGGTTCCGTCAGCCTGGCGCTGATGACGCCATTGATTGGTGACTGCATCTGTGTGTATTCCAGTCGCGTGTTGATGATCTGTTCATCCGCTCTGAGCACAGCCAGGTCAGTTTCGGCGCGGGTTAAATCGGTTTCAGCCGCCAGTTTGCGTTTCGCCAGACCTCGAATCCGCATCAGGTCTTTTTCCGCTTTGCGCCGTTCCGCAGTGATTCGGTTACGTTCAGCATTTAGTAAACGATCATCCAGCCGTGCCACCAGTTGGCCGGACTTAACCTGATCCCCCTCATAAAAGGGCAGGGCAGTAATGCGGCCCTCTTCCTGATTAAAAATTTGAATCTCGCGGAAGGCACGCAAAGAACCTGTGCGTTCTCGACGCACGGCAATGTTAATTTGGCTGGCAGAGACAACTTCAACCAGGTGAGGTGAGGCTGCTTTTTTGCCCGGCGCCGGCGCCTCTGAGCAGCCGACAATCAGCAGGCACAGGGTGACTGCTGTAAACAATACTAAGCGCATCAGTATTAACCTTGAGTTTCCGTGGCACCGGTAAGGGAATATGCATCGATTTTAGGTAGCCGTTGCGGTCAAGTCCAGCGGCGTGAGAATGCAACATGCAGGCGGCAACAGCGTTAATCAAGGCTGCTATCTGCCTTGCCACTGTTAGATTGTCATCTTTGCCAGGGATAATAGTCGTAGGCGTGACCACGGTAAGATAGCCGAAAAGGGGCTGTGATTGCGCTTGGGTGAGCGTGTTCGGTGGCAAAATTTTTTTGTTTTCAGATCGTGTTAAGCCGTGTTGATAATTCGTATTGTGTGCAGAAATAAACCTAAAAATTAATATGTTATCTGATATAGTCGATTGGAATCGGGGCGTCTAAACAGTGTGTGTGCAGTAGGTTAGTCTCTACCGAAATCAATAAGGTTTGGTCGGGTTTCGCATCTACCTGGGATGCTTAAGCAGCCAGCAGGATATATCGGTGGGCAACTGACTGCCCAGGGCGTGATCGTCTATATTTTCAGTATCACGTGACGGTGCTAGCCACCGGGCCTTCAACCGGCAAAGGAATGATCTATGCAACAGTCAACTGAGCAGATAAGTCTTGCCGATAACCAGCAGTTGGGTCAGGCATTGGTTCAGGCTGGCTGCCTTTCCGGAGGAGACTTGAACCGGGTAATGCAGATGGATGAGCTGAAACAGCAACGCTCCTCACTGTCTGGTTTGCTGGTTCGGCTGGGGTTGGTGTCAGAAAATAACATGGCTGAGCAACTCACCCGCTTGCTGCAGTTGCCAAGAGTCGAACCCAAAGACTTTCCACCGGCGGCGGTATTGCCTGAATCTCTTTCTTACCGTTTCCTCAAAGATACGCATGTTTTGCCGCTTAATTTGAATGATCAGACTTTGGTGCTGGCCATGTCTGATCCTCAGGATCAATTTGCCGTCGATGCGGTGGAACTTGCCACCGGTTATCAGATAGAGCGTCGTGTCGCACTGGGTTCCGATTTGGAAAATGCGATTGAGAAACTCTATGGTCAGGGTAAGAGCCAGATGGGTAATATCCTGGCGGGTGTCGATTCTGTTGAGGATATTGAAGATGAAGAGGACATCGAGCACCTGAAGGATATGGCCAGCGAGGCCCCCGTTATCAGGCTGGTCAATCTGATTTTGCAGCGCGCAGTTGAGTCACGTGCATCAGATATTCATATCGAACCTTTTGAAGACTGTCTCAAAGTGCGTTATCGCATTGATGGTGTGTTGCAGGAGGGTGAAGCGCCCCCTGTGAAAATGTCCCCTGCGGTGATCTCTCGAATTAAGATCATGTCACGTTTGAATATTGCCGAACGCCGTTTGCCTCAGGATGGCCGCATAGAGTTGCGACTGCAGGGTAAGGACCTTGATGTGCGTGTATCTACCGTGCCTACCATGCATGGTGAGAGTGTCGTCATGCGTTTGCTGGACAGGGAGACAGTGAGCCTGGACTTTGGCTCGCTGGGTTTGGATGACGACATTCTGCAAAAACTTTACACCGTGTTGAGCATCCCCCATGGCATGCTGGTGGTAACTGGGCCCACAGGTAGTGGTAAAACCACGACGTTGTATACCGCGCTGAGCAAACTGAATACGGAACAGAGCAAACTGATTACGGTGGAAGATCCGGTTGAATACCAGCTGCCGGGTATTAATCAGATTCAGGTTAAACCGTCCATTGGTTTAAGCTTTGCCGGAGCACTGCGTGCCATTGTGCGGCAAGACCCTGATGTCATTATGGTGGGGGAAATGCGCGACCTTGAAACGGCCCGTATCTGTGTCCAGTCAGCACTGACCGGTCATATTGTGTTATCTACCCTGCATACCAATGATGCGGCCAGTAGTGTGACACGACTACTGGAAATGGGTGTTGAAGATTATTTGCTGACTTCTACGCTGAATGCCGCGATAGGCCAGCGCCTGGTTCGCCGTTTGTGTCCCCATTGCCGCGAACCTTACACACCACTACCTGAAATTATCGACGAAATGGGCCTGGCTAAACTGGCTGGTGATCAGCCCATTACTCTGTACAGTCCAAAGGGTTGTGAACATTGCGGAGGCAGTGGTTATCGTGGCCGGTTGGCGATCATCGAGTTGCTGGTAATGAATGACAACATAAGGCGTTTGGTCATGAGCCGCGCGGATTCCGGCACCCTGTTTAATGCTGCCCGGGAAGCCGGTATGCGCACCATGTATGAAGATGGTTGCCTCAAGGCGTTACAGGGCTTAACCAGCATCGAAGACGTGATTCGCGTCACTCAGGAGAGTTAAGATGCCGGTCTTTCACTATCAGGCGGTCACATCTTCCGGCGAAGCCCGTGCTGGTCAGCTTGAAGGCGCTGACCAGCATGCAGTGGTAGCGCAGCTTCAGTCTCAGGGATTGATTCCGTTATCGGTAGAGAGTGGCATTCGTGGTTTCAGCCTGCAGCAACTGTTGCAGATGAAAGTGGGTGGCCGCCAAGGTTTGAGTGAAGCAAAATTGTTGGGTTTTACCCGTCAGTTAGCTGCACTGATGCAGGCCGGCATCGCGTTGGATCGGGCGCTACAGATTATGCACCGGGTGACCGATGATCATGAGCTACGCGAGGTGATCAGCCCGATCCAGGAAGGTGTGCGCCGCGGCCAATCCTTATCTGTGGTTCTGGAAGAGCAAAATGCGGGTTTCACTAATTTTTATATCAGCATGGTCCAGGCCGCAGAAGTATCCGGTGATCTGGGGCAGGGGCTAACAACTCTCGCCAGCTATATGGAGCGCAGCAAAATATTACGGGACCAGGTGATGTCGGCGCTGATCTATCCGATTATCCTGCTGCTGGTATCAGCCATTTCACTGCTGATTATTCTCACCTATGTGGTGCCTCAGTTTGAACAGTTGTTCTCTGATATGGGGCGGGCATTACCCCTCTCCACCCAGGTGGTGATCGGCGTGGCACAGTTCCTCCAGAATTATTTACCGATGATCTTAGTCATCATGTTGGCGTTGTTTGTTTATTGCCGCTACTTGCTAACTCAGCCGTCAATACGTCTGTCCTGGGATCGCCGGAAACTCAGTCTTCCCCTGTTTGGCAGTTTGATACAACGCCTGGAAACTGCGCGCTTTACCCGCAGCCTGGGAACGCTGGTCAAGGGTGGCGTGCCGTTATTACGTGCGCTAAGTATTGCTCAGGAAACGCTGTCAAACCGCCGCTTGATTGAAGCTGTCAGTGGGGCTACCAACAGTCTTAAAGAGGGGCGTCATTTGGCGGCACCGTTACTGGCGACCGGCGCTTTCCCTGCACTGGCTATTCAGATGATGCAGGTGGGCGAAGAAACCGGGCAGCTGGAAGAGATGCTGCTAAAGGTTGCCGATGTATTTGATCAAGAAGTGGCGACAGCGATTCAGCGTATGCTGGCGATTCTAACCCCGGCACTGATTGTCACCTTAGGGGTTGTGATCGCGGGTATCATCATGTCGATTTTGGTAGCCATTATGAGTATTAACCAAATTCCTATTTGATTCGGAGTTGTTATGACACAGGAATATGTCGCAGAAAAAACCGTGCGCCATCATTACAAAACGGGTGGCTTTACCCTACTTGAAATATTGGTGGTACTGGTCATTCTGGGTTTGCTTGCCAGTCTGGTAGGGCCTCAGGTATTTAAGCAGTTATCGAGCTCGAAAACTAAAACTGCGGAGCTGCAAATAGAAGAACTGTCATCAGCATTAGATCTTTATCGCCTGGAAGTGGGTAGCTATCCCTCCACGGCTCAAGGATTGAATGCCCTGATTGAACAGCCAGCTTCGGTTGATAGCTGGAACGGCCCTTACCTGAAGAAAAAAGTCATTCGCGATGATCCCTGGGGTAATGCTTATCTTTACAAATTTCCGGGAGACAACGGTGAGTTTGATTTGTACTCACTTGGCGCGGATAAACAGGCTGGCGGAGAAGGTGAGAATCGAGATGTTGCCAGTTGGGAATAAAACCTAATGGCCGGGGCGGACGGTATAACCAAGCCTTCAGCGCAGGGCTTTACCTTGCTGGAGCTGTTGGTGGTACTGGTTATTGCCAGCCTGGGAATGACTTTAATGGTGCCACAGTTCTCGAATTTGATTCCCGGGGCTGAGCTGCGAGGGGAAACCCGAAAAATAGCTGCCATGCTGCGCCATGCGCGCAGTGTGGCAATTGCCCAGGGTCAGGCAGTCAGTTTTAGTCAAGACCCAGAGACGGGCGAATATGCGTTATCGTTTCAGGCTGCCGCCTATCAGCCTCCCGAGCGAATTCAGCTGACAGTGGCAGCGAATATGCCAGGTGCAGCCACAGGCCAGATTCTGTTCTACCCGGATGGGAGTTCAAGCGGAGGCGCGGTTAAATTGCAATCAGGCACTCGTCAGGGCGAGGTGATGATTGACTGGCTAACAGGCCGGGTAACCAGCGATGATTAAGGTGAGCCCGTTAGCCCGATTAATGGCCAAAGCACAGCCTAAAAAGCTGCAATCGGGTTTTACACTGCTGGAAGTCTTAGTGGCGTTTATGATTTTGGCCATGTCGCTGGGCGTGATTATGCACATTTTTTCGTTGTCGCTAAAAACGTCGCATAGCGCATCGCAACAGCAGATGGGTATGCAACTGGCACAGTCAAAGATGGCTGAGCTGCTGGCCGAACCCCGTCTTTCTCCTGGCGTACAGCAGGGTGAATTCAGTGAACAGTGGCAGTGGCGTGCCGAGATTGAGGCGTGGCGGTTTCCGGATCAGGATCGGGTCACTGAGTACCGTTATCAACCCTACCGCATTCGGGTTGAGGTTGAACGAGGTGATGGTCGCACGGCACCGCTGGTACTCAGCACCTTGTTTCTGGTTGACGAGTCAGCCTTATGAACATGGATCGGCGGCGTGGTTTTACTCTGGTTGAGATGCTGGTGGCATTGTTACTACTGAGCCTCTTATCGGTGGTGATTGGTAGTGGTTTATATCTGGGTTTACGCAGTTGGCAGGGTATTGACCAGCATCAGCAGCAGGCGGGTGATGCATACTTGGTTCAGCACGCATTACGTCGTCTGTTGGGTGCGACCACCCGTTCTGTTGTGCAGGACGAAGACCGTGGTCGACAGCTGGCATTCCACGGTAATGCAGAGGAACTGCTTTGGGTGGCACCGCTACAGCAGTATGACCAAGGCGACTCATTAAGCTGGTTGTGGTTGGGTTATCTGGATACCGGTGAGGAGGATATGCCTGCGGGATTGTATCTTGCCCATGCCGCCTTTAATGGGCTGGCTGATCAGGATGTGAATCAGCAGTCAGGTTTGACCAGCGGCAACCTTGATTGGAACCAACTGCGGTTTCAACTGACGCAGGATGCCCGCAAAACCTTGTTAATGGCAGGCAGTTTTGCAGATTTTAGGCTGGAATACCTGCGTGTAGAGCAGGATGAACCGCCTCGCTGGGAACAAGAATGGCAGTACGAAGACAGTTTGCCAGCATTGATAAGTGTGCACTTTCAGGACGGAGATAGAGCGCCCTGGCCGATCCTGAAAGTGCGCCCTAAGGCGGATGCATATGTTGTTAAACGTGACCGCTAAGCCTGACATGATGCGTGGTATGGCTCTGGTGATGGTGCTGTGGTTTTTGGTGTTGCTATCAGTCATCGCCTTGTATCTGGCGGATGTGACGCGCAGTGAAGCCAAGTTAACCCTTAATTTGCGTGCCGCCTCCCAGGCCAATTACGCAGCTGAAGCAGGTATGCAGTGGGCGATCTGGAATTTATCTCTGGCGCCGGAACAGGCTTGGCTGGCAGATGGTGATTGGCATGAGATGGCACTTGAAGAACACCTGGATGTTTATGTCTCGGTACAGGATGAAAACGGCAAGTTTGATCTCAATACGATCACCCCGGAGCTGCTGCAACGTTTATTACTGGCTGCAGATCTGGAGGAAAGCTACAGCAGTATGCTTGTTGACAGAATTCTGGACTGGCGAGACAAGGATGACCTGAAGCGGCTGAATGGCGCTGAAGATGAAGACTATCTTGCTGCCGGACTTGATTATGAATCAAAGGATGATCGTTTCTCTACGGTGGCAGAGTTACAAAAAGTGTTAGGTATGGAAATCGACGTTTATCATCGCATAGCACCGGCTTTGAGTGTGCATGCCCGCAACCAGGGCATAAACCCGCTGGTGGCGCCTAAACTGGTACTGATGTCGCTGCCGGGAGCGACAGAGGCGTTGGTGGATCAATATATTACGCAACGCCGTAGTAACCGTGAAAACGGATTGCCAGAACCTACGGTTCCGGTCACGGATGCACGCTTGATTCCCACCTCTACATTGGGGGTCTACTACACTGTCAAAACAGAGGGTAGATTAATCCCACACGCTCAGGTGGGGCTAAAGGTGCTGTTACAACGCAGTGGTCGGGGGGCAGAATCCTATTTTCGTGTCGCGGAAATTTCGGAACAACGCTCGGAGATCAGGCAACGTTGTAGTGCAGAGCCATGCTCAGAGGATGAATAACCCACATGGATAAAACGCAGAGCCAAGTAAAGCCCAGCATGATTTCGGTGATTCGCGGATGCCGTGAACACCTGTATCAGCTGTGGCATTGGTGGAAAGCTGAATTGATCGATATGCTGCCGGAATCATTTAGTGCTCGACTGCAAAGTCGAGGTCGCTATCTGCTGGCAGAGTTGCATGATAGTGCGTGCAGTATCCGTTATGGCAATCGTGGTGATTTGGCCATGCTGGGGCAGTTTGAGCTGGCGCAGTTGTCATCAGAAGAGTGGCGGCGCAGGTTTGCCGAAGAAGCGGGCAAAGCGGACGAAACCATTCTGTTACTCCCGGCTAATTTTTTATTGGTTCGTGATATTAGCTTACCGCTGGCGACAGCAGGTAATCTGCACAATGTGCTCAGTTTCGAGATGGATCGCTATACGCCTTTCAGCGCAGATCAGGTGTATTATGGCTATCGCATTTTGAGTCGTGACCTGAAATCGCAAGCCCTACTGGTACGTCTCTGCTTAATTACTCGTCAGCGCCTTGACCCGCTACTGAATCTTTTTTCTGCACTGGGTATGTCGCCTACGGTTGTTGCTCCAGCGGCAGATGCCAGTAGTGCACTTTACAGCATGAACCTGTTACCTAAATCATTGCAGGGTGTTCGTTCCGGCCGGCAGCAATTTATGGCGCGTAGCCGTAGTGTATTAATCTTGCTGGTGCTGGCAATGCTGTTGTTTTTGCCGCTGAAATATCAGGCGCAAAAAATAGCCGAACTGCAGGCGGGTATCGAACAGCCACGGGAATTGGCAGAGCAGGCACGCACCGTCAATGCCGAGATTGAAGCGTTGCTTAAAAGTCAGGGATTCCTGGAGCGTAAAAAAGCGGCCAAAGTGTCCAGTCTTTTGCTGTTAAATGATCTGACCGATGTACTGCCGGACCATACCTGGATTAGCAACGTGCAAATGGATGGCTCCAGTCTTCGCTTGCAGGGCGAGTCCAGAGAGGCTTCTGCGCTTATTGGCTTGCTCGATGCAACCCAATACTTAACCAATGTGCGCTTCGCATCTCCGGTCACTCTGAATGCGCGAACCAGTAAAGAACGGTTTGCCATCAATGCCGATCTGATCAAGGAGCAGCCATGATGCAACTGACCCAGAATCAGAGACGTATCGCGGCACTTCTGTTGCTCGCGTTGGTTGTCGCAGTACTGTACCAGTTAGTACTGGGACCCCTGTTAAATAGATACCTTGAAAACAGTGACCAGATTGACCGTTTGCAGCACCAGTTGGCGGTATATCAACGGGTGGCAGGTGATCTCGACAGCCAACAGGAAAAACTCAGGCAACTTAAAGCCAGTAATCCGACGGTGGGCATGTATCTGACTGAAACCCGACCTACGCTGGCGGCTGCAGAATTACAGCAGATACTTAACCGGTTGCTCACTCGTGGCGGTGGTCAGCTTGTGAGTACCCAAATTATTACCAGCCCAACCACTGATGCGCTGCCAGCCGTGGCAATCAAAGTACGATTACGTTGTGAGATAGATGAGTTGGTGCAACTGCTATATAGCCTGGAAACGCATCGGCCAGTGATGTTTGTGGAAAACTTGTTGTTAACCTCCACCGCGCAAAACGCGAGTCAGCGGGCGCGTGTCACGCGACGGACTGCAAGGCTCAGCCGTAGCATCGAATTACCCTCACTGGATCTCCGCTTTGATTTGGTGGCTTATACCGTGAAGGGAGGTACCTAAGATGTTACCTATCAGAGCTTTGGTATCGCTTCCGTATTTCCTGACGGCCTGCTTAACCGGTTGGTTAGCCATGTCGCCATTATGGGCGGCAGAACCGGAAGTCGACTCGGTGCCCACAGAATTACCCGACAACCAGGAAGAGCTGAAAGACGGGTTACCCCCCTTGGAGGCTTTCGAAGGCATGGTGGAACGTCCTTTATTTCATGCTACCCGACGACCTAAGGCGGTTCAGGAGGAGGCCAGTGGCAGTGATGCTGAACTGCTTGAAACATGGAAATTGACTGGGGTTGTGTTCGATGATGCCGGTGATCCGGTGGCACTGTTCAAACAACGTAATGGCGAGGAACGCCGCAGATTGACTCAGGGGATGCCCTTGGATTCAGGCTGGGATGTGGCGCTTATAGCTGTCAATCACGTGGTTGTTGGCAATGATGATGAGGAAGTGCGGTTTGATCTGTGGGAGCCACGACCAGTCGTACCGGTAGAACCACCAAAAAACCGGCGTCAAATTGTAAGGGAAGCGCCTGATGAGAAGCTTGATGAACAGGAAAATCAACCCGACAGTCGCAGTACGGGAGATAAACAATAATGAAAACTAAAAAAGTAGTGCAGGCTTCAGGCTTGCTGATCAGCACGATGCTGATCGCCTCCTGTATGACCTCTCCGGGAGGTGGGCGAGCAACGCTGGACAATCCATGGAATAGCCCTGAGGACGAAATACAGGTTACCAGCACACCCGCCGGGGCAACTACGGTAACGAATCGGTCAGGCACTGCGACGCGGTTTCAGAACCAGTCCAGTACTGGGGCCAATCAGAGCGCACCCGAAGCAGAAATTTATGAATCTTCGGGTGTCATGGTTGACCTGAAGAGCCCGACCTTAAAACCGGTTGCCGACGCAGAAGGCGAAATTACGCTGAATTTTCAGGGCGCCGAAATCTCGGAAGTGATTAAAACGGTGCTTGGCGATATTTTGCAGGCCAACTACGTCATGGATGAACAGGTGCGGGGTACGGTGAACCTGCAAACCAGCCGACCCCTGACCCGGGATGAACTGATACCTGCATTAGAAACATTGCTGCATATCAACGGCGCGGTATTACTCAAGACCGATAACTTCTACGAAGTCTTGCCAGCTGACAGTGCGTTAAACGGTGTTACCCCCGGTGCTGGCTTAACGCCTGGCAGTGGCTACCAGTTGCTGATACTGCCACTGCGTTATATCGCGTCTAGCGAGATGATGAAAATTTTAGAACCGCTGAAACCAAAGCAGGGGCTGATGGAGACCGATAGTCGACGCAACCTGTTGATGGTCGCAGGCACCTCATCTGAGCTGGTAAATATTCGGGAAACTGTACGTATTTTCGATGTTGATCAGTTACAGGGGATGTCGGTTGGCTTATTCCGGCTGCAATCAGCTGAAGCCGAAGTGATGATTGAAGAGCTGGATGCCATCTTTGGTGACAAGGTCGATGGACCACTGGCGGGCCTGGTAAGGTTTGTCCCCATTGAACGACTCAATGCCATTTTGGTGATTACTCCCCAGAAAAAATATTTGCGTGATGCCCGTGTCTGGATCAAGCGACTGGATCGTTCACAGAATGTCCGTGGTAAAAACATGTACGTTTATTACGTCCAGAACGGTAAGGCAGAAAACCTTGCCGGTATGCTGGGTGAGCTGTTCAGCGGTACGTCGGACAATGCCGAGCGGGGCGATCGTAGTCGTCGCACCCGTAGCAACACTAGCAGTGCCCCTGACAGTGATTCGCGTCAGGAACAGTCACAGGAGCCGGTTCAGGCCGTCAGAACCAGCCCGGCAGCGAATGCTGGTGTCGACGGTTCTAACCTGGAGGTAGGCGAAGTCAGCATTATTGCTGATGAGGAAAACAACGCCTTGTTGGTCATGGCGTCGGCAAATGACTACGATAAGGTTTTACAGGCGATTCAGAAGCTGGATGTGTTGCCTTTACAGGTTCTGGTAGAAGCGACCATCGTTGAAGTCTCGCTGCAGGATGAACTGCGTTACGGCCTGCAATGGTTCTTCAAGTCCAGTCTGGATGGTGGCAGTAAATCAGCCATCGGGTCATTGGGTTCGTTACCAATAGACACGCCGAGTGATTTCTTCCCCTCGGCCAACTTTGAAATTTTTGATGCTTCCAGTACCCGGTTATTGCTCAATGCTCTGGCGCAGGATTCCCGGTTGAAAGTGGTGTCTTCACCGTCACTGATGGTGTTGGATAACCGTACTGCCAGTATTCGAGTGGGTGATCAGGTGCCGGTGCGTACATCAGAAACGACCGCGACCAGCAGTGATAATTTGAACACCACCAGTACTATTCAATTTAAGGATACGGGTGTCCTGCTGGAGGTCACACCTCGGGTGAATGCCGGTGGCATGGTGGTATTGGATATCAAACAGGAAGTAAATGATGTCGATCTGACCACCACGTCGGGTATTGACTCGCCAACTATCATTCAACGCCAGATAGAAACCAGTGTCGCCGTGCAGAGCGGTGAAACCCTGGTACTGGGTGGCCTGATTAAGGAAAACCGTGACCGCAGCTCGCAAGGCCTGCCGGGTCTGCGGCATGTGCCGGTACTGGGTTGGTTGTTTGGCAGTGAAGGTAAAAACATTAATCGAACTGAGCTGGTAGTTATGATTACGCCAACTGCCGTCACCTCTCAGGAAGAGGCTCGAGATGTTACCCGTGAATATCAACAGAAATTACGCGATATCAATTTTGACGCATCGAGCAAGCATTAACACTAGGGGATAATGCACTTCTTTCCGTACCCAGCGGAACCGTTTTTTCGGTTCCGCTTTTTTTTGCCTGTTTCATCAGCTTTACAGCTTGCCCAGACACTGCGCTGGACATGGTTGAACGGCTGCCCGTTATTCTTCATGATTCTAAATCGTTAACATATTCAATAGCTTATTATTCATTACAACGCTGTTGTGGTCCCTCGTGCTGAGGTTGTTGTGCGGCTTAGGCGGTATCTATTGAACGGCTTGGTAAGCCAGTGTTAACAGTCCTTGATAGTTTTCCGCCAGAAAACTGGCTGTCTTTATTTAATCTGCTTTGAAAACAAGCATGTACATAAATGGTATGTAAATTGCCATCACCCCTTTAATGACACCCCTGTGCAGGTATGGGCTAGGCATCGGGGTGCCTGAATGACGGCATGTCAGGGTTCAGCACAGATGTTGCGCGGATACATTACCCGCACCACCGGCGCTGAAAGTAGTGATAAAGGAGGCCCGGCACTTAAGGTTAAGTGTCAGGGTGCAGGAGGTGGATCATGCAACGGATAAAAGTTTGTACGTGGCTCCAGGTTGGGCTGTTAAGCAGCTTGCTCAGCCTGGGGTTGCCAGCCTGGTCAGTAGGGGTAGATGAAGAGGGCCTATTTGAGCTGGATGGTAACGCACTGGAGTCTGGTAGTCCCGGTGATGATTGGGAAACGCTTTATTTAAACCCCGCATCAGGGGCGCAGGAGGTGTTCACATTTGCCACTGAACCAGATAATTACACTGTGTTTGATGGCGGTAAAAAAGATATTCAGGACATTACCCAGTGGAGCTGGGGTAAGTATGGTAACGGCCCGGATAAAAACGATATCACCAATGCTTATGCAGCCGCATATAATAATCCCGGTGGTGAGTTGATCGTCTACTTTGGCGCAGACCGTATCACCAATGAGGGGGATGCCTTCTTTGGCTGGTGGTTCTTTGTCAATGAAGTCGGACTGGATCCAGACCCGGGTGATCCGGCTGATCCTGATCCAAGTGGTGGGGATTTTATCGGTTCACACACTTCTGTGGTGTGGACTGACGACAGTCCCGCCAACGGCAGATTGGATGCGGGTGAAATTATCACCGCCGGTGACCTGTTAACTGTGGTTGAGTTTCCTCAGGCCAACAATGCGGTTCCTTACGTTGAAATCGTGATGTGGGATAACAGTTGCTCTAAAGCAACCAGTAATAACCCAGTAGAGGGTGAATGCGCGGCTAAAAATCTGCGTTTGCTATACAAACGCGCCGCCATGGACAGCGGTGGTACCGGTGTTGTGTGTGGTACTGAGCCCAATCTGCCGGTGTGTGCCATCACCAATGCAGAGGGTGGCCCTAATGACCCAACTGATGCGCCTTGGCCTTATATAGCTAAAGACGGCACTGACGGTATGTTCCCTTACGAAACCTTTTTTGAAGGGGGCATCAACCTGAGCCAATTGCTGGGCACTGAAAGCTGTTTTGCCAGCTTTATGGCAGAAACCCGAAGCTCTCGTTCGTTCACAGCGACGCTGAAAGACTTTGTTTTGGGCTCTTTCCCATTATGTGGATTCGAGATCTCCAAATCATGTGAAGCTGATCTGAATGCAACAGATGATGTTGCGACCATCTCTTTCTCAGGTGAAGTGGAAAATACCGGCGTGTCTTCGCTGGAAGTCGACCTGGAAGACATTACTGCAGGTGGTAACGGCACCTTTACTGCATTCTGCATTGATGATGGTGATGACGAGTGCGGTGGCGCAGGCGATACACCGGTAACCAATACTGGCACAGCCACAGTGGCGACCATTATTGTGCCTGGCGGTACTAACGTGCGCTATGAAGGTTATTACACAGTTAATAATCCGGATCTTACTGATCTGAACTTCTCGGATGAAGTCCAGGCAACCGCCTACTCTCTGGTGGGCACGCCCATTGGCGATCCAAAATCGGATACAGCAAACTGCTTTGCGCCGAATCCGACCATCGATGTCACCAAAAACTGTGATGCTTCACTGACTGGCGGTGATACCTTCCAGGGTATTTTGTCAGGCCTGATTACCAATACGGGTAATGTCACATTGGAAGATATCACGCTGATTGATATTGCCACTGATGGTAGCGGTCTGGTACCTGCCAGCTTTGATGCCTGGTATGACGATGGTGATGGTATCAAAGAAGTCGGTGAGGCCAGTTTCACCTTGGGTGTTGATGATTTGGTTGTGGATGGACAGGTAGGTTATAGCGGTACTGTGACCAGTAACGCAGTTACCAGCCATTCGGATCAGGTCACTGCCAGCGGTGATTATTATGCGGGTGGTCAGGTGGAAGAGACTGCTTCGGATATTGCTACCGCGAGTTGTTCTTTGATTCTGTCTCAGGACATTGATTTGACCAAAGCCTGTAAAGATGGAGCTGATGATGGTGTATCACTGTTCATTACTGCCACTAATGAAGTGGCTGTACGTATTACGAATGAAATCGTGGTAACCAACCCAGCTACTGCTGATCCAGATCGGGAAAATCTGAATATCCTGTTGACCGATACTAAAGCGGACTCACTGACAATTATCTCGAAACCACTGGGTTCTGACGTGGCTTGCGGTGCGACAAACTGTACCGGTGTCATGAAAGTGGGTGATGTTGTCAAAGTCAAAGCAACCTATGTACCGAGCAGCATTGATGCAGGCTCATTGGTTGCTCAGGAAACAGCAACCTTCTCTAATACAGCCAATGTGGCTGCAACCGGTGTCTTGTCAGGATCCCCTGTTTCTGACAACGATACTGCCGATTGTACGCTCTGTAACTGATCCACCATCATTGCAGTGCGACACTCAAACGGGGCTGAATTTCAGCCCCGTTTCTCATGTAGTGTACTGGTTGTTATCAACTCATCCGGCGTTCCAGACCGGCCTCCGCCATGATGCGCGTTGAGATCTCTTCAATGGAAAAGTTGGTGGTATTGATAAACGGCACCCCCAGCTTTTTGAACAGCCGCTCGACTTCACGTACCTCAAAATCACACTGATCCAGTGAAGCATAACGACTGTTTGATCGGCGTTCATGGCGGATTGCTGCCAGTTGAAACGGGTCGATGGTGAGGCCATAGAGTTTGTGACGATGCTCTGCCAGTGATTCAGGCAACCGGCCAAACTCCAGATCGTCTTCTGTCAGCGGGTAGTTCGCAGCGCGGATGCCAAATTGCATTGCCATGTAGAGGCAGGTTGGCGTTTTGCCGCAGCGAGAAACGCCAACCAGAATAATATCGGCCTGGTCATACTGCCTGATGCGCGCGCCATCATCGTTATCGATGGCAAAGTTGACAGAGTCGATACGGGCTTTGTATTTATGTCGTTCGACGATGGCGTGAGACTTACCCACCGAGTAATTTGAGCGGGCATCCAGCTCTTGCTCCAGCGGTTTTAAAAAGCTGGAGAAAACGTCAATTTTGAAGGCATCTGCTTCAGAAATTCGGCTACGGATGGCTTCGTCAACAATGGTGTCAAAAATCAGTGGTCGTTCAGCATCACGTTGAGCTGCGGCATTGATTTGTTGAATTACCTTTTCTGCTTTGTCCAGGGTATCGACATAGGGCAGGGTGATCTGCTCAAATTCAATCCCATCAAACTGCGCAAGCAGACTGTGGCCCAGAGTTTCTGAGGTAATACCGGTACCGTCGGAAATAAAAAATGCAGTCCGTTTCATCTTTGTTACATTTATATGGGATATAGTAGGGCACTGAGAAATATGTGCTTTATTTGGCTCACTATAACAAATTGCACTGCCAAATACGCAGATTTGCGCAGTGTAAACACTGGTTCAGAGTAGGAGAGAGACCTTTGCAGAGTTACGTATTACGCCTTGATCAGGTTGGCATGAATGACGTTGACAAGGTTGGTGGTAAAAATGCGTCCCTCGGGGAGATGATTCAGGAGCTGAGTGGTGCCGGTGTTCAGGTGCCCAATGGTTTTGCTACCACAGCAGAGGCGTTTCGTGACTTTCTGCAGCATAGTAGCTTGGAACAACGTATTCATGATGCCCTGAGTCAGCTCGATACCAACGATATTCAGGCGCTGACGGAAACGGGTAAGCAGGTGCGCAACTGGATTCTGCAAGCTGAGTTTCAGCCAGAGCTGGACCAGGCAATCACCAACGCCTGGCAAGAGCTGGCCGCGGGTAATGAAGAGCTTGCCGTTGCTGTGCGTTCGTCGGCGACCGCTGAAGACCTGCCGGATGCATCCTTTGCCGGCCAGCAAGAAACCTTTCTTAATATTCGTGGTCTGGCCGCAGTCAAGCATGCCATTCGTGAGGTATTTGCTTCTCTCTATAATGACCGTGCTATCAGTTACCGCGTGCACCACGGCTTTGCGCACAGCGAAGTGGCGCTTTCGGCAGGTATCCAGCGTATGGTGCGCAGCGAAACCGGCGCTTCCGGTGTCATGTTTACCCTGGATACTGAATCCGGTTTTAACCATGTGGTGTTTATTACCGCTGCTTATGGATTAGGTGAAACCGTGGTGCAGGGCGCCGTTAACCCGGATGAATTTTACGTTTATAAGCCGACCCTGAAACAGGGGGCACCGGCCATTATCCGCCGTACGCTGGGCGCTAAAGCGATCAAGATGGTCTATGCCGATCAGGCTGAAGGCAGTAATCCGGTTGAAACCGTGCAGGTCAGCCAGGCAGAGCGGCAGCAATTCTCGATTGATGACACTGATGTTCAGCAGCTTGCTCGTATTGCCGTCGAAATAGAGAAACATTACGGCCGCCCGATGGACATCGAGTGGGCCAAAGATGGCGACACTGGTGAATTGTTGGTGGTTCAGGCGCGTCCGGAAACAGTTAAAAGTCGCAGTAGCCAGACTGTCATCGAACGTTATCTGTTAAAAGAAACCAGTAACGTGCTGGCGGAAGGGCGCTCGATTGGCCACCGTATTGGTTCTGGTGCGGTCAGGGTGGTGCATGATCTGACGGAAATGGATCTATTGCAGCCGGGCGAAGTGCTGGTGACGGATATGACCGATCCTGATTGGGAGCCAGTGATGAAGCGCGCCGCTGCCATTGTGACAAATCGGGGGGGACGTACCTGTCATGCGGCTATTATTGCCCGCGAGCTTGGTATTCCAGCGATCGTCGGTTGTGGTGATGTCACCGATCGCTTGCGTGAAGGTCAGCTGGTGACAGTATCCTGTGCTGAAGGTGATACCGGGAAAGTATACGAAGGAAAACTGGATTTTGAACATCAGTCTAGCTGCGTTAAATCCATGCCATCACTGCCGTTCGATATCATGATGAATGTGGGTAATCCTGATCGGGCGTTTGATTTTCAAGCTCTGCCGAATGCCGGGGTTGGTCTGGCCCGTTTGGAATTTATCATCAACCGTATGATCGGCATCCACCCGAAAGCACTACTGAATTACGATACTCAACCACCGGCGCTGCAACAGACAATTCAGCGACGTACCTCCGGTTATGCCAGCCCGGTGGACTTCTACGTTGACCGCTTAGTAGAGGGGATTTCCACTCTGGCTGCAGCCTTCTATCCGAAGAAGGTGATTGTGCGCATGTCAGATTTTAAATCCAACGAATACAGCCACCTGATTGGTGGCGATGCGTTTGAGCCAGTAGAAGAGAACCCCATGCTGGGTTTCCGCGGAGCGGCACGCTATATCTCTGAGAGTTTCCGAGACTGTTTTGAACTTGAATGCCGTGCGTTGAAACGGGTGCGGGATGAGATGCACCTGACCAATGTCGAGGTCATGGTGCCGTTTGTGCGCACCCCGGGCGAAGCGCGGCAGGTGGTTGAGCTGCTGGCGGCGCATGGTCTGAAACGGGGCGAGAATGGCCTGCGGGTCATCATGATGTGCGAAATTCCATCCAATGCCTTGTTGGCGGATCAGTTCCTGGAATACTTTGATGGCTTCTCTATCGGTTCCAATGACCTGACTCAGCTCACTCTGGGCCTTGACCGTGATTCCGGGGTCATCGCGCATCTGTTTGATGAACGCAACGAAGCTGTACTGAAACTGCTGTCCATGGCAATCAGTGCCTGTCGGGCGCAGGGCAAATATGTCGGCATTTGTGGCCAGGGGCCTTCAGATCATCCGGATCTGGCGCGCTGGTTGATGGAGCAGGGCATTAATAGCGTGTCACTGAATCCTGACTCGGTGTTGGATACCTGGTTCTTCCTGGCTAACGACGAGCCCTGATTGGTTGTCATCAGATACGTTCGACAAAGGTTGGCAGGGTTTGTTGCTGCAAACTGAGTAATAGGTTTTGCAGCATGGCTTCTGCCGCCGGGCTGAGCGCTCGTCCACGGCGACTGATTAGATAAATTTGCCGATAAAACTCTGGCTCCAGGGGGCTGAATACCAGGCCACTGAAGCCTCGGGTATTGGCTGCCAGCGCAGGTAACAGGCAGATTCCCATATCCCGCCTGATTAGCTCCGCCATGGCGGCCGGGCTGGACACCTCTATTTGCGTTAGTTGCAGGTTCTGGTCGGGATATAGGCTCTGTAATTCGCTGCGGATGCCGCTGTCAGTGGTCAGTTGCAGTTGCGGCAGGGCGGCAATTTGTTCCCAGCTCAGTGTTGCCTTGGTAGCTAGGTCATGTGTGTTGGGCAGTACAACACCATAGCGATCTTGCAGCAGTGGCTGGTAACTCAGGTCTGGATGATTGGAGTGGTTACCGCCGATGCCAAAATCGACACTGTTATCCAATACCCGTAGTTCAATACCGCCAGCGTTTTCATCCCTGAGCTGCAGGTGAATGTTAGGGTATTGTTGGTGGTAATTGTGCACCACGTCGGGCATCAGGCAGGTAATAACCGAAGGCGAGGCGGCAATGCCAACCTGACCACGCTGGCGTGATGATATCGCCTGCAGGTCATTCAGCGCGGTATCAAAATCAGATAACAGCTTCTCTGCCACCGGCAAAAACTGCTCGCCTTCACGGGTCAGCATTACCCTGCGGGTGGTGCGGTCAAAGAGTGTCAGCGCGACCTGTTGCTCCAGCTGCTGAATCGTCGCGGTCAGGGTCGACTGCGTCAGGTGCAGGTCATCTGCAGCTCGGGTGAAACTGCCGCAGGCAGCAATGGCAGAGAAGGCGCGTAGATGGCGGATTGAGATATTATTCGACATTATCAATTAATTTATAGAATTTTATCGTTTGATTGATAAATAACAATTCTGCATCATTGCTCGCAGACTGACAATTCCGGTGCGCCGGACCCAAAGAGGATGTTTGCCATGATCCCGCGGCTGTCACAGGTTGAAACCACCGAAGCCCTGTACCTCAATTTTATCGACGAACTCAACAGCGCTGGCTTTGCCGGTGATATGAACGCCGATTATGCCAACCGGATAGTGTTGTCCACGGATAACAGTATCTATCAGATGCTGCCACAGGCCGTACTTTATCCGCGTCATGCAGAAGACCTGACTCTGATCGCAGCGCTGGCGGATGAGTCGCGCTTTGTGGATGTGAAAATGAGTGCCCGCGGTGGCGGTACCGGCACTAACGGTCAGTCGCTGACCGATGGTCTGATTGTTGATGTATCAAAGCACATGCACAAGGTGCTTGAAATTAATGCTGAAGAGCGTTGGGTGCGGGTTGAGGCGGGTGTGGTAAAGGACCAGCTGAACCGGGCGTTGCAGCCTTATGGCTTATTTTTCGCCCCTGAACTGTCCACCAGTAACCGGGCGACCATCGGCGGCATGATCAATACCGATGCCAGCGGTCAGGGATCTGTGTTGTATGGTAAAACCCGCGACCATGTCTTAGAGCTGCATACGGTACTACTGGGTGGGGACTTGTGGCACTCAAAGCCGATCAGTGATGATGAGCTGAACGCACTTAAGCAGCAGTCGGGCCGGGTCGGTGAGATCCATAGCGTTCTGGACCAGATTTTCACTGATAAAAAAGAGCTGATTGATGCGCGCTTTCCTAAATTAAACCGCTGCCTGACCGGCTATGATCTGGCGCATATCCGGGATGATGAAGGGTGTTTCAACCTTAATAACATTCTCTGTGGTGCTGAGGGGTCTCTGGGCTTTATTGCGGAAGCTAAGCTGAATGTCCTGCCGATTCCGAAGCATGCCGCACTGGTCAATATTAAGTACGACAGCTTTGAGGCTTCCCTGCGTGATGCCAAGGATTTGATGAGTTGGCAGCCTACCTCCATCGAAACCATCGACTCCAAGGTCCTGAATTTGGCGATGGGCGATATTGTCTGGGAAACCGTTAGCCAATACTTCCCACAACAAGCGGATGAGCCCGAAATCCAGGGCATCAACCTGGTGGAATATACCGATGATGATCCCGAGGCACTACGCCAGCGGGTTGAGCGTCTGGCGCAGCATTTGCAATCGGTCGCCGGTGAGGTTGGCAAAAGTTTTGGCTATTCGGTCGTATATGGTGCGGCAGAGATTAATAAAGTCTGGACCATGCGTAAAAAAGCGGTTGGCCTGCTGGGTAACGCTAAGGGTGAAGAGCGGCCGATTCCATTTGTCGAGGATACAGCGGTCCCGCCTGAGCACCTGGCAGACTTTATTATGGAGTTTCGCAAGGTTCTGGATGACCGCAATCTGGCCTATGGCATGTTTGGCCATGTCGATGCTGGTGTGCTGCATGTACGCCCGGCAATTGATATGAAAGATAAAGCCCAGGAACATTTGATTCGAGAGATAACGGATCAGGTGGTTGCCCTGACGCAGAAATATCATGGCCTGCTGTGGGGCGAACACGGCAAAGGGGTGCGATCAGAATATGCACCTGAGTTTTTTGGCGAACTCTATCCAGAGTTGCAACGCGTCAAGGCGGCCTTTGACCCACGTAACCAGTTTAACCCGGGTAAGATTGCTGCGCCGGCCATTGAAGGTGCCGAGCTGCTTAAGATTGACCAGGTGGCAACCCGTGGCCAGTATGATCGCCAGATCAATGTTGACACACGTAACACCTATGATTCGGCAATGTTCTGTAATGGTAATGGTGCCTGTTTCAACTATGACCCCAATGATGCCATGTGCCCATCCTGGAAGGGCACCCGTCAGCGTATTAACTCCCCCAAGGGGCGTTCATCCCTGATCCGTGAATGGCTACGCCTGATGGAGCAGAAGGGCAGTAATCTGGCACTGGAAAGTGAGCGTGCCAAGCGTGGTTTTGGTTTGAGCCGCCTGCCACAACGGATTAAAAACACCCTGAAAAAACGCCAGGGTGAATATGACTTTTCCCATGAAGTACATGAATCGATGATGGCATGTCTGGCGTGTAAATCCTGTGCCGGTCAATGTCCGATTAAAGTCAATGTGCCGGATTTCCGCTCCCGTTTTCTGGAACTGTATTACAGTCGTTACCTGCGTCCGGCCAAGGATTATTTGGTGGGCAGCCTGGAATACATGATTCCTGTTATGGCGCGGTTTCCCGCCCCTTATAATTGGCTGATGAGTCAGCCGTTGCTGAAAGGTGTATTTAAACGTCAGGTTGGCATGGTCGATAGCCCGTTAATCTGTCGCAATACCCTGGTCTCCGGTTTACGGGCGCGGGGGATCGATTTTGCTACGCCGGCAGTGATGAAACAGCTGACCGAAGTTGAGCGCGAAAACGGGGTGATTTTAGTCCAGGATGCGTTCACCAGTTATTTTGAAACTCAGCTGGTGCTGGACCTGGCTGACTTGCTCACCGGTCTGGGTTTCCATGTGTTGGTCGCGCCTTTCAAACCGAATGGCAAACCTCTGCATGTGCATGGCTTTATGGCAGCCTTTAACCGGGCGGCAAACAGTAATGCCGCGTTGTTGAAAAAACTTGAAGGCAGTGGCATCCCCCTGGTGGGCATTGACCCGTCAATGACCCTGACTTACCGTCAGGAGTATGCGACCACTGTAGCGGAAGATGGCTTGCCTGCGGTCCAGCTCCTACAGGAGTGGCTGATACAACATTTGGATCGCTTGTCGGGTTTCAGTCAGGCTTCAGCCTCTGCTGCGAGTGATTTCAAATTGCTGGCGCACTGCACCGAGAAAACCACGGCGGCTGCGTCTATCCGGCAGTGGCAACAGGTGTTTGAAGCTGCCGGTCTGAACCTGAGTGTGGAGGCGGTAGGGTGCTGCGGTATGTCTGGTACCTACGGTCATGAAACGGCGAACCTTGAAACATCCCGCCGGATCTATGATTTGAGCTGGGGTCCACTGGTGAGCGATGCCGCGGTCCGTCCGCAGTTGGTTGCAACCGGGTACTCCTGCCGTAGTCAGGTCAAGCGTCTGGATCAACAGCAGATTCCGCATCCATTGCAGGCATTGCTGGCGCAACTGCGTCACAGTAAAACACTTAACGGATAATATTTAATCTATGAACCCCTGGATCAGGGTGTTTGCTCAGCCTTTAAGGAGATAAAAGTGGAAGATCTATTGCCGGAACTGTGTGATCAGTTCCCAGAACAGGTACGCGTTGTTGAGCCAATGTTTGGAAATTTTGGCGGTCGTGAGCGGTTTGGCGGTGAGATCGTGACCCTGAAAGCGTTTGAAGATAACTCATTGGTGCGTGAACAGGTTGCACTGCCGGGTCAGGGCAAGGTACTGGTCGTTGACGGCGGTGGCTCTATGCGTCGAGCCATGCTGGGGGATTTGTTGGCTGAAAAAGCGACCAAGAATGGCTGGGAAGGCATTATTATTTATGGTTGCATTCGTGATGTGAATGCCATCAGTGATCTTGATATCGGCGTGCAAGCGCTGGGTGCACACCCAATGAAAACCGATAAGCGGGGCTTGGGTGACCTAAACGTTGAGCTGACGTTCGGTGGTGTGACATTCCGTCCGGGCGAATTCGTTTACGCCGATAATAACGGTATCTTAGTCTCTGCTGAGAAGTTGGAGTTGGCGGACGCCTGATACAGGAACGCCGTGCTGACCCTTTGGGTTACACGGCTTTTAACAAGAGTTGTTGTCGCATCGTCGGACTTTTGATCAGGTCAGCCAGGGTATATTCCTCAAGCACAGCCATAAATTGAGCTTGGGCACGATCCAATATTCCCTGTAACGAACAACTACCGGTGAGACGGCAGCCCTGTTTGCTGCAATCAATCAACGGCTCTTTGCCCTCTGTTTGCGCAACGACAACAGCCAGGTTTATTTCAGTGGCGTCTACAGCCAGCTTGATACCACCATTTTTACCACGAAAGGTTGCCAGGTGCCCCGACTTGGAAAGTGCGTGAACCACCTTGCGCAGGTGCTCAACAGATATGTCAAAATAACCGGCAATTTCTGACAGTGTAACCAGGCGGTCATTGTTGGCTGCAACATAGAACAGCACGCGAAGGGTATAATCTGTAAATCGACTTAGTTGCATGGGATAGTCTGCTGAAAAGATGCAATTTGAATATACGTTTCAGTTAGCATTAAAGCAACCCGGCTTTGGTTGATGATTGCGTTTATGACCCAATATTGAGTCTGGGGTTCATCAATCGGACGTTTAGTGTTGCGTAACCAAGGATCAGTATTTTGTACAAATTATTAATTTTTGATTGGGACGGTACATTGATTGACTCGGCCGACCGAATTATTGCCAGCATGCAGGCAGCGGCACGTGATTGTAATGTGCCGGTGCCGGACGCCGAAGCTGTACGCAATATTATTGGCCTCGGTTTGCCTGAAGCGATCCGGTTACTGATCCCCGGTATTGACCAGGTGGGTGTTGAAGAGATGCGTCGTCAGTATGGCGCTCACTTTCTTGAAATTGATCAAACGCCAATGATTCTGTTTCCTGGTGTGCGTGAGTCGCTGGAACGAATGCACCAGAAAGGTGTCCGAATGGCGGTAGCAACCGGCAAAAGTCGCCGTGGCCTGGACCGTGGTTATAAGCAGACCGGCCTGGGACCTTTGTTTGAAACTTCACGTTGTGCAGATGAAACGACCTCTAAGCCTGATCCGCATATGCTGCATGAAATTTTGGAGGAAACCGGTGTTGCACCCCACGAAGCGTTAATGATTGGTGATACCGAATATGATCTCGAAATGGGTCAGCGGGCCGGCACAGGGCTGGTGGCAGTGAGCTATGGTGCACATCCATTACACCGGTTAGAGCCGTACAAGCCGGTACTTAAAGTCGATCAATTTATGCAACTTGAAGCCTGGTTAGCACCTGCTTTGGGCTGGTAAATGTAAGGAAATTGTATGAGTGATAACCCATGGAACGAACCAGAGACCAACAGCGCTGCCACGGCCGAAACCCCCGCCAAGTCCTTGGTTGAAAAAGCTCAGGCCAAGGCGGGTAATAGCCGTGAGTGGAAATTGATTGAAAAGACCCTTAACGGCTTGTTTTTGGAGCAACGCCGGGCGCGGCGCTGGGGGATCTTCTTCAAGAGTCTGACCTTTCTTTATCTGTTTGCATTACTGGGTTTGCTGCTGGTGGGTAATGACCTTGAACAGGGCGTCACCTCGCATAGCCATACCGCAGTGATTGAAGTCAAAGGCACCATCAGTGCCGATGATGAGGCCAGCGCGGATAATATTATTCAGGGGCTGCGCGATGCCTTTAAAGCGCCTAATGCACAAGCAGTTATTCTGCGCATTAACAGTCCCGGCGGCAGTCCGGTTCAGGCGGGCTATGTCTATGATGAGATTAAGCGTTTACGGGCGTTGAACCCGCAGAAACCACTGTATGCTGTGATCACCGATATAGGGGCTTCTGGTGCCTACTATATCGCCGCGGCAGCAGATGAAATTTATGCCGATAAAGCCAGTCTGGTAGGGTCTATTGGCGTGGTATCAGGCGGGTTTGGTTTTGTTGAGTTGATGCAGAAGCTGGGGGTAGAGCGTCGTCTCTACACGGCAGGTGAACACAAGGCGTTTCTGGATCCTTTTTCGCCAAGCGATCAGGGCGAAGCAGCTCTGTGGCAGGAGGTTTTGAAGACCACCCATGCGCAGTTTATCGAACAGGTTAAGCAGGGCCGTGGAGATCGTCTCAAACCAAGTCCTCAGCTGTTTAGCGGTTTAGTCTGGACCGGAGAGCAAGCGGTTGAACTGGGGCTGGTGGATGGGCTTGCCAGTAGCAGTGCTATTGCTCGAGATAAAGTGGGTGCCGAGCAGTTGGTAGATTACACCCCACGTCCGGCACCCTGGAAGCAGGTGATTGGTCAGTTGGGTATCAGCTTTGCCAAGGCGATATCTACCCAGTTGGGGCTGAGCCCGGCATCGCCATTGCGCTAGACTGTATTACATCACCGGTCAGCAGGAGGAACAGATGAACAAGGTTGAAATATTTGGCCCCGGTTTTAGCACTTTTGTCCGTACTCTGATGTTGGCCTGTGAGGAAAAGTCGATTCCATACCGTCAGCATATGGAGTGGCAGGGTGAGCCGGTTGCTATGCACAGTGACAGCCATTTTCAGTTGCATCCCTTTGGTAAGGTACCGGTGTTAATTGATGACGGCCGTGTGTTGACTGAAACCTGCAGTATTCTGCGCTATCTGGAAGCGGTTTATCCGCAACATCCTCTACAACCGGCAGATGCGTTTGACAGAGCGCTACTGGATCAGTGGTGTGGTTATATCAGTGGTTATGTCGACCAGGCCCTGATTCGGCGCTACCTGCTTGAATTTGTTTTTCCCAAAGGCGAAGGCGGTACGGTACGCGAAGATAGAGTTGAGCGTGCGTTGCCTGGGCTGCATGAAGTGTTAGCGATGCTGGAAAAGCAGCTTGCAGATCAGCCGTTCCTGATGGGTGATACACTTACCCTTGCTGACCTACTGTTATTACCGATGTTGGATTATCTTCTGGCAATGCCGCAAAGCCGAGAACTTATGCTCGGCTATTCGGCTTTGGTCAGTTATACAGAACGTCTACGCCAGCGGCCCTCTGCCCAGCTTGTGCTGGCAGCATCATGAGTCCTGTTTCTGGGGCTCGGCAATCAGCGTAAGGTTGTCATCCCGCGCGGCCAGATAAAAGCAGTTGCGTCGCTCGGTATGACAGGCCG
Source organism: Pontibacter sp. JAM-7 (assembly GCF_048548695.2). Taxonomy (NCBI): domain Bacteria; kingdom Pseudomonadati; phylum Bacteroidota; class Cytophagia; order Cytophagales; family Hymenobacteraceae; genus Pontibacter; species Pontibacter sp. JAM-7. The sequence continues at coordinate 203,219 of NZ_JBLYIF020000005.1, forward strand.
GACCTTGTTGCTCGACTAGGCAAAGAATTGCATCGCCATCACAGTCTATACGCAGTTCCACCAAGTGCTGCATATGGCCTGAACTCTCGCCTTTACGCCAATAATTCTGTCGCGAGCGCGACCAGTAGCAGACATGGCCTGTTCGCAGGGTTTCTGCAATTGATGCCCGGTTCATCCATGCCAGCATCAATACCTCGCCGGTATCATGTTGTTGGGCAATCGCCGGTACTAAACCGTCCCGATTAAAATTAAGCTGATCTAGGGCTTCATTCAGATCGACACTGCTGCCTTTAGCGGCTTGCTCCAGTGCCAGGTAATAATTGTTTTTCATGGTGTGTTTGGTAATTAAGTTAGCTAACCCCAGTGGGGGTGGCGGCCAATAGTAGCACGTTGTGGCAAACAGGAAGAAAAGTTGAATTTTTGCAGTGTTGGCTTATCCAAGCAGTAACCTTGCTGAGGGACTCTGCATGTTATCCAGAACCAGTATTTTTGCCTTCGTCATAGCGGTATTGATTACGTTATTGTTAGCGAGTCAGTGTTCGTCTGAGCATGATCAGGTGAGCGCTGTAATTGTGCAATTAGGGCAGTGGGTTTAGTGTATGCGCGCATAAAAAAGGCCCGGATAACCGAGCCTTTTTTCGAAATGGGTTATCGCCTAAGCGGCTTGTGTTGCATGGTGTTCGGGGTGTGTGGCAATGAAATGTTGTAGAACTTTATGCAGCATCTCGGCGTGAGCGTAGTTCTGGTGTCGTTTTGCGTTTTCAATGTCGTCCAGGATAATTCCCTTGATCTTTTGCTCGCCGTCATGAGTGATCAGATAATGGCCCAAGCCCATAGCGATCATGGCATTGGTATGCTCATGCTCAGCGATGGCTTCCACTTCGTCCTCTGTCAGATCACTTAATTCAAGACATTCCTCATACGTTAACATTATTTATTGTCCCTCTGGCTTCGCTTTATTGTCTTGTTGTTTTTATCTATGCATCGCTAATCTTGCGATGTCGCACACAAGTCTAGGAGAGGTTAATCGCTTTATCTAATACTTTTGTAGGACAATATTTCACATTATTTTCCGAGTTGATGAATTGAAATCATTACGCAAGTGCGAAAAGTGAAATTCATTCATTACTTTCTGTCGCTTGTTTAAAGGGCAATAGTTGCGCCAGCGCCTGCATTCGTTCATCCAGCACGTGCTGCTCTTCTAAGATAAAGCGTGCAATCGCTTCATTGAATCCCTGTTCTTGCAGCCAATGCGCAGAGTAAGTGGTTGTGGGTTCAAAGCCACGCTGAATTTTATGCTCGCCCTGTGCGCCAGGGTCAAAGCGTTGCCGGCCAGTCTCAATACAGTGGTCTATGCCTTGGTAGTAGCAGGTTTCAAAGTGCAGACTGTCAAACTCTTCAAGACAACCCCAGTAGCGGCCATACAGTGTTTGCGAGTCCTGCAGGCACAGGGCTGCCGCCACTGGCTGATCATCACAGCAGGCTTCTACCAAGAGTAACTGTTCAGGCATCGTTTCCCGTAGCTGGTGAAAAAACTCCGGCGGCAGATAAGGGCGTTGTCCACGTTTCCAATAGGTGGCCTGATAAAAACGGTAAAAAATCCGTATCGAATCGGGGCTGATGTCAGTGCCGGTGCTGCGGGTCAGTTGAACACCCTGATGACTGATTTTTTGCCGCTCTTTACGTAGGTTTTTGCGTTTGCGCGAGTTGAAGTGTGCCAGGTAGTGCTCAAAATTTTGATAGTTACGGTTATACCAGTGGTATTGGCAGTCCTGCCGCAATAAAAACGCATTACCAAACTGCTTAATTTCAGCTGCAGAAAAAAACAGGCCGTGCCAGGAATACGCACCCAGCGTTGCAGCAATTTTGGGAATAGCGATGGTTAACTGGGGTAATAACAGGTCAGTTGATAACGGTGTCAGTAACCTGGGCCCGGTCACCGGCGAGAAGGGAATAGAGGTTACCAGCTTTGGGTAGTAGGGGCGTCCATGACGTTGGTAGGCATCGGCCCATGCCCAGTCAAATACATATTCCCCGTAGGAGTGAGACTTGAGATACATCGGCAGAACAGCAACCGGTGCGCCATCAACGAGTATTTTCAGGTGTGCGGGTTGCCAGCCGGTCTCGGCACAAACGGCGCCACTGCTTTCCAGCGCATGCAAAAACGCATAGCGAGTGAAGGGGTAGTCATCGGTACGAAACTGTTCCCACAGAGACTCGCCAATTTTGCTAATGGAATCACATATTTGAAAGGTCAGATTCATTACCTGATGATGCCATGCAGTGGCAATAAACGCTAAACTTAAGCTATATCCACTGTCAGGAGTTATCAGATGGACGAGTTGGAGCTTGAATTTGTGCTGCATCCGCAGTTGCAGGCTGATTGTGTTGTGTTAGGTGATTTGCCACTGTGCCGGTTGTTATTGATGAACGATGCCAATTATCCCTGGTTTATTCTGGTACCACGCCGTGCCGAGGTGACAGAGGTCTACCATCTGTCTGTCGAGGATCAGGTGCAGCTTACCCGTGAGTCTGCCAGTTTGGCAGAAACGTTGGCGGATACCTTTGCCGCCCGCAAAATGAATATTGCGGCGTTGGGTAATGTGGTGCCGCAGCTGCATATTCATCATGTCGTTCGCTATGAAAAAGACCCTGCCTGGCCTGCGCCGGTATGGGGTAAAATCGCGGCGGTACCCTACAGTAGCGAAAGAATCGACTCGATTCGCCAACGCCTGGAATTACTATTGCAGGGAGATCTTGAGTTCGCCCCCCATCACTGAACGACTTATCTAAGACCCCGGATTCTGGGGTCTGTTACCACCGCTTAAATCAGGTATAATCCGCGATCTCTTATGATCGACCTAAAACCCACTTTTGCCTCAATTTATTTGCTGAGGTGTTACGGGTCGGGTCGGTTTTGCAACAGATATACCATGACAGGGTGCCTTGGAGGTGCCCGGATCTCGTAAACAGGAACCAGACATTATGCGCAGTCATTATTGCGGCGACATTAGAAAAGAACATATTGGTGAAGACGTTTCTCTGTGTGGTTGGGTCCACCGTCGCCGTGACCACGGTGGTGTAATCTTTCTTGACGTGCGTGACCGTCAGGGTTTGGTTCAAGTGGTATTTGATCCGGACCGCCAGGATAGCTTTCAGCTAGCCGATACTTGTCGTAGCGAATTTGTTATTGAACTGAAAGGTACTGTGCGTAATCGTCCTGAAGGCACGGTTAACCCTGAAATGCCGACGGGTGAAATCGAGATTCTTGGCAAAGAGCTGGTGATTCTGAACCGTTCCGCCACGCCGCCATTCCAGCTGGATGAGCATCAGCAGGTGGGTGAAGATGTGCGTTTGCGCAACCGCTTTGTCGATCTGCGTCGCCCGGAGATGCAGGACAAATTGCGTTTTCGCTCCAAAGTGACCATTGCGATTCGTAACTTCCTTGATGAAAACGGCTTCCTCGACATCGAAACTCCTATTCTAACCCGTGCTACCCCTGAGGGTGCACGTGATTATCTGGTGCCAAGCCGTACCCACGAAGGTTGCTTCTTTGCGCTGCCACAGTCACCGCAGTTGTTTAAACAGTTGTTGATGGTCTCTGGTTTCGACCGTTACTACCAGATCGCCAAATGTTTCCGTGATGAAGACCTTCGTGCCGATCGACAGCCTGAATTTACCCAGGTGGATATCGAAACGTCCTTTATGGACGAGGGCGGTATCATGGGTATGGCTGAAACTATGGTGCGTCAGCTGTTTAATGACCTGCTGGATGTTGAATTGGGCGACTTCCCACAGATGCCATATTCTGAAGCGATGAACCGCTATGGTTCTGATAAGCCAGACCTGCGTATTCCACTGGAGCTGGTTGATGTGGCTGATCTGATGGAAAGCGTTGAATTTAAAGTCTTCGCCGGCCCTGCCAAGGATCCTAAAGGTCGTGTTGCAGCACTGAAAGTACCGGGTGGTGCTGAGCTAACCCGCAAGATCATTGATGAATACACCCAGTATGTGGGTGTATATGGTGCCAAGGGCCTTGCCTGGATCAAAGTGAATGAGCTGGAGAAAGGCGCAGAGGGTCTGCAGTCGCCAATCGTTAAGTTCCTGGGTGAAGAGGTTGCCATGAATATCATGCAGCGTCTGGGTGCCCAGAATGGCGATATCGTGTTTTTTGGTGCAGATAAAGAGAAGATTGTTAACGAAGCGCTGGGCGCACTGCGTATCAAAGTTGGCCACGACATGAACCTGCTACAGTCCGAATGGGCGCCTCTGTGGGTTGTCGACTTCCCAATGTTTGAAGAGCTGGAGGGTGGCAACCTGACGGCACTGCATCACCCGTTCACTGCGCCAAGCTGTAGTGCTGAAGAGCTGAAAGCCAATCCGACCGGATGCCTGTCCCGTGCTTACGACATGGTGCTGAATGGCACCGAACTGGGCGGTGGTTCAGTGCGTATCCATGATCAGGACATGCAGCGGACAGTATTTGACGTACTGGGTATTGGTGCTGAAGAGGCCGAAGAGAAGTTTGGCTTCCTGTTGAATGCGCTGAAATACGGTGCGCCACCACACGGTGGTTTGGCATTTGGTCTGGATCGTATGGTCATGTTGATGACTGGCTCTGATTCAATTCGTGAAGTCATCGCGTTCCCGAAAACGCAGACCGCAAGCTGCCCGCTGACAGAAGCGCCAGGTGAAGTCAGTGCCGCGCAGTTGCGAGAGCTGAATATCAAACTGCGTAAAACACCCTAATAAAGTAAGCATCGAGCCAGCGGGGCTTTCGGCTCCGCTCAGATTCGAGGACGTTCCAAATGGCCGGTCATTCCAAGTGGGCCAACATTAAACACCGCAAAGCTGCCCAGGATGCGAAACGCGGTAAGGTTTTCACCAAGCTGATTCGTGAGTTGGTTGTGGCGGCAAAAGAGGGTGGTGGTCTGCCAGAAGACAACCCACGCCTGCGCGCTGCGATGGATAAGGCACTGGGTGCCAACATGAAAAAAGACACCATCGACAAAGCGATTCAACGTGGTGTTGGTGGCAGTGATGGTGATAACTATGATGAGCTCACCTATGAGGGCTACGGTCCCAATGGGGTCGCCATCATGGTTGAATGTATGACTGATAACGTTAATCGCACAGTTGCTGGTGTGCGGGCAGCGTTTAATAAGCACAATGGAAATCTGGGCACGAACGGTTCTGTTGCATACCTGTTTGAGAAAAAGGGACAGATCAGCTTTGCACAGGGGGCTGATGAAGAGCAGATTCTGGAAGCCTCCCTTGAAGCCGGTGCCGACGATGTTGTTAGCAACGAAGATGGTTCTATCGATGTATTTACCGATGTGCCGTCTTATCTGGATGTAAAACAGGTATTGGTCGAAACTGGCCTTGCACCGGCACACGCCGAAGTTGCCATGATTCCGGCCACTGAAGTCGAGCTGGATGAAGAGGGTGGTCGTGAGGTGCTGAAGCTACTCGATGCGCTTGAAGACCTCGATGATACTCAGAACGTCTTTCACAACGCTAATATTCCCGAAGCTGCAATGGACGATTAAGCCTCGTAACTGAGGACAGAAAAAGCCGGGGCTGTTATCCTCGGCTTTTTTGTTTCAGGCATCTTGCACTGGAGAGTCATGCTCATTTTAGGAATTGATCCCGGTTCAAGAATCACCGGATATGGCATTATCAACGTTGTTGGCAGCCGTAATGAATATGTTGCCAGTGGCTGTATTCGCATTAAGGGGGATGAGCTGGCTGAGCGGTTGCATCAGGTGTATGCCGGTGTGGCTGAGGTGATTCAACGTTACACCCCTCAGGAGATGGCCATAGAACAGGTATTTATGGCTCGTAATGCCGACTCTGCTCTGAAGCTTGGGCAGGCGCGCGGGGTCGCGATTGTTGCCGGCACTAACGCATCGTTACCGGTATTTGAATACTCAGCCCGAAAAGTAAAACAGTCTGTGGTGGGCAAGGGCTCTGCCGATAAAGTGCAGGTTCAGCACATGGTGGCACACATCCTGAAACTGCCAGGCATCCCGCAGGCGGACGCCGCTGATGCCCTGGCAATTGCGCTGTGTCACGCCCATAGCAGCAGCAGTTTGGTGCGTGCTGCGGGGACTACTCAAACCAGAAAACATACGTGGCGTAACCTGTAATGGCTGATCTGAGCTTACTGTATGCTGCCGAGCTGATTGGCGTGGCGGTGTTTGCTATTGCCGGTGCCTTGGCGGCACAAGGCAAGCGGCTGGATATCTTTGGTGTAGTGGTGCTGGCAATCGTTACTTCGCTGGGCGGCGGTTCCATCCGTGATATTAGCCTTAACAGCTATCCGCTGGTCTGGATTGCCGATAATAACTACCTCTGGGTCGCTGTGGCGGCTGCTGTGTTCACCTTTATCTTCTGTCGTTATCTGGCTTATCCAAAACGCAGCCTGTTGATACTCGATGCGATGGGGCTGGCACTGTTTGCTGTATTGGGTGCAGAGAAAGCCCAGGCAGCCGGTTTGGCGCCGATTATAGTGGTTATGATGGGTATGATTACTGGTGCTGCCGGTGGCATGATTAGGGATATTTTGACTGGACAGATCCCGCTGATATTGCAGCGGGATGGTTCACTCTATGCTACTTGTGCTCTGGCCGGTGCGCTGTTTTATGTATTGGCGGATCAAATACTGGAACCTGCTTTGCAGTTGACCCTAGCCGCGTTGATTGTTTTTTTGCTGCGCTTGGCAGCAATTTTTGCCAATTTACGTCTGCCGGAGTTTATTATGGCCGGACATGATCAGCCAAAATCGGAACAGGATAAAAAACCGTGATAGGACGTTTAACAGGTGAGCTGGTTGAAAAACATCCGCCACAGTTGCTGGTAGAGGTAAACGGTGTCGGTTATGAGGTTGAGGCCTCCATGAACACCTTTTACCGGTTACCCGATTGCGGCAGCCGGGTGACGCTGTTCACCCATTTTGTGGTGCGTGAAGATGCACAGCTTCTGTATGGTTTTTATGCGCGTGAAGAGCGCACGCTGTTTCGGACCCTGATTAAAGCCAATGGTGTTGGTCCCAAGCTGGCGATTACTATTCTGTCGGGTATTTCAACCCATGAATTTGTCCGCTGTGTTCAGCAGCAGGATACCGCTGCATTGATCCGGCTGCCCGGTGTCGGTAAGAAAACGGCAGAACGCCTGATTGTCGAGATGAAAGATAAGCTGGCGACACTGGGCTTGCAGGATGTGGCAGAGTTCAGTCTTGAGTCAGGCGGTATCCATGATGACCTGACGCCGACAATAGCGGCGGCTGTTGATAGTCGTACTGAAGCAGAGAGCGCTCTGGTGGCGCTGGGTTATAAACCCGTACAAGCGACCAAGGCCATCGCCCAGGCTGAAAAACAACTGGGTGCAGATGCAACCAGTGAAGATCTTATTCGTGCCGCCCTGAAAGCGATGGTGGCCTGAATAAGCCAGGGCATAACAAGAGTTGAGTTTTAGATGATTGAAGCTGACCGTTTTATATCGCCGCTGAGTGGTCCTGTTGAAGAAGCGCATGATCGTGCTATTCGGCCTAAAAACCTGGCCGACTACGTTGGTCAGCCGATTGTGCGTGAGCAAATGGAAATTTTTATTCAGGCTGCCAGGAATCGTGGTGAAGCGCTCGATCATACGCTTATATTCGGCCCGCCGGGTTTGGGTAAAACAACCCTGGCCAACATCATCGCTAATGAGATGGGCTCTGATATTAAAACTACCTCGGGCCCGGTGTTGGAGAAAGCTGGTGATCTGGCTGCATTGCTCACGAACCTTGAACCCAACGATGTGTTGTTTATCGATGAGATCCATCGCCTAAGCCCCAATGTAGAAGAGGTGCTTTATCCGGCAATGGAGGATTATCAACTGGATATTATGATCGGGGAAGGGCCTGCGGCGCGTTCTATCAAGCTGGATCTGCCTCCCTTTACCCTGGTGGGGGCGACCACCCGCGCAGGTTTGCTGACATCACCGTTGCGTGACCGCTTTGGTATCGTGCAGCGGCTGGAGTTCTACAATGTTGAAGACTTGACCCATATTGTCAGCCGCTCTGCCAAATTATCCGGAACAGAAATTGATACCGACGGTGCCCGTGAGGTAGCACGTCGTTCCCGGGGTACGCCACGTATTGCTAATCGCCTGCTGCGCCGGGCGCGGGATTATGCAGAAGTGAAGGCTGATGGTGTGATCAGTAATGAGATTGCTGATAAAGCCCTGAATATGCTTAATGTTGATCAGTTGGGTTTTGACCATCTGGACCGACGTATGCTGCTGGCAATGATTGAAAAGTTTGCTGGTGGGCCCGTGGGTGTGGAAAGTCTGGCGGCATCCATCAGTGAAGAGCGAGACACCATTGAGGATGTGTTGGAGCCCTATCTGATCCAGCAGGGGTTTGTCATGCGTACCCCCCGAGGCAGGGTGGTAACTGACCATGCTTACCGTCATTTTGGTCTGCAAAAAAACGTTGTTGATAAATAAAAAACCAATTTCAGTTAGGGAGTCTGCGAACAAGTCCAAGACTTTCTCTGCCGGCGATAAATTCGCCTTATGCGCGAAAAGCAGCGCAGTGGAATGACAAGTCCTTTCCAAGCTGCCTGACAAAGCAGCAGGCTGTTTTAGAACGCTCCCCATGGGGCTTTCAGATAAATCTGACCTCTGCGTTAGCGATTTTCGACAGGCAAACAGCATGCCTGTAACCGCTGCCTTGATCTCAAATTGCCCTGAAAGCCAGAGGCGTTTTGGGCTTATTCGTAGTTTCCTTAGCGTATGAGAGTGTGACACGGGTCAATATAAGCAGTTAGCACAGAGGTTATGATGCTGTAACCCAACATTGGTCTGATTGCGCTATGTCTGCCTTTCTCACACTCAAGCAACTTAACAGTTTTAAAACTGAATTGTTGGAGTTGCGCCAGCAGCTGATCTCAGAACTCCAGGTTGAAACGCAAGGACGGCTCATGGCTGGTGCTGGTTCCAGCCGTATTGCGGATGAAGACGCCAGTGAGTTTGTAGCTTCAGTTCAAACAGAACTCGCTGCTTGCCAAGCTGCATTGAGCCGGCTGGAACAAGGCTGCTTTGGCCATTGTGTGCGCTGTGGTGAAGAGATTGAACTTAGCCTGCTTGTTGCTTCGCCAAGTATAAGTTGTTGCCTTCGTTGTCAGGCAGTTAACAGTAAATAATAAAGTAAATTCTAGTCCCTTCAGATCGCATTCATTTTCCGCCAAGTATCCTCTGTCACCGTCGTGGGTTTTGCTTGTATATATTGTCGCGACTGGTATTGTTGCAGCTGATTAAATGGTCAGCTTTGGCCTGAACTTTGTCAGTTTAACTGACTCAAAACGCGTTACAGATATTCTCCTGTCCGAACACTGAGAGGGATGTGTAGTGGTCGAAAAAATGTCGATCTGGAGTCTGGTAGCCAATGCCAGTTTTGTTGTGCAGTTGGTAATGCTTAGCCTGCTGTTGGCTTCATTTCTTTCCTGGGTAATGATTTTTCAGCGTCAGCGTGTGCTAGGTCAGGCGCGCAGGACAATGATCAAATTTGAAGACAGATTCTGGTCAGGTGTCGATCTGGGACAGCTGTTCCGGGAGATCAACCATGATCCGAATCCCGATAGTGGCGTCGAGAATATATTCCGCGCGGGTATTAAAGAATATACCCGGCTCACGCAGCAGACTAACTATGACCGTGATGCGGTGATGGACGGCATTCAGCGCAGTATGCGGGTTGCTCTTGCGCGTGAAGAGGATAAGCTGGAGCGACATCTGCCATTTCTGGCAACCGTCGGTTCAACCAGCCCCTATGTTGGTTTATTTGGCACTGTGTGGGGCATCATGAACTCGTTTCGAGGACTGGCCAATGTGCATCAGGCGACACTCTCCTCTGTTGCCCCCGGAATATCTGAAGCATTGATAGCCACGGCGATTGGTCTGTTTGCTGCCATTCCTGCGGTGATTGCCTACAACCGGTATTCCGCCAAGGTAGACCATTTGATAGGTAATTATGAAACCTTTGCTGATGAGTTTTCTGCGATTCTGCACCGTCGTCTGCACGGCTCAAACTAACGGAGTCGGTTATGGTCAGACGGCAGCGTAAAAAACGCAAACTCAATTCCGACATTAATGTCGTACCCTATATCGACGTCATGCTGGTGCTGCTGGTCATTTTTATGATTACCGCGCCGATGCTGACCCAGGGGGTGGACGTTGAACTACCCAAGGCCGCTGCTGAACCTGTGGATGATAAGGACAATGAGCCAGTGATCGTCACGGTTGATGCAGAAGGTCTTTACTATATCGACATTGGCGGCAGTCCAGATGCTCCCATTTCAGGTGAGGTGGTGAGCGACCGGGTAGCCAAAGTATTGGCCAGTAACCCGCAAAAGATGCTGCTGGTGCGGGGCGATAAAAATGTGGATTACGACAAGGTTGTCCAGCTGATGGTGTTATTGCAGAAAGCGGGTGCTCCTAGTGTTGGTCTGGTAACAGAATAGGGCCGTATTGGTGAAGAGCACTAGCTATCTGATCCCCTCCGTATTTGCAGCATTGCTGCATATGGTTGTGGTTGTGCTGTTGGCTGAAAGCTGGTTTATGACAGAACCCGAACATCGTCAGGTGCCACGTCATGTTCAGGCGCAGCTGGTGGATTTTTCTGAGCGACAAGCTCAGCAGTTGGAAGAAGTCAAAGCCAAGGCGCAGCAGAAAGCTCAACAGGAAAAGCGTGCACTTGAGCGCCAGAAAGAGGCGCAGCGTCAGGCTGAGTTAAAACGGCAGCAAGAAGATAAACGTCGGGCAGATAAGAAAAAAGCGGCTGAGGCAGCAAAGCAAAAAGCCGTTGCAGAGAAGCAACGTTTAGCGGAAAAAAAGAAACAGGAAGCGCTGGCGCTGAAGAAGAAAGCTGAAGCTGCAGCGAAGCAAAAAGCCGCAGTTGAGCGTAAACGTAAACAGGCGGAAGCGAAGAAACAAGCTGACGCTGAGCAAAAACGACTGGCAGACGAGAAACGCAAACAGGCTGAGGCCGAACAGCGTAAGCGTGAAGAGCAGCAACGTCAGGCACAGGAACTGGCAGTCAAACAGGCAGAAGCTGCCCGTCGGGCCGAGTCGCAGCGTCAGGCGGCAGCATCCTATGAAGGCTACATCAAGGAGCTGATCTCCAGAAACTGGCGTCGCTCCCCAGGTACGCGCAATGAAATTGTGATCGAACTTTCGATATCACTGCTGCCCACCGGAAAAGTGGTGGATGTACAGGTAACCCGCAGCAGCGGTGATAGCCGCATTGATGAGGACGCTATCAGGGCGGTACAGCGGGTTGACCGGTTCGAGAAATTACAACAACTCGACCCGGTGGTATTTGACCGTTATTACAGACGATTCACCCTGCGATTCAGACCGGAGGACTTGCGGTGGTAAACATTTTTAGAAGTATGCTGATCAGCCTGACCATGCTGCTGGTTTCAGTAACAGCACAGGCAGACCTCACCATTGAGATCACTCAGGGGGTCGATAAACCCACACCGATTGCAGTGGTGCCTTTTGCCTGGAATGGCAGTTTCGCTCTTAAGGAAGATCTGGCTGCGATTGTTTCTGCAGATCTTGGCCGTACTGGCCTGTTTAGTATGATGCAAAGGGACAATATGCTGAGCTTTCCCAGTCAGCAGAATCAGGTGTTTTATCGCGACTGGCGGGTAGGGGGCACTGAGTTTCTGGTGATCGGCCGTCAGCAAGCCATTGAAAATGGACAGATTCGGGTCGAATTTGAGTTATACGATGTATTGAAACAGCAGCGCATGCTGATGGAGCGGGTGACGGGTAATAACAACAACCTGCGCGATATCGCTCATTACATATCCGACAAGATTTATGAAAAGCTCACCGGGGTCCGGGGCGCTTTCTCGACGCGTATTGTCTACGTTACGGCGCAGCAGTTTGGTAATGGTAAGGTGAATTATCAGTTACAGATGGCCGATGCCGATGGTGCTCGGCCAATAACGATTCGCGAGCAGGACCAGCCTATCATGTCACCAGCATGGGCGCGTGATGGTTCCAAACTGGCATATGTCTCATTCGAATCCGGCAAGCCGGCGATCTATATTCAGTATCTGGCGACCGGTAAACGGGAAAAATTACAGTCTTTCCGTGGGTTGAATGGTGCCCCGGCCTGGTCGCCTGATGGAAACCGGTTGGCACTGGTTCTATCAAAGGACGGTAATCCAGAGGTGTATGTGCTCGACCTGCGGTCACGTCAGCTTAACCGTATTACCCATCATTACGGGATTGATACTGAGCCGAGCTGGAGTCCTGACGGCCAATCATTGATTTTTACATCCGACCGGGGTGGTCAGCCTCAGATCTACCGTATTCGTCTGGCGAATCGTGATATCGAGCGTATTACCTATGAAGGTAACTATAATGCCAGTGGTAAGTTGACCCCAGACGGACGCTTTATGGCGTTGGTGCACCGGGGGGGTGATAACCAGTTCCATATTGCGGTTCGGGATATGAAAAACGGGCGTCTGGATGTGCTGACCGACACACTACTTGATGAGTCTCCAACCATTGCGCCTAATGGCAGTATTATTCTTTATGCGACCCAAAAAGGCACCCGTGGCGTGCTGGGCGGGGTCACGTTGGATGGCCGTGTTCGCTTTTTGCTACCCGCTCCTGCAGGGGATGTCCGTGAGCCTGCGTGGAGTTCATACTTGCAATAAATGCAATAAGACTTTAATTTATCAGCTGCTATAGGACATGGGCGGCTTGCAACCACATTACTGCTGAATAATCAGTAGGATACAGGAGTCATAAATGCGTACTTCCAAATTAACAAAAGCAGCAGCACTGGCATTCGGCGTTGTATGGGCTGCGGGTTGTAGTACTTCTTCTACAACTGATACAGCGCAAACCGCTACCGATACTGATGGCAGTGCCACTCAGGGCGTTGGTGTGGGTTCCGATGTAACAGGTGTTACCATCGAAGATCTGGCAAACCTGCGTACAGTGTTTTATTTCGACTTTGACCAGTCAGTTTTGAAAGCTGAAAGCTATGCTGACCTTGAGAAGCACGCGGCTTATCTGTCTCAGAACCCATCTGCTAGCGTTGTACTCGAAGGCCATGCTGATGAGCGCGGTACGCGTGAATACAACATTGCATTGGGCGAGCGTCGGGCACTGTCCGTTTCCCGCTTTATGCAGGTGAACGGTGTCTCTGGTGGCCAGGTTGAAGTTGTTAGCTTTGGTGAAGAGAAACCAGCCGTAGTTGGTCACAGCGAAAGTAGCTGGAGCCAGAACCGTCGTGTAGAACTGAAATACACTGCGCGTTAAGTATTAATGAACTGCGCAAAAAAACTTACCTTTGCGGGTCTGGCACTGCTTTGCAGTGCCATGGCTTGTGCTGAAGAGGTACCAGTCATTGAACTGGGTGCTGAGCGTGACAGCTCAACCGTAAATGTTGCTACTCCACCGCCGCAGCCGATGTCTCAGTCTGGTCAGATGTTGATGTTGATTCAGCAGCTGCAAGATGAGGTGCGCAGTCTGCGCGGTCAGGTAGAGCAACAGGCTTACCGTTTGAAACAGATGGAGCAGGAGCAGCTGGACCGTTACCGTGATCTAGACCGACGCCTCTCCGTACTTTTAGCTGCCAATGATGCTGCTGAGGTAGCCGCGCCTGCGGCGGCGTTGCCGTCAAGTTCAGCTCCCGCATCCGCAACCAGTGCCGTGCCAGAACCGCAGCCGACAGTTACCGCTAATGCTGCTACCCCGGACGCTGATTTGCGTGCTTACCGGGAGGCATTTTCTTTAGTACGTGACAAAGCTTATGCGCCGGCCATTTCTGCGTTTCAGGCGTTTGTGCAGCAGTACCCACAAAGCCCTCGTTTAGCAAATGCACATTACTGGTTAGGTGAAGTTTATCTGGTACAACAGGACGTTGAGTCCGCCAGAGATGCATTCAGTACTGTACTGAATGACTTCCCGCAAAGTAGCAAAGCACCTGATTCAGCCTATAAATTGGCTGTGGTATATGACCGGTTAGGTGATGCACCTCGCTCCAGTCAGTATCTTGATCTGGTGTTAAAGCAATACCCGGATTCCTCTGCTGCGCGCTTGGCGCAAGAGTTCAAACGCCTCCCCTGAACAGGTAGTTTCATGTCCCAAGGGATTCAAAAAAAAGCAGTAGTACTGCTCTCCGGTGGTCTGGATTCGGCCACCGCGCTGGCTCTGGCAAATGATCAGGGTTATCAATGTTTTGCCCTCAGCTTCGATTATGGTCAGCGCTCTTTAACAGAGCTTAATGCTGCTCGCAGGGTTGCCGCTCAGCTCTCAGTTGCCGATCATCGGGTGATTCGTTTACACCTGGAAGACTTTGGCGGTTCTGCTTTAACCGATCATGATATTGCTGTCCCAGACCAGTTAAGTGATGACATTCCAGTGACTTATGTGCCGGCGCGGAATACCGTGTTTTTGTCTTTAGCACTGGGTTGGGCCGAAGTATTGGATGCTGATGCGATTTATATCGGTGTGAATGCCGTGGATTATTCAGGTTACCCGGATTGTCGTCCGGAATATATTGCCGCTTTCCAAACCATGGCCAATCTGGCAACTAAGCGAGGTGTCGAAGGGCAGGTTATTCGGATTGAAACACCACTGATACACATGACAAAACATGAAATTATTGTTGCGGGTACCCAATTGGGTCTAAATTACGCTGATACTGTTTCATGCTATCAGGCGGATGAGGCGGGACGTGCGTGTGGCCGTTGTGATAGTTGCCGTTTGCGAGCCCAGGGGTTTGCAGCAGCAGGTCTGAGTGATCCCACGCATTACGCTTGATCTTGATTTTGCCGCTTGCATCGGTAATATGACGCCACTTATTACTCGGGTCGTTAGCTCAGTCGGTAGAGCAGTTGGCTTTTAACCAATTGGTCATAGGTTCGAATCCTATACGACCCACCATTTACCCTGATGAACAGGTTGTGACAGACCTGGCCATTTTTGCCTGCTTCGCTGACTGGAACAACAAGTAAGCTTGGATGTCCATCAGTTGAAAGCCGTACCAACCTTTTAACGTTTGATGGCCCGCCATGTTAAGTAAACAGGATATCTCCGACCAGATTTTGGTGCAGGAGCACTTCGCGAAAGAGCATCTGCCATCTGATATGACATCAGATCAGGTAGCTGCTTATAAAGCGCAGATTAAAACGTTGCTAAAGGAAAAGGATGCCTGCTTAGTAGCTCATTAC
Source organism: Pontibacter sp. JAM-7 (assembly GCF_048548695.2). Lineage (NCBI taxonomy): Bacteria > Pseudomonadati > Bacteroidota > Cytophagia > Cytophagales > Hymenobacteraceae > Pontibacter > Pontibacter sp. JAM-7. Next base: position 218,461 of record NZ_JBLYIF020000005.1, read on the forward strand.
TACACCGACGCACTGTTACAGGAGTTAGCAGATGAAACCGGTGGCTGTGTCTCGGACTCATTGGAGATGGCCCGCTTTGGTAATGCGCACTCCGCCAGTACCCTGATTGTGGCGGGTGTTAAGTTTATGGGCGAAACAGCGAAAATACTGACCCCGGAAAAGCGGGTTCTCATGCCGACGCTGGAAGCGACCTGTTCCTTAGATATCGGTTGCCCGATTGATGAATTCTCTGCATTTTGCGATGCGCACCCCGATCATGAAGTGGTGGTATATGCCAATACCTCGGCTGCAGTTAAAGCGCGTGCCGACTGGGTCGTGACGTCGAGTATTGCCTTGCCTTTGGTTGAGCATCTGGCGGATCAGGGCAAAAAAATCATTTGGGCTCCGGACAAGCATCTGGGCACCTATGTTCAGCGCAAGACCGGAATTGAAATGCTGATGTGGGATGGTGCCTGCATTGTTCATGAAGAGTTTAAGGCCAAGGGTATTCTGGACCTGAAACAGGTCTACCCTGATGCGGCTATTCTGGTGCATCCGGAGTCACCTGACGCGGTGGTAGATATTGCTGATGCTGTTGGTTCTACCAGTCAGCTTATCCAGGCCGCGCATGACCTACCTAACCCGCAGTTTATTGTGGCGACGGATAAAGCGATCTTTTACAAGATGCGCCAGGCCGCTCCGGGCAAGCAGTTTATTGAAGCGCCTACGGGCGGCAGTGGCGCTACTTGTCGGAGCTGTGCACACTGCCCATGGATGGCAATGAATGGTTTGGATAACCTGGTGCACGCGCTGCAAACAGGTCAGGATGAAATCCTGGTGGATGCGGCGCTGATTGAAGATGCACGCCGTCCACTGCAGCGTATGCTGGATTTCTCCGCTAGCCTTAAACGTTAACATTAATCACTGAAGGTGGCTTAAAAGTCCATCTTCAGTGAATCTCTCACCCTGAGTGCTTCTTGCTTCTGTTGCTCAAGCCGTGCCTTCTGATACTCGGACAGTCCGTTCTCGCGCATGGCAAAGTCGATCTGTTGTAGCGCCTGATCGACATTGGCGGTCTGCAGGAAGTATTCAATTCTTGCCTGATGCACGCCAGCAATATCCCCCGCTAAACCGTATGCTTCTGCTAATAGGTACCATGCCCGCGAATCCCGTGGATGGTCGTCCAGGTAGTTGCGGTATATTTTTACCGCTTTTGCTGGCTGGTTGGATTTGGTGAGGCTCTGTGCGTAAAGATACGCCACCGCCTGATTTCCCGGATATAACTGATACAGCGTTTCAAGCGCCGCGGTGGCTTGTGGCAATTTTTCTTGTTTTAGCAGAATTTCAACGGATAGCAGGCGGCTGGGCAGTTGCTGTTCAAAGGCTTGAGAGAATTGGGTTTGGTGCTGTTTGGCTGTGCTGAAGTTGTTCTGCAGCATGGCAGTATATGCCAATGCATAGTGCAGGCTATCGGAAGGTGCTGTCATTTCAGTTTGGTAATGGGCATGTAACTCACCAAGCTTGTCAGCATAACGTGCCTGGATCCGGGCGCGGGCAATATTAAAATCGATACTGTTACTGCTACGCTGGCCAGACGGCAGGTTGGCGGCGCGGTTCTGGCTCTCGGCAATACGTGACTGGGTAATAGGGTGGGTCAGCAAGAACTCCGGCGGGGTGCGGCTAAATCGAGTGGTCTGTTGAATCTGCATAAACATTTGCGGCATGGCTTTTGGATCATAACCGGATGCGGCCAGAGTCTGCATGCCAACATAGTCTGCTTCGCGTTCGTTCTGGCGACTGAAGGAGAGGCGGGAAGATACTGAGGCCGCCATGGAGGATTGCATAGCCGCGACCCCGGCTTCAGGGTCAGCTGCGGCAATGAGAATGCTGGCCAAAATAGAGGCAATCATCAAGGGTGAATTGCGGCGTTGTGCTTCAAGCTGGGCTGCGAAATGCCGTTGACTCAGGTGGGCAAGTTCATGGGCCAGCACTGAGGCGAGTTGGGCTTCATTCTCTGCATGCAGCAACAGACCGGCATGAATACCGATAATGCCACCGGGTACAGCAAAGGCATTTAACGTGGGGTTATCAATCACGATAATTTGCAGGCGCCGATCTGTCAGTTCGCTATAGGTGACCAGCTTCCAGGTCAGGTCTTCCAGGTATTGGCTTACCAGTGCATCTTCATAAAGCCGACCGCTACCCCTCAGCATGCGGGCCCAGGCCTCACCCAGTTTATGTTCCTGCTCGGTGGTGATGACACTGTAGCCAGCGCCGCCAATGTCCGGCAGTGCATTATCGGCGCTGGCCTGAAAGCTCAGGCTAAGCAGCCCGAAAATCAGAAACTGAAATGTGCGTTTAACCATAAATTCGTCTTATACCCGGTGCTAATCCCTTGGCTCTGGTATATAGTGCGGAAGTTGGAGTCTCCCTACAACCAGTGTTTTTCATGTCTGAATATTCCATAGATCAAGTACTTGATGCCTCAGGTTTACGTTGCCCCTTGCCACTGCTTAAAGCTAAGCAGGCGTTGAATAGCATGATGCCGGGACAAGTATTGCAATTGCTGGCAACTGACCCGGGATCGATACGCGATATCAAGGCATATACGGATCAATCAGACCACCAGTTATTGGAAATGTTCACCAAATCGGAACCCTATACCTATATCATCCGCCGAGGTTAGTGTAACCGGCAAGGACCGATACTGTTTTATTTATTAGGACCTGCTCATGCGTAAGATTTTTAGCAAGTGGATTGAGCGATATTTCTCGGATGAAGAGGCGTTACTGCTATTTCTCCTGTTAGCAGGGGCCTTGGTGGTGATTATCACCCTGGGTCAGACCCTTGCCCCGGTTTTTGCGGGCATTATCCTAGCGTTTTTGATGCAGGGCGGTGTAGAGCGGCTCTATGACTGGAAGATCCCTCATACACCTGCGGTGATTTTGGTGTTTCTGGCCTTTATTGGCTTCCTGATGGCATTCTTATTCATTGTTATGCCATTGGCCTGGCAACAGGCGGTAAATCTGTTTAATGAATTGCCGCGCATTATGGCCGAAGTGCAGACTGTACTGTTGCTGTTGCCGGAAAAGTTTCCCGGTGTCATTTCTGCGGAGCAGGTGCGAGATTTGACTAACCTGGCCGGCAGTGAGTTGTCAAAGATGAGTCAGTGGTTGGTCACCTTTTCTCTGAATTCCATTACCAATATTATCGCGCTGCTGATCTATCTGGTACTGGTGCCTATCCTAGTGTTCTTTTTTCTCAAGGATGGTAAATCCATCGCACGTTGGTGGGTCGGTTTTTTGCCCGAAAAACGGGTCATGATGACTCAGGTGTGGGTAGAGATGGATCAGCAGATTGCTAATTATATTCGTGGCAAGGCAATTGAAATTGTGATTGTTGGCTCGGTGACGTATGTCACCTTCCTGCTACTGGGAATTAACTATGCAGCACTATTGGCCCTGCTGGTCGGGCTGTCTGTGCTGATTCCATATATTGGTGCCGCTCTGGTAACCCTTCCGGTTGCTCTGATTGCTTTTTTCCAGTGGGGTTGGAGCGGTGATTTTATGTATCTGATGTTGGCCTATGCGATTATTCAGGCGCTGGATGGCAATGTGTTAGTGCCATTGCTATTTTCGGAAGCAGTTAACCTGCACCCAGTTTCGATTATTGTGGCGGTGTTGTTATTTGGCGGGCTATGGGGGTTCTGGGGGCTGTTTTTCGCGATCCCACTGGCGACCCTGTTAAAAGCGGTGATGAATGCCTGGCCAAGGGCTCATCAGGTCATTACTGAAGAGCCGCCGAACGCTGAACTGCCTCAGTAATGACTCGTTGCTGCATCAGGCGTTGTTTAACGCCTGGGCAGCTGCCAGTACTTCAGCTACATGGCCTTTTACTTTCACCGAGCGCCACTCCTGAGCCAGGTTGCCTTCGGCATCAATCAGGAACGTGGACCGGTCGACCCCCATATATTCTTTGCCGTACAGTTTTTTCAGCTTGATCACGTCAAACAGCTTGCAGACGGTTTCGTCAGGATCAGAGATCAACTCGAATGGGAAACACTGCTTACTCTTAAAGTTCTCATGCGCGCGCAGGCTATCGCGTGAAATGCCGAAGATCTGGGTGTTGGCATCGGCAAACGCATCTATCGCATCGCGAAATTCCTGACCCTCAGTGGTGCAGCCTGGTGTGCTGTCTTTCGGGTAGAAGTAGAGAACAACCTGCTGGCCATGTAATGCACTTAGTGAAAACTCGACGCCACTGGTGGCCTTTGCGGTGAAATCAGGTATTGGCTGATTAAGGCTGATGCTGCTCATGTTGCTTCCTTAGATGTCGTTTAGATGGCTACTCAATATAGGGGAAAGTCGTTAAAATAACGTCCCTTTTAATACGATACCAGATCAGGATCGGATGATAAGGTTGTAATAGCGCCGGGGTCAGAGTACTTTTGGCGCTTGCCTGAAACCGATTCCTCTCGCGATGGAGAAAAGCATGATTACTGGCAGCATTGTTGCTCTTGTTACCCCGATGCATATTAACGGTGATGTCGACTGGGATAACCTCGACAAACTGGTGGATATGCATCTGGAGAAGGGCACTGATTCTATTGTTGCTGTTGGTACAACAGGTGAGTCGGCGACGTTGGATTGTTCTGAGCATTGTGCGGTGATTCAGCGGGTCGTCAACCGTATCGCGGGGCGCATTCCGGTTATCGCCGGTACCGGTGCCAACTCGACTACTGAAGCGATTGAGTTAACCGCTGAGGCGAAAAAAGCCGGTGCGGATGCCTGCCTGCTAGTTACACCTTATTATAATAAGCCGACTCAGGAAGGCTTATATCTGCACTATAAAGCCGTGGCTGAAGCCGTTGATGTACCGCAGATTCTCTACAATGTGCCTGGCCGTACCGCCTGCGATATGTTGCCGGAAACGGTGCTGCGCCTGACTAATGTGCCCAATATCATTGGTGTGAAAGAGGCAACTGGTGATCTGGATCGGGCGCGCTGGTTGATTGAGCACTGCCCGGCAGAGTTTGCGATCTATTCCGGTGATGATGCGACAGCGATTGAACTGATTCTGGCTGGCGGTCACGGCAATATCTCTGTGACCGCGAACGTTGCACCGGCAGAGATGTCTGAGCTTTGTCGTCTTGGTCTGGCGGGTCAGGCAGATGATGCCCGTGCTCTGCATGAGCGTTTGATGCCGTTACATGAAAAACTCTTTGTCGAAGCGAACCCAATTCCGGTGAAATGGGCAATGGCTGAAATGGGCTTGATGGAACAGGGTATACGTCTGCCGTTGACTGTTCTGGCCGAGCAGTATCATGAAGTAGTGCGGGAAGCACTGCGTTCCAGCAAAATAATTTAAGTTGTGGTTGAGATGCAGAAAAAGATCCTTGCCCTAACCCTTACTGCCCTGACGCTCAGCGCCTGTGGTGTTATCGATAATAATCCGATCTACGGTGAAAAAGGTATTGTTCGCGACCGTAGTCAGGATTATGAAAACGCGGAGCAGGGCAAACGGTTGAGTGTACCGTCTCACCTTGATGCGCGTGTTACTGAGGATTCTCTTCAGATTCCTCAGGTCAGTGAAGTTGGCTCTGCCCGGGTGGGCGATTTCGAGGTACCAAGGCCTGAGTTTTTCTATGCCGAATCCGGCAGCGATGCGGTAAACCTGAAGCGGGTCGAAGGTGAAAAACTGATCGTGGTGGATGAAGGTATCACCAATGTCTGGGTCAAGCTGACTGAGTTCTGGTCGTTTAATGGTATTCAGCTGTCCGACACCAAACCGCGACAGGGGTTGATGGAAACGGAATGGATCAGCAATGAGGCCAAAGAGTTTGGTTTTGTTGATACCTGGATTAAACGTCTGACTTTTCAGGATATCCCGGGACCGACCAAGGATAAGCTTCAAGTTCGGTTGAATCCAGTGGTTGGTGCGTCAGACCGTACTAGCATCTCTATGCGCCATATTCGTTTTGCGGCAGAAGAACAGGTGTCTGAGGTTGATTGGGCTAACCAGGCACGTGATGTCAGTTACAAGTCGGACATGATGTTCGAAATGTTGCGTTATCTGAGTAAAGCGACCGGGGAGCGCAGTGCGCAAAGTCTGGTTGCCTTTCAGGAGAAGCATCGTGGTGGCACCCAGTTAGGCCGCGACTCCCGTGGTAACCCGGTACTGAAAATCGATGCACCGATAGCCCAGGCCTGGGACCTTGTCAGCGCCGCATTGGATAAGGCGGATCTCGATGTGGGAACCCGGGATGCTGACGTGGGTTATTTTTATATGACCTACACCACCTCTACACCATTTGAAGAAACAGAAGATCTTGGTTTTTTCGAGTGGTTGCACTCGGATCGAGGTCCTATCACTTTCTCTACCAGTGCACTGGGTGAAGCCTTGGGTCTGAGTGATGGAGAGACAGATGGCATCAGCTATAGCTCTGGTAAAACCCTGGCTCGACTGCAGAATACTGACCCGGATGCTATCGACCCTCTGAGTGACCCTAATGATAAAGCCAACCAGAAAGGTTATAAGATCTGGTTTGGCGGTAAGCCAATCTACGTGTTTGGTGGCGGTGACGATGCGGGTATCTACAATCAGACCACTGGTCAGTTTGAGCATACTGGCTTGTATCAGTTGAAACTGACACGTACCCGCTCCGGTGCATACCTTAGCGTGTATACAGAGGAAGGTGTTTCAGCACCGGCTGTGGTGGCAGAAGAGATTCTGTGGGATGTTAAGGATGGCTTGAGTAAGCAGGGCTGATAAGCAACAGATCTTAAAAAGGGGCGATGCAGCCCCTTTTTTTATGCGTGCGATACGGGCTATTATTTTTTCGCTTTTTTGAGCAGTTTTTTCAGTTTCTTCAGTTTACCTTCTTGCTTGGCAATTTTGGCGGAACGTAGTTTGATCTGCTTTTTGAGTTTTTTTACTTTAGCCATCTTAAGGTCCTGTGGTCAGTAAATTAAGTAAGCACTGCAAATGCACTGTTGTCAGGCGTCTGCCTGTTGTTCATGCGCAGCGAGATAATTTCGTATAAACCGGCGTATTTCACGGGCGGCACTGGTGTCCAGCTCTTCACACAATGATACAAAACGATCGCGTTCTTGATCATTGATTCGAATAACTAACTGACTGTTTTTTTTCATCGCTTTATTCGATCTGCCCACGGTCGTTACCTTTTAGAACCAACGTAATGTGTGCAGAATACAGCGATTCGCAGCCAGCACCAATGACTATATGAAGTACATCGAATGTATATACATTTTCCTTTTTAGCAAATCGCTTCTGCATCCGCCAGCATGTCATAAATAATTCACATTGCGGCAGGGAAAAAGAACTTAAAACATATTTGTCAGAGACGGCTTTACAATTAACTGTATGGCTTACAAGCAGGATTAAGGAGTGTGTAACATGCGTGGTGTGATACTTGATTTAGCCAGTATGGAGGATATCGATCTGGCACCACTTCGGGCGCAGCTGGACCAGTTGGACACGCATATGTTGACGTCAGCCAATCAGGTGGCTGAACGTATCCAGGGCTATGATCTGGTGATTACCAATAAGGTGCCACTCGACCGTGAACATATCATTCAGGCTGAACAGTTAAAGTTAATCTGTGTGATTGCTACTGGCACTGATGTGGTGGATAAGTCAGCGGCGCGAGAACAGGGAGTGCCGGTATGCAATGCGGTCGCCTATGGCGTGGAGGCGGTTGCCCAGCACACGCTGTCTTTGATGTTGGCACTGCATACCCAGTTACTACCTTATCATCAGGCAGTTAAGACGGGGCGCTGGCAGCAGTCGGGTCAGTTCTGCTTTCTTGATTATCCTATAAGAGAACTGAGTGGTCGTTCGCTTGGCATCATTGGTTATGGTCACCTAGGACAGGCGGTGGCGTTGCTGGGGAGGGCGTTTGGTATGCAGATTCTGGTGGCGGAACGCATAGGTAGCGAGACCTGCAGGGAGGGTCGTCTACCGCTGGATACGGTATTCCAGCAGGCGGATGTGATATCGCTGCATTGCCCGCTGACGCCTGAGACACAGCATTTGATCAATGCTGACAGGTTGTCGCTGATGCAGCCTGGCAGTTATTTAATCAATACTGCCCGTGGTCCGCTGATGGATGAAGCCGCTGTTGCGGCTGCATTATTATCCGGTCATCTGGGTGGTGTTGCTACTGATGTTTTGACCACTGAGCCGCCACGAACCGGTAGCCCTTTGTTAGCACTGGATCTGCCAAATCTTATTATTACACCGCATATTGCCTGGGGCAGTCTTGAAGCGAGGCAACGAATTATCGAACAAACGGCGGAGAATATTAGCGCATTTGTTGGCGGTCGACCGATGCGGGTGGTTAACTAAGGAACCTGCGAACAAGCCCAAGACTTTCTCTGCGTTACCGATTTTCGACAGGCAACCGGCATGCCTGTAATCGCTGCCTTGATCTCAAATTGCCCTGAAAGCCAGAGGTGTTTTGGATTTATTCGTGGGCTCCCTAAAACGGACTGGCCGTAAACAGCTGCAGTGGCTTGCCGGTAATGGGGTGTGGCAATTGCAATGCTTCTGCATGCAACAGCAAACGGTCGGCGGCGGCTTTACATCTTTCATGACCATAAAAGCGGTCACCTATTATCGGATGGCCCAGCGCCAGCATGTGCACCCTGAGTTGATGGGAGCGGCCGGTGATCGGGTGTAGACGGACTCTGCTGCCCTCGGCAGTGTCATTCAGTTTGCGCCAGTGGGTGAGGGCCTGTTTGCCTTGCTCAAAGTCGACTATCTGTAACGGGCGGTTCTCCCAGTCACAGCGCAGAGGCAGATCAACACTGCCTTCATCGGCTTGCAATTGACCGCTGACCTCGGCGATATAATGCTTGTCGGTCAGGCGTTGCTGGAATGCTTGGTTCAGGCCTCTTTGAGCGTCCAGATGCAGGGCAAATAACAGAATGCCGGACGTGGCGTAATCCAGACGGTGTACCACGCGTGCAGTCGGGAATTGCTGTTGCACACGGCGCCATGCACAGTCCTGTTTGTCTGGCCCGCGTCCGGGAACTGATAGCAGGTCGGCCGGTTTATTGATCGCAATCAGGTCATGATCCTGGTAGAGCACTTCGATTGACATCAATTGCGCTCAAACAGGGCCAGAGATTCGATATGTGAAGTTTGCGGAAACATATCCATGACACAAAAGCGTTTTAGTTTATAACCTTGTTTGCCGAGTGCGGCAGCGTCTCTGGCGAGTGCGGCAGGATTACAGGATACATATAGAATTGCCTTCGCCTGATAATGGCCTATCTGTTCGATCAGCTCTGCTGCTCCGGTGCGAGGGGGGTCCAGCAGTATCTTATCAAACCCCTGCTTGAACCAGGGTTGAGCTCTTAAATCAGCACTCAGGTCTGCTCGGTAGAATTCACAATTATTAAGCTGATTAAGTTGCGCGTTGGCTTGCGCGCGCGCGACCATATTGTCGGCACCTTCAATTCCTACAACGGTATCTGCCTGGGTCGCCATGGGTAAGGTGAAATTGCCGATGCCGGAGAAGAGATCCAGCACGCGTTCATGACTTTCTATTGCCAGCCAGTTGAGGGCACGATCTACCATCGCTCGATTGATCTGGGCATTGATCTGAATAAAGTCACCTGGAGCAAACTGCAGCTTGATAGTGAAGCTGGGTAACGCGTAGTCAAGTATTGGCTGGAAGTTGCCAACAGCGACTATCTCACCATCATCATGCTGTAAACACAGCCCGAGCTGGATTTCAGTCGTCAGCTTTTTCAATGCCTGTAGCAAAGTCGCCGGCAAGGCTTTTTTGACCCTAAGCAGCAGTATGCCAGTGTCGTCACCCAGGATAACTTCTGCATGGGTAATCTGCCTGAACTGATCTGCACAGGCGAGGGCATCAGGCAGGCCTTTAAGTAGCAGGTTTATCTCTGGTTCTGCTACCGCGCAGGTGCTAATTGCTGTGAGCTTGTTACTGCCTCTGCGGCGAAAGCCTACCAGGGCGCTACCATCTTTCTGGCGTTGATTGATACCAATGCGGCAGCTACGCCGGTAGTTCCACTGAGGGCCTTCTATCGCGGCCTCAACCTGTTCCGGTACGACTCCACCTAACCGCTGCAACTGGTCTAGCACTAATGCTTGCTTAGTGACGAGTTGCACTACAGGTGCAAGATGTTGCAGATCGCAACCGCCGCAGCTTGTATAATGCGGGCAGAGTGGTTCTGCGCGATCTGCAGAGGCTTCGATGATCTCAGTGCAGTGAGCTTCATCAAAACGGCGGTGCTGCTTTAGCAGCTGAAACTTTATGGTTTCACCCGGTAGTGCACCGCTAACAAAGATCGTTTTACCCTCGTGCCGGGCGATGCCGCGGCCTTCATGGCTCAGACCGGTTATGTGCAATTGCTCTGGCAATGCGCTCGGTTTTTTTTTCACCGGCGGGCGGCGATGCAGCAGTGAGGGTTTTCGTTTCATGGGTGTTGGCTGGCAGTGGTAAAAAGCGGATTCTAGCAGAATGTTTTACGGTTTGGCGTGTCTATCTCGCTGGAACCATACCCCTATAGTTCATTACACTTATGCAATAACAAACCATCGAGTAATTGATTTATGACCACAGAGCACCCGTTTGCGCCCTTCGTTCGTATTCTTGGTAAGGGTAAGTCCGGCAGTCGTTCACTGGATCGGGAGGAAGCCCGCATTGCCATGGGGATGATTCTCGACGGGCAAGTTAGGCCAGAGCAGTTGGGTGCTTTTCTAATGCTGTTGCGGGTGAAAGAGGAGGCGCCGGAAGAGTTGGCAGGTTTTGCCGATGCCGTGCGTGCGCGATATGCACCGCCAGCAGGAATCAATGTTGATCTGGACTGGTCCAGTTATGCTGGTAAAAAACGTCGTCATACTTGGTACCTTCTAGTTGCATTATGTCTGGCGTCTCATGGTTATCGAGTTTTTCTGCACGGCTCGCGCGGTCACACTCCCGGGCGTATCTATGTCGAAGATATGTTGAGCCAGTTCAATCTCAGCCCAGTCACTGATTGGCAAGCCGCCTCAGCCGAGCTGGACCGCTGCGGCTTTGTGTATCAGTCGGTTGATCATTTTTGTCCGCCGTTGGGCCAGATTATTCAGTTACGCGCCATTCTCGGATTGCGTTCTCCGGTACATACTCTCTGCCGAATGCTAAATCCGCTGGATGCCCGTTGCAGTGTGGATGGCGTATTCCATCCGCCTTATGGGCCAATGCATCAGCGTGCTGCAGGCCTGTTAGGTACGCCCAGAAACCTGACCTTGAAAGGTGATGGCGGTGAGGCAGAAGTTCGGCCGGATGCGGAGTGTCAGTTGCAATGGGTACTGGAAGGCGAGTTAAGTGAATCTGTGTGGCAGCGCACGGTGCCGCAGCGTTTTGTCAAAGAGGCTGAGCTTGACCCCGCGATGTTACAGCAGGTTTGGCAGGGGACGGCATCACACCCATACGGGGAGGCCGCTGTCATCTCTACCCTGGCGCTGATATTGCGATTGCTGGGTAAGTCTGGCGATCAGGAGGCGCTGCTGCAACAGGCGGAGCAATTATGGCAGCAGCGCGATATCCAGCGGTTTGTTTAATCCCGGCGCAGCCGGTCATTGACCGCAATCGGTGATGGATAGTTGAGCACCACAATGTAGCTTGAAAACAGAAACGTCAGGATGGCTGTAGCCTGAATTAAATGGGAAGCTTCCTGGCCAATCAAGCTGGCGCTGGCTGCGATATAGGCGATCAGCAGGGAAAACTCACTGATCTGCCCCAGTCGGAATCCTACCTCCCAGCCAAGCGCTTTGGATTCATCGATGCGGCTCAGCAACACGCGGAAAATCATTGGCTTCAGCGCCAGTACCAGCATGGCCAGAATAATTGCAGGTAGGGCAATCATGCTGACCAGGCCCAGATTAAAGCTGGCACCGATAGAGAAGAAGAACAGAATCAGGAAAAAGTCGCGCAGGGGTTTCAGGCTGACCGCAATATATTGCGAGATCGGGCTGGTTGCCAATGCGACACCCGCGACAAATGCGCCAATCTCAGCGGACAGCCCGCACAGGTTGGCGAGTTCAGCCATTCCGAGGCACCAGCCCAGAGCCAGCAGAAAGATATATTCATGAAACCGATCAAACCGGGTAATCAGTTTTAGCAGGACATATTTGACTACCAGGAAAGCTGCCAGGATTAATAACGGCAGAGCGGCCAATGCCTTGGCAAACTCTATCATGGTGTCTTTGCCTTCACCGCTGGCGGTACTGTTATAGAGAAATAGCAGTACCAGAATGGCGATTACATCCTGTAGCAATAACAGACCAACTACCAGTTCGCCTGTGTGTCGATGATGTAGCACAGTGGTCGGTAGCAGCTTGATGCCGATGATGGTGCTGGAAAACATCAGTGCCGCCCCCACCACAATGGACTCGGTCTGGGTGTAACCAAATAGCAGGCTGACGCTGTAGCCAAGAAGAAAGAACAATACCGAGCTGCCGATTGCTACCAGAGTGGCTTTTTTCAGCATATGCACCAGATGGCTGGGTTGCATATCCAGCCCTAACAGGAACAGTAGGAAGATAATTCCGGCGTGGGAAATATCAGTCATCAGCTCGGTGTCGGATACCAATGAAAAACCGTATGGGCCTATGAGTGCGCCCAGCGCTATATAGGCAACCAGCAGTGGTTGACGGGTATAGAGTGCAACAGACGCCAGCACGGCTGCGCCGGTAAAAATAAGGAAAAAAGAAAAAACGAGGGACTGCTGATCCATTTTCAGGCTTCCTGCATGAGAACCTTTTTAACTCTATCAGAGCGCCGCTTACTAAGTCTAATAACCTGAGGAGAATACAGTTTTTAATATAAAAAACAAATAAAAACAATATTTTATATTGTTATATGAATCCATTTTCTAGTTTTCCAGATATGTATGAAAACCAGCGATGACAGTGCACGATACAGCAGTTGAACCCACCAGATACCCACCAAGCCAAACCCTAGTACCGGGCCCATGAGCCAGGCCAGCGGCAGGAAAAAGAACCATTGCCCCAGGCTGCTGATCAATAACACTGTGCGGTTTGCTCCGGCACCAAGCAGGGCCTGTGTAAATACAATACCAGCTACATCGACACAGATACCGGCAGCGGTTAATTGCAGGGGCAGGGTTGCTTTCTGGATCAGTGCTTCCGATTGTAGGAAAACGCCTAAGACGGTCTCTGGGATTAACCACAACGGCAGACTTAGCAAGGCTACCACGACCAATGCTGTGCGCCACACTGCCCAGCCCCAGCGATAAGCCCCTCGGGTATTGCCTGCTCCCAATGCATGGCTCACCAGAGAAGTGGCTGCGACACCAAACCCCACCGCAGGCAGAATTAGAAACAGCGCCAGGTTTATCAGCACATGGGCTACGGCTTGCTCCTGCGTGCCCAGGTAACCAACAATCCAGATCAGTGCGCAGATGGCGAGCGCAAACAGAAGTTGCTGTAAGCTGTGCGGGATGGATAGCCTTAACAGTGAAATAATGGCACTGGATGATTGCCGACGCCAGCGCATAAAACCTGCTTGTCTGGCATCACGCCAGACTAGCAAAGCATTGGCAATGCAGCCTGTGTACAGCGCAATTGCGGTTCCCAGCCCGGCCCCCGGAGCTCCCATACGGGGTAAGCCAAAATGGCCAAAAATGAGAGCGTAGCTGACGGCGATATTTAACAGGTGCGTCAGTAACAGGACTTTGACGTATATCACCGGGCGTTGCGTACCATTCCACCAGCCGCGAAATGACAGATTTAAGCCGATGGCCAGCATAGCAGCAGTGCGGTAATCAAAATATTCTGAGGCAATCTCCTGCACGGCGGGCGCATTATTCAGCAGGTTTATGAGGTACTCAGACTGCGTAATAAACAAAATACTCAGGGGTAGGGCATAGACGAAAGAGATAAAAATGCCCCAGTGCACCGGTCGCGCCGATTCCCCGTGGCGCCCCTCGCCATTGCGCCGGGCCACCAGCGATTGTACGCCGGATGACAGGCCAAGGATGAGACTGATGGCTACAAAGTTGGCATAGCTGCCGATACCGACCCCTGCCAATGCCGCCGCGCCTAACTGGCCAACCAGTGCTGCATCAACCAGATTAATAACACTTTGCGACAGCATGCCGCCGATGATCGGCAGGCCGAGGCTGAGGATGGTGATATAGCGGCGGGTGGCTGGCATCAGCAAGGTTTAAACGACTGGAAAAGCGGGAGTGTAACAGAAAATAAATGTGTAAGAGCTGTATAATATCTGACCAATTTACTAGGGTATAAATAGGGTGTATCCTAAGCTTAATAATTCTGCACTGCACACAGGATCTCGAATGATTATTACCGTTACCCCATCCGCTGAAGATTATCTGGCAGAACTGCTGGCCAAGCAGGACGTTAAAGGTATGGCGGTTCGCATTTTTATTACTCAACCTGGCACGCCTCAGGCAGAAACTTGCCTGGCCTATTGCCGCCCGGATGAAGTTAATGAAGATGACGAGATCATGGAATTGATCAAAGTTCGTTTTTATATCGACAAAAACAGTATTCCATACTTGGAAGAATCCTATATCGATTTCTCTCAGGACCGCATGGGCGGCCAGCTGACGATTAAGGCACCGAATTCAAAAGTGCCCAAAGTGTCGGATGAGAGTCCAATCGATGAGCGGATTCGTTACATCCTTTACACGGAAATCAATCCGGGGCTGGCCTCTCATGGTGGCGAGGTCAAACTGATTGAGCTGGTAGAAGAGGAAGATGGCATGATTGCCATCCTCAAATTCGGCGGCGGTTGTCAGGGTTGTAGTGCTGTGGATATGACGCTGAAAGATGGTGTCGAGCGCACGTTGGTCGAGCGGATTGAACCCTTGGTGGGTGTTCGTGATGTGACCGATCACAGTGTGCGTGAAAACGCATATTATAAATAGTCGATTATGTTCGCGCGCCAGCGCATTGTTTGTCTTCTAACTATTGATATAAGCTAGGGTAAGGTTCACTGCGAGTGGGCCTTACAGCGACCCTATTTAGACCGCCTTCAAGTGTTACATTTTTATTTTCAGATACTTGTAATAGCGTTTCTGACCCCCATGTAACCCTAATCGCGTTTCTAAAAGTTCTTCCGCAGTGCATCGCGGACCGATTGACGAGGCTGCTCTATCATGACGCAACAAGAATCTCAGACCCTGCAGGTAATTGAACTGCCCGTTTTGCCCTTGAGGGATGTGGTGGTATACCCGCACATGGTTATTCCGCTGTTTGTCGGGCGGGAAAAATCTATCGAAGCACTCGAAGCAGCTATGGCAGGGGACAAAGAAATCCTGCTGGTCGCACAGAAAAATGCCTCTGATGATGAACCTACCGTGGCCGATCTGTTCCCGGTTGGCACGGTCGCCAGTGTCCTACAGATGCTGAAGTTGCCGGACGGCACAGTCAAAGTGCTGGTTGAAGGTGATTATCGGGCGGCTATTCAGTCGATCAGCGAAGAACAGGGCTTCTTTACTGCTAAATCCAGCATCCTGGAGATTGAGGAGCTTTCAGAAGCCGAAAGTGAACTCTACAAGCGCACAGTATTGGAGCAGTTTGAGCGTTTCTTGCAGGTGAATAAAAAGATTCCTGCTGAGGTACTCACTTCGCTGCAGAATATCGATGATAGTGGCCGCCTCGCGGACACTATTGCTGCACATATGTCGCTGAAGCTGGATGAGAAGCAGCGATTGCTGGAGATGATCAGCAACAAGGAACGTCTGGAACACCTGATGGCTTTGATGGAGTCCGAAATCGACCTGGTTGAGGTTGAAAAACGGATTCGCGGCCGGGTGAAAAAACAGATGGAGAAAAGCCAGCGGGAGTATTATCTCAACGAACAAATGAAAGCGATCCAGAAAGAGTTGGGTGACCTGGATGAGTCCGGCACCAACGACATGGATGAGCTGAAAAAACGTATCCAGGAGGCGAAAATGCCTCAGGAAGCGTTTGATAAAACCATGAACGAATACAACAAGCTGAAGATGATGTCTCCGATGTCAGCTGAAGCCACTGTAGTGCGTGGTTATATCGATTGGATGTTGCAGATCCCTTGGTTCAAGCGCTCCAAACTGCGCCATGATATGAAACGGGCAGAAAAAATCCTCAACGAAGATCATTATGGTCTGGAAGAGGTGAAGGACCGTATTCTCGAATATCTTGCGGTACAGAAACGCGTCAAGAAACTTAAAGGCCCGATTCTTTGTCTGGTGGGGCCACCGGGTGTGGGTAAGACCTCTCTGGGTCGTTCTGTGGCGCGTGCGACCAACCGTGAGTATGTGCGCATGGCTCTGGGTGGCGTGCGTGATGAAGCTGAAATTCGCGGTCATCGTCGCACCTATATCGGTTCTATGCCAGGCAAACTACTGCAGAAGATGGCCAAGGTTGGGGTAAAGAATCCGCTGTTCCTGCTGGATGAGATCGATAAGATGGGCATGGACCAGCGCGGAGATCCTGCATCTGCGCTGCTCGAGGTGCTGGATCCGGAGCAGAATAACAGCTTCAACGATCACTATATGGAAGTCGATTACGACCTGTCTGATGTGATGTTCGTTTGTACCTCTAATTCGATGAATATCCCCGGCCCGCTGCTGGACCGCATGGAGATCATTCGGATTCCCGGTTATACCGAGGATGAGAAACTCAACATCGCACGCAACTACCTGTTGAGTAAGCAGTTTAAGAATAACGGTATTGCCAAGAATGAAGTGGTTATTGAAGACGATGCAATTGTCGGTCTGATTCGATACTACACCCGCGAGGCAGGTGTGCGAGGGTTGGAACGTGAAATCGCCAAGATCTGTCGTAAGGTGGTTAAAGAGTTGTCTTTGGCGGATGACACAAGCCGTCCTGTGCGTATCTCCGGTGAAGAGCTGGAACATTACAGCGGCGTGCGCAAATACAATTTCGGTGTAGCAGAAGAGCAGGACCAGGTAGGTTTGGTAACCGGTCTGGCCTGGACTCAGGTTGGTGGTGATATTCTTAGCATTGAGACCGCTGTGGTGCCCGGTAAGGGCCGTCAGGTGACCACGGGTAGTCTGGGCGACGTGATGAAGGAATCGATCCAGGCAGCGCTTACAGTCGTGCGTAATCGCTCTGATGCATTAGGCATTGATGCCGATTTCCATGAAAAACAGGATGTTCATATCCACGTGCCTGAAGGCGCAACACCTAAAGATGGCCCCAGTGCGGGTATCGGAATGTGTACTGCTTTAGTATCCGTACTAACGAACATACCGGTGCGTGCGGATGTCGCTATGACCGGTGAAATCACCTTGCGTGGACAGGTATTACAGATTGGTGGTTTAAAGGAAAAACTGCTTGCAGCTCATCGTGGCGGCATTAAGACCGTTATTATTCCTAAGGAAAATGAGCGTGATTTGAAGGAAATTCCTGACAATATCAAAGCAGATTTGCAGATAAAGCCGGTTAAGTGGATTGATGAGGTCCTCGACATTGCCCTGAAGTATCCGCCAAAGCCTAAAGCTGCGGATGAGAAAAAGGTTGTCGCTGGCAAAGAGAAGAGCAACGAAAAAGAAGTGGACCAAATCCAGCCACATTAGGCATCACAAGGCGTAGAAAGGTGGTGAGGGTTGTTGACACCGCTTTCTACGCCTTGGTATAAATGCCAGACCATCTTGCTGGGCATGGATAACGGGACACCGAAAAATAACGATCTATAAAGGGGAACAACGTGAATAAGTCTGAACTGATCGACGCTATCGCAGCTTCAGCCGACATTCCAAAAGCAGCTGCAGGACGAGCACTTGACGCTACTCTGGAATCTGTTTCTAGCGCATTGCAGAAAGGAGAGTCGGTTTCGCTGGTAGGCTTTGGTACTTTTGCTGTTAAGGAGCGCGCTGCGCGTACTGGTCGCAATCCGCAGACTGGTAATCCAATTAATATCGCTGCGGCTACACTGCCAACTTTCAAGCCTGGTAAGGCTCTGAAAGACGCGGTTAATAAGTAAGGTTCTCACGCGTCAGAATCTGATTGCTTAAGGAGCGGTAGTTCAGTTGGTTAGAATACCTGCCTGTCACGCAGGGGGTCGCGGGTTCGAGTCCCGTCCGTTCCGCCAAATCTTGAAAAGGCGCATTCCTTGAGAATGCGCTTTTTTTATGTGTCTTTATGGCCAGGAGTTAAGGGGTAATATGCTTCAGTCCATCCGGGATAATTCACAGGGCATCGTAGCCAAAATCATTGTTGGCCTGATCGCGGTCACCTTTGCGCTGTTTGGTGTTGAATCGCTGGTAAGCCTGACCGCAGGTAGTAATGCGCCAGCGACAGTGAATGGTACAGAAATTAGTCAGCAGGAATTGCTGCGCGGGGTTCAGTTGCAACGCCGCCAGATGCTGTCACAGATGGGTGAGAACGCAGACCCGACACTACTGGACGATAATCTGATTAGTGAAATGGTGCTCAACAGTCTGATTGATCAGACCGTGCTGCTGCAGTCTGCAGAAGGACAGGGGCTGGCATTCAGTGATCGTATGATCGATCAGATGATTGTTTCCACCGAAGCGTTTCAGGTGAATGGCAAGTTTGACCGCAACCAGTTCGAGCTGGTGTTGCGTAATGCTGGCCTGACACCCATGATGTACCGCCAACTGCTGCGTCGCGAAAAGCTGACAGAGCAGGAAAGCATGGCTTACAGGGTATCTGCGTTCACCTTGCCGCATGAAGTAGAGCATGTAGTGGCATTGGATCGCCAGACGCGTGATATGCGCTATTTTACGCTGGATGCAGCACCTGTGCGTGAGGCCGTTCAAGTTTCTGAAGAGGCCTTGGCCGATTATTATGCCGAGCATCAATCAGAATACATGACTGAAGAGCAGGTCGAGATTGAATACTTGCTGCTCGACCAGGCGGTATTGGCAGAGGGTGTTGAAATTACCTCTGCGGACTTGCAGGCAGCGTACGAAGATCTAAAAAATACCTATGTGGCGCAAGAACTGCGACATGCGGCGCATATTCTGATTGAAATTACCGATGACCGTAATGCTGCGGGGGCTCTGGCTAAAGCCCAGGATTTGGCCGAGCGCATCAAGTCGGGTGAGGCGTTTGCTGATCTTGCCCGTACTGAGTCAGACGATCCTGTTTCTGCTGAAATGGGTGGTGATCTGGGCACCAACGAGCGCGGTGTTTTTTCTCCCGAGTTTGATGATGCGTTATTCAGCCTGAATGAGAATACGGTTTCAGAACCGGTTAAAACCGAGTTCGGCTATCACTTGATCAAACTGTTGGGCACCGAAAAGGCGACTGTGCCGAGCTTTGCCGAAGCTGAAGCTGACTTGCGCGAGAACCTGCGCCAGCAGCGCGCAGAAGAACTGTATGTGGAAGCGTTGGAACGCCTGGCTGATATTTCGTTTTCAGCCGGTGATCTGCGCGAGCCTGCTGAAGCATTGTCTCTGACCATTGAAACAGCGGGTCCCTTTGGTCGTGCCGGTGCTGAAGATGACATTACATCAAGCCCTCGATTACTGGCGACAGCATTTGATCCTGAGCTGATCAAAGAAGGTTTGAACAGTACACCCGTTGAACTTGATTCTGGTCGTTCTGTCGTGCTGCGTATCACGGCTTACCATGAGCCGCGTGAGCAAACATTAGACGAGGTGCGTGATCAGTTAGTGGCGCAGCTTCAAGAGCAACAGATTGAAGCGGAAATGGATCAGCGTGCTGCCGCTTTGCTGAGCCAGCTTGAGGCAGGTGAAACCCTGGAAAGCGTTGCCGTTGAGGCGGAAATCAAGACCCAGGCCGGTGTCACGCGGAATCAGCGTGATGTAGTAGCCGAGATTCGCAGTAAACTGTTTGAAATGGCTAAACCAAAATCTGATCAAACTAACTTTGGTAAAGCGGTTCTGTTGGATGGCAGTGTTGCTATCATCGCACTGGACAGTGTCCAGGCAGGTGATACAGAACTGTCTGAACAGGAACTGCGTATGATGGGCCAGATGTTAAGCTCACGACGTGGTCAGGAAAACTATCAGTCATTGATGGGTTACCTGAAGGATCAGGCGGAAATAGAGCGGCTTTAATCCGGCTTGGCGTGCATAAAAAACCACCCTAAGGGGTGGTTTTTTATTTGCAGCGGGTCACGGTACTATGATCAGGGAATGTCACACTAAAAGCGATCACCGATAGGAGTTAAGATGCAGCCAATGATTCAGCCAGAAACCGGCAGTCAAGCCGGACAGTGTAAACTGATTTACATTCTTAACCTGGTGAGTCTGGTATTTGGTGTAACGGCGTTGGTCGCGGTGGTGATGGCGTATGTTTATCGTAAAGAAGCTGACAGTTGGCTGGCAACGCATTACCGGTTTCAGATACGGACTTTCTGGATCGGCGCTTTGTATGGTGTAGCTGGCTTGTTACTGACACCGGTGCTGATTGGTTTTCTGCTACTGCTATTGGCAACGTTATGGTGGATTATTCGTGCGGTGAAAGGGCTTAGCTTGCTGGATAAGGGGCAGGCGCATCCCGATCCAGCAAGTTGGTGGCTGTAACCTCAGCAGCGTCTGACCTTATAACGCTTGCCCTTGATGTTGTCCGCTAATTTATCGAGTGCGCTGCTAACCGCCTCTCTGCGCACTGAGACATAACTGATGAAGTCAAAAATTTGGATTTTGCCGACTTGGCTGCCGGCAATACCATTTTTACCAGTCAGCGCACCCAGGATGTCGCCAGGTCTTAGTTTGTTTTTACGCCCCCCACTGATACACAACGAAACCATTGCTGGTTTACTTGGCACATAGTCGGTGCGCCCGGGTGGCAGTTCTGCTACCCGGTGATTGGCATTCTGCAGTTCGCTGATGGTTTCGAGTTTGTACGTTTCTGAGTCCGCTATCAGGCTAATGGCCAGTCCTTTGTTGCCGGCGCGACCGGTACGCCCCACCCGGTGGATATGCACTTCTGGGTCACGGGTTAAGTCGTAGCTGATGACACAAGGCAGTTCATCGACATCCAGTCCGCGGGCCGCCACATCGGTGGCAATCAAGATTCTGAGGCTGCGACCACTGAATTTGACCAACACCCGGTCACGGGTGGGCTGATCAAGATCACCATGCAGTGCTGCTGAACTGTAGCGATATTGTTGCAGGAATTGCATCAGTTCTTCGCAGGTGTTTTTGGTGTTACAGAAAATCAGGCAGGATTCTGGCTGAAAGGTACTCAATACCTGCAGCAGTGCCTGTTGCTTCTGCTGTTTATCAACCCGGTAAAACCGCTGTTGTATTAAGGTTTGTGTCCCCGAGTCTTCTATTTCAACGGTGGCCGGGTTATTCAGATAAATGGCCGATAGCTCGGCGATAGCCTCTGGGTAGGTGGCTGAAAACAATAGTGTCTGCCGCGTCGGTGGCGTCTGTCCAAGGATGGTACTGATCGCCTCGGCAAAACCCATCTCCAGCATTCTGTCAGCTTCGTCGAGGACCACTGTATGTACCCCTTCAAGGGATAGCGTGCCTTTACGTAGATGGTCCTGAATCCTGCCAGGTGTGCCCACAACAATATCCACACCATGCTCGAGTGAACCGATCTGAGGCCCAATGGGTTGTCCGCCACACAGCGTGAGTATCTTGGTATTGGGACGATAACGTGCGAGTTTGCGTAACTCGCGGGATACCTGATCAGCCAGTTCCCGCGTCGGACAGAGTACCAATCCCTGAGTCGCACTGCGTTGATTATCAAGCCGATGCAGCAGCCCGATACCAAACGCCACGGTTTTGCCGCTTCCGGTTTTTGCCTTGCCTATCAGATCCTGCCCTTTCAGTAATACAGGCAGTGATTGCTGCTGGATAGGCGTCAGGGTGGTATACCCTAAAGCGTTAAGGTTTTCCCGCAAAGCGGACACCAGAGGAAGTTGATCAACCTGAGACTCAGACACGTTTATATACTCGCAAATTAAGGCGCGCATTATAAAGCATTGGCTTACGGATTGCGCGTAATGGTCAGCTGTGCCAGCGCTAGAGCAAGCAAGACAGAGTCGCTTTGGTTATACTGTGGCGCATCAGATTTCAGAGGTGGTATGTCTGTGAACGAGCAAGTGCGTTTTGACGTGATAATAGTCGGCGGGGGCATGGTTGGTGCAACGCTGGCCTGTGCACTGGGTGATACTGATCTTAAAGTGGCGGTGCTTGAACACCGCTATCCAGCGCCGTTCTCAGCTGAGCAGCCCCATGATCTTAGGGTCTCCGCCCTCAGTCTTGCATCGCAGAATATTCTACAACAGTTGGGCGTTTGGCAGGGGGTTTGCCAGCGGCGGCTGTGCGCTTACCGGCGTATGAAGGTGTGGGAGAAGAGTACGCATCTCGCATCCACAGAGTTTAATGCTGATGAAATCAATCAGTCCTGTCTTGGCCACATTGTAGAAAACCGCATTATCCAGTTGGCACTGCTCGAGCGCCTTGAGCAGTTTGATAATATCAGCCTGATCTGTCCCACCGAGGTGCGGCAAGTCGACTACGCACCTGCCAGTAGCCTGATTAACCTGCAGGATGGCCGTACCCTGGTTACTCGCTTATTGGTGGCTGCAGATGGTGGTGATTCCAGAGTACGTCAGGCGGCAGGTATCGGTGTGACTAAGTGGGATTACGACCAACATGCCTTGGTTGCTTCTGTTATCACTGACTATCCACAACAGGATATCACCTGGCAGCAATTTACGCCGACCGGGCCACTGGCGTTTTTACCGCTCTCTGGTCCTCATGCCTCTTTGGTTTGGTACAACACAGCGGAGGCGGTACAGCAGTTGAAACAGCTTGATAGCAGTGCGCTACGCGAAGCGTTTATGGCGCAATTTCCCGCTGAACTGGGTGCCATTCGTGAGGTACTGTCAGTTGGTAGCTTCCCGTTACGTCGCCAGCATGCGCAAAGTTATGTGGCTGAGGGACTGGCGTTAGTGGGAGACGCTGCTCATATGATTCATCCGTTAGCCGGGCAGGGAGTTAACATCGGTTTATTGGATGCCGCTGCGTTGGCTGAAGTCATTCTTGATGCTCAGCTAGAGCAGCGTGATTTCAGTCAATTGGATGTTTTGCGGCGGTACCAGAAACAACGCTGGGCACATAATCTGATGATGATGCAAACGATGGATATGTTTTATCGTGTCTTCAGCAACGACAACACGGCGCTAAAATTGTTGCGCAATATTGGTTTGGGACTGGCCGAAAGAGCCGGCCCGATAAAACAAAAGGTAATTGAGCTGGCAACAGGTTTGCAGGGTGGTATGTTACCCGCGCTGGCGCGTGGTGAATCGCTGAAATAAAAAAAGCCGGTCAGGGCGACCGGCGAAAGATTAGGCTAGGTGTTAACCAGCCAGAGTAGAGAAGTGGAGTCTAGCCGACTCCGGGGCATGAATTACTCAGCCTTTTTAGGGGCAGCTTTGCGCTTAGCTGGAGCGCGTTTAGCTGGCGCCTTTGGTGCTGCTGGCGCTTCGGTCGCTGCTTCAGTAGCGGCGGCTGTTGCAGCAGTTGCGGCTTCTACAGCATCAGTCATGAACTTGTTGAAGTCGGTGAAATAAGGCATTTCACCAATTTCAGCCAGGCTTTTTTCGATGATGCCGGCAATTTCTTCTTTCGCGTCAGTCAGGGCAGCCAGTTCTTTTTCGGCAACTGAAGTCAGTTTTTCTTCCAGACCTTTAAAGAACTGCAGTTGCAGATCAACAGCTTCTTTAGGATCTTTGGTTTCAGACAGTGCCTTCATCTGGGCAACACTGGAGTCAACGAAATCTGTAACGTATTCAGACTGTAGGGAGAACAGAGCCTCAACAGCTTTCTTGTTGGCTTCAGCCACGTCGATGGCAGGTTTCATTTTCTCTTGAACGTCTTTCAACAGATCTTCGTACATTGCTTATCCCTCTGAGAATCTAAGCTGGTTTTGTGCGTTGCAGCATTGAGATTAATATAGTGATTGAAAAATAGCCTGTCAATTATTTTTTTGTGCGTCGCACAAAAAAGTTATCAAGCTATTCTGAGCCAAGTTCAGCATAGTCAAAAAACAGGTTTTTATAGCGGTTAGAAAATAGTTGACGAGAAATGCCCAATGAACGCCTGCATCTAATCTCGGTCAATGTTGTTCATCTATAGCTATAGTCTTTACAATTAAATTATCTATGACACTGCATAAGGCGGTGTCGCCGTTGCAAAACAAAGGACAGTTGTTTTTTATGCCTACTCAGACCGGTGTATCCAGTTGCCATGCAGCCTTTGATTTCAACCAGACTCAGGTTATCGAGTCATTGGGGATTGAAGTCAATGAGTACGTCCACCGCAAAACCGGCATGCCGCATTATCATATTGCTGCCGATCATAGTGAGAATGTTTTCCTGGTAGCGTTACGTACCGTGCCGGAAGATTCCAAAGGCGTTGCCCATATTCTTGAACATACCGCGCTATGTGGCAGTGAGCGCTTCCCGGTACGTGACCCGTTCTTCATGATGACCCGTCGCTCGCTTAATACCTTCATGAATGCGATGACCAGTAGTGACTGGACCTGTTATCCCTTTGCCAGCCAGAATCGGAAAGATTTTTTTAACCTGCTGGATGTTTATCTGGATGCCGTGTTCTTTAGTCGGCTGGATGAACTCGATTTTCTACAGGAAGGTCACCGGGTAGAGTTCAAGGATAAAAATGACCCCAGTACGCCGCTGGAATACAAAGGTGTGGTGTATAACGAAATGAAAGGTGCCATGAGTTCGCCCATTTCGCGTTTATGGCAATCAACCACTAAGTACCTGTTTCCAACCACCACCTATCACCATAACAGTGGTGGTGAACCTCAGTGTATTCCCGATCTGACCTATCAGGAGTTGCTCGAGTTTTACCGCACCCACTATCACCCGAGTAATGCCGTACTGGTAACATTCGGTGATATTCCCGCAGATGAATTACAGGCGCGGTTTGAAGATCAGGCGCTGGCGCGTTTTGACAAACTGGATAAACAGATTTCTGTACCGGATGAAAAGCGGTATTTCTCCCCGGTTCGGGTAGAAGAGGCTTATGAACTGGATCAAGAGGATACCTCCGGTAAAACTCACCATGTTTTGGGCTGGCTTCTGGGCCACAGCAATGATCTGGATGAACAGCTAAAAGCGCATCTGTTGTCGCGTGTATTGCTGGATAACAGTGCCTCGCCATTGCGTCATGCATTGGAAACCACTCAGCTGGGTAGCGCGCCTTCACCGCTTTGCGGGCTGGAGGACAGCAACAAAGAGATGAGCTTTATGTGTGGCCTCGAAGGCAGTGAACCAGACAATGCTGATGCATTCGAGGCGCTGGTACTGGAGGTCCTGGAGCAGGTCGCGAAAGAGGGTGTGCCGCAGAATATGCTGGAGGCTCAGCTACATCAGCTTGAGCTGCACCAGCGAGAGATCAACGGTGATGGTTACCCATATGGCTTGAGTCTCATCATGTCTTGTCTGGGTGCAGCCGTACATGGTGGTAATCCGATGGCGCTGCTGAACCTTGATCCGGCATTAGAACGTTTACGGGCTGCTGCAGCTGAACCAGACTTTATCCAGACAATGGTGCGAGAGTTACTCGATAACCCGCACCGGGTGCGATTGACGCTGCGCCCGGATAATCAACTGACCACCCATCGTGACGCTGCTGAACGGCAACAGCTGGATGCCATGCAGCAGCAGCTTACCGAAGCTGACCAAGAACGTATTATTGCCCAGGCAAATGCGTTGGAAGCGCGTCAGGAACAGGTGGATGATGAATCCATATTGCCTAAAGTCACACTTGATGATGTCCCGCGAGAGATGAAAATCCCACTGCCGACGGAGCAGACGAGTGCACTGCCGCTGGTGCGTTATGATGCCGGCACGAATGGTCTGGTATATCAGCAGATCATCATTACCTTGCCGCAATTGAATGAACGCGAGCTACAACTGCTACCCCTGTATGGCATTTTGCTGACTGAATTGGGCTGCGGCCAGCGTTCATATCAGGAAAATCAGCAGTTTCAGGCGGAGGTTAGCGGTGGTATTCATTCCTTCGCCAGCCTGCGTGGTGCGATAGATGACGAGCAGAAGGTGAGTGGCAGTTTCACCCTGTCCGGCAAGGCGTTGCTGGCCAAGGAACATGAACTCGCTGCTTTGTTACAGCAAACACTGGCTGAAGCCAGGTTTGATGAGCTGTCACGCATTCGTGAAGTCGTCGCCCAGCAGCGGGTACGTAAAGAGCAGGGCATCACCGGGCAGGGGCACGCAATGGCGATCATGGCGGCCGTGGCTCGGATGAGTCCGGTTGCGCTGCAGGCACATTGCACCCGGGGTTTGGCTTCGGTTGCTTTTTATAAACAGTTAGATGAAGCCAGTCAGCAACCACAATCGTTGCAGGCGCTGGCAGATGAATTAGCAGCGCTGCACCTGAAAATTCAGCAAGCACCAAGGCAGTATCTGGTGGTGGCTGAAGAGGAGCACCAGGCGCAACTGCAACAGTCGCTGGAGCAGCTTTGGCAGCCACAATTGTTGGCTGATGTGCAGACGCTTTCTCTACCCCCGGTTCGCGAAACGGTGACTCAGGCTTGGACGACCAGCACCCAGGTCAGCTTCTGTGCCAAGGCTTACCCAACTGTAACGGTTGAACATGTTGACGCTGCGGCACTGACCATTCTGGGTGAATTCCTGCGTAATGGTTACCTGCACCGTGCTATTCGTGAACGAGGTGGGGCTTATGGATCAGGTGCTGGGCAGGACTCATCCGATGCAGTATTCCGCTTCTTCTCTTATCGCGATCCCCGCTTGCTGGAGACGCTGGATGATTTTGATAAGTCAGTCGACTGGTTGCTGGAATCCGAACATGATTACCAGAAGCTGGAGGAAGCAATACTGGGTGTTGTCAGCTCAATTGATAAGCCAGGTTCACCGGCTGGTGAAGCGAAACAGGCTTTCCACAGCAACCTGTATGGCCGTTCCCCTGAGCAGCGTCGACAGTTCCGTAATCGCATTCTAGCAGTGACCATAGATGACCTGAAACGGGTCGCTCAAACCTATCTGCGTTCGGACCAGGCCAGTGTTGCAGTGCTAACCGGTGCCCGCCAGGCGGAGTCTCTACCTGAGGCGTTTGAAGTGCTGCAGGTATAACTGAGCAGCACTGTTTAATGCCGCACTGCTCAGGTGCGGCAGCCCTTCTCTATGTCCATGGGAACCGCTAATGCAGGAATATGCACCCCACAGGGCTGCACTTTTGATTTTGTTGGCAGAGTTGTTTCTGGTGTGTTCTGGCATGGTGGTGAAGCAGATATCTGATGAAG
Source organism: Pontibacter sp. JAM-7 (assembly GCF_048548695.2). NCBI lineage: Bacteria > Pseudomonadati > Bacteroidota > Cytophagia > Cytophagales > Hymenobacteraceae > Pontibacter > Pontibacter sp. JAM-7. Next base: position 245,734 of record NZ_JBLYIF020000005.1, read on the forward strand.
TCAGTACTGCCTTAATCGTATTTGTGCGGAATCTGTTTGGCTTGATGCTGATGTTACCCTGGATGATGCGTCAGGGGCTGCAATCTATTGCCACCCAATGTATTCATCTGCATCTATTACGTGCATTGGTGGGCGTCACTGCGATGCTTTGCCTGTATTATTCCTGGGGACACCTAGCCTTGGCAGAGGCGGCGCTGTTGAAACAGACAGCGCCGTTTTTTATGCCGTTGTTCGCATTTTGGTGGCTGGGGGAGCGGGTCAGCTCAGCGGTTCTGATGGCGATACTGATCGGTTTTATCGGCGTTTTTCTGATCCTCAATCCGGTAGCGGGGAGCTTTGATTATGCTGTGGTGATTGCATTAGCGGGTGCCATGCTGGGGGCCTTGGCTAAGGTAGTGATCCGTCGTATGAGTGTGTCGGAACCTGCGCACAGGGTGGTGTTTTATTTTGCCTTGTTCAGCAGTCTGTTAGCGGCCATTCCGGCGGCACTTGTCTGGCAAGCGCCGAGCCTGCTGCAGTGGGGCTGGTTGTTGTTGATGGCGGTCACCTCAACCCTGGCGCAACTATTATTAAGTCGCGGATATGGTCTGGCACCGGCGGCTCAACTCGGCCCGTTTACCTATGCGTCAGTGGCGTTTGCTGCCATGTTTGGCTGGCTAATCTGGGGTGAAATTCTCGACTGGGTAACGCTTGGCGGGATTGCTTTGGTGGTAATATCCGGGTTGTTGAGCGCCACATTCCAATATAAAAAATAGCTTAAAAACAACGGACTAAGAAGTAATTCTGCGGTGTTTTCAGGTTTTTTTTTGCCTGGATCAATTTTTTATATTTCGGACAAAAAAACATTTTGTTTTCCTCTTTCAAAGTGGTACTACTGTAAGTGCAAGATAACTTTGCATTAAGGAAAAAAATAATGAACATCAACATCACTCACCGCAATGACAAAGTATCCCCTAGTGTAAGAGAGCGTATTGAGGCATGGCTGGAAACTTGTCAGCAGCGCTATGATGACATTAGCAGTGCTCAGATCATCATTGAGAAAAATGACCGGGAAGAGCTGGCAGAGGCGCGTGTCCATATCGCCGGTAAAGACCTCTTTGCTAAAGCAGTCGCTGACAACCTATACGCTGCTCTGGATGCATTGGAAGATAAAATCAATAAACAGTTAGATAAGGAGCATCAGAAACATACCAACAAAAAAGGTGTTCAGAAGCCTGTTGTTGAGATTGAAGATGACCTTGAGGCCTCTGCTGAACCTGTGTAACAGAGCCTGATTAATTCTTGCAAATAAAGCCCGGCACCTGTCGGGCTTTATTATTTAGTAGCCATGGCTGTATCGTAATAGCAGAGGGTCTCTGGCAGGGAAAGGCATGAAATATATCGAAGTTATTGCGAGTGAGAGAAGTGCAGCTACCATCAAAGAACTTGCTGCATCGGTGAAAGCAGAAGATCTGCGTTTCGGTCTCGTGGGCGAAGACGGCATGCAAAGCATGCGCGTGCTGGTGAATGATACCCAGCTGCAAACCGTATTGGATAAACTGCAGACCCTGTTAGGTGCGCAACCTACAGCACGCATTCTGGTGTTGCCAGTTGAAGCTGCTTTGCCGCAACCGGATAAAGAAAAAGTCGATCACCAGGAAGCTAAAGCAGCCCGTGAATCGCTGTATCAGGAAGTCGATAAGGGTGCCCGGCTGGATTGTAATTTTTTTCTTCTGGTTATTCTCTCCACCGTGGTTGCCACGATTGGCCTGATTGAAAATAACGTTGCCGTTATTATTGGCGCGATGGTGATCGCCCCACTGCTTGGACCGAATCTGGCACTCAGCCTTGGTACCGCACTGGGGGATATCCACTTGATGCGTATGGCGGCAAAAACGCTGCTGATTGGGGTGATGTTATCGATAGCACTGGCAGCCGTGACAGGTATGCTCTGGTCTGGTGAGTTAAGCAGCCCGGAGATTATGTTACGCACGAATGTAGGCCTTGAATCGGTGTTGCTGGCGCTGGCCTCAGGTACTGCAGCGGCTTTATCTCTGACCACCGGTTTACCCAGTGTGTTGGTTGGCGTGATGGTGGCGGTTGCGCTACTGCCTCCGGCAGCAACCTTTGGTTTACTGATGGGGGCCGGGCAGCCTTCGCTGGCCTGGGGGGCCGCACTGTTGCTGGCAGTGAATATTGTCAGCGTCAATCTGGCCAGTAAACTGGTCTTTCTGTTCCGTGGTATCAGCCCCCGTACCTGGTTTGAGAAGACCCAGGCACGACGGGCCATGATCCGTTATCTGCTGGGTTGGGTGATTACACTGCTGCTGTTGATCGTGGTCATCTATTTACGAAGCCATATTCCAGCGTTATAAGCTGGCCTAAGTCTGGTGTTGCTATCCAGTGTGTTTGTTTAATCCGACGTTTTGTTTTCGGTAGCCTATCAGTCATTCGCCTGGCAGAGCGGAGTTGTTTACTGCAATCAGTTTGTCATGAACTCCCGTTAGTTTATTGGATTGATGCGCCTGACAAGGGCAACTAAATCAATTCAAGGGACATTGTGATGAAACAGAAAGCGCTGCGTTTGGCCATGTTTGGCAGTTTACTTATCTCCGCTGGTGCAATGGCAGCCCCTGCTGCCATGGTGACCAACGCTGCAGACAGCGGCGTTGGTTCTTTGCGTGCAGCACTGGCCAGTGGTGCCAGTAAAATTGTCATCACACCAGCGGTTGGCGATATCATTCTGAATTCATCTCTGGTTTATGACGCTGAAACTGCAGTCTCTATCAAAGGCTCCGGGCAGCGTGTGATGGGCGTAATGGATGATAGCCTGCTGATGGTATCCACCGGGGCTGATCTGACTATCTCTGATCTGTCGTTCGCAGGTCCCGGCGGATATAGCATTGAGAACCCGGGCGGTGGCAAAGGGCTGTATATTGCTGTACCAGAAGAGCGGGTGGGTATGGTCAGTCTGAAACTGACCAATGTAACGGTTACAGGCACCGGGAATCATGGTGTGCATGTGTCTGATTGCTCTCTGGGTGATGCCTGTGGTGGTGGTTCGGGCGGTGCGGGAGAAGGTTCTGCGGCGTCCATTTATGTGCAACTGAACAACGTGGTTATTGATGGTGTCGGTTTCGGGAAACAGGATGCCGATGGACTTCGGGTTGATGACCGGGGTGCTGGTGATATTGTGTTAAACGCTACAGATTCCCATTTCCTTAATGTCGGCGGTGACGGTATTGAGCTGGATGAAGGCAATGAAGGCAGTGTGATCGTGCATGTCCGTAACAGTGATTTTATTGGTAACGGTGCTTATTGCTCAGATGAGCTGGTTGAAGACCCCATTGCGATTGACCCGAGTTGTAATGATGATGGTGATCCTGATGTCGATGATGCGTTTGATATTGATGAGGCCGGCCCCGGTGGTATCAGTGGCGTGATTAACAACATTAGTATTGTTGATAACTATGATGAAGGCCTGGATTTTGATACAGAAGGTGAAGGCGAAGGCAATTTGGTTGATCTGGACCTGATGGATATTTATGCCGCCGGAAATGCCGACGAGGCGATTAAAGTGTCAGAAGAGGGCAACGCAGATGTGTTAGTCCGTATGCGCGATATCTGGGTTGAAGGTGATGTAGAAGTTGAAGAAGAGGGTATGGGTGGTCTGCAGGTAAGCCTTAACGATGCTTTTATTGGTGATGATCTGAAGCTGTCGGAAAAACATGCAGGCGCTGGGCAGGTAAAGCTTCGCGATACTGTGGTTGTTGATGAAAAAGATTTTAATGATATTGATGAAATTTGATGGCATGACCGCCGACAAGGTGGTGCCATTGTGATGAAAAGCCGGCAGACTGCCGGCTTTTTTGTTCAGTCTCGCGAAGCTTAGCGTAAATCGGTCAGCATATCGGTGGTTATCTGTTGCCTGACCTGCTGCCCACACAATATTTCTACCAGTGTGAGCGCAAATACTTGTGCGGTCCCCGGCCCTTGGCTGGTGATCAGATTGCCATCACAGACCACCGCAGCATCAACCAGTTGGCAATGTGGGTCCTGCGCTAATGCCGATTGAAAAGCGGGATAACAGGTGGCCTGACGACCGGTCAGCAGACCATGTGGTAAGAGGGCGACGGCCGGGGTAGCGCAAATAGCCCCTAACCAGCGATCTGCCGACATTTGTGCCTGTAACATTTTGATCAGATTGCTGCTGTCCCGTAGGTGCTCCGCACCCGGCATGCCGCCGGGCAGAGTGATCAGATCAAATATCTGGTCAGTGATCTCATCGAGATGGGTATCGGCCAGTAACCTGACACCTCTGGCACAGGTGACGGTTTTCGATACCGTGGCGGCCACCGTGACATCGACGCCGGCGCGGCGCAGGACATCAATCTGGGTGACGGCCTCAATCTCTTCGACACCTTCTGCCAGCACGATCAGTGCGCTGGGCATAACAGACCTCCTTACTGACTAAATACCTGTTTGAGCAGCTCGGTAGTCCGTGCGGCAGGGTTGTCACGAATCTTCTTCTCTTCAACTGCCAGCATGGTAAACAGGCCGTCCAGTGCCTGATCGGTTACGTATTGGTCCAGGTCTACGTTCAGTTGGTCACCCACATAAGGCAAGCTTTTGGCTTCACCTGCTAATTGCGAGTAATAACGTGTAGCACCGACCTGTTGTAACGAGCTGTTTACCTCGGGCATAAATAATTGCTGTAATTTGCCCCGGGTGTGCTCCTCAAAATATTCAGTCGCAGCATTGTCGGCCCCCTGGTAGATTTTTTTGGCATCTTCAATGCTCATCTCCTTCACTGCCGTCACCAGCAGTTCGGCTGCCTGAGGTGCCGCATTTTCAGCTGCCCGGTTGATGCTGTGTTCAAACTCAGTCACCTGACTTTCCAACCCATATTTTTTAAGGATGCCAGCGACCTTGTCGATGCTGGGAGGCAGGGGAATGCGAATTTTGGGGTTATCCAGGTAGCCACCGGGCTGGCTAACCGTTTCGACAACGCGTTGACTGCCGACTTGCAGGGCTTCTTTCAGGCCTGCAATCAGGGTGCTGGTATCAAGGTTGCTGGTTGTGGTGTTATCCGGTTGTTGCAGAATTTGCTCGCCACTCTCTTTTATATCTTTTACCAGATCTTTCCAGCCTGCATGGCTGGTGGCAACAGACAGACTCAGGCTGAGCAGGCAGCAGATCGTTAAAGTGTTTTTTCGCATGGGGATCCTCCGTTGAATGCCTAAAGTATATGCCTTATTACGGAAACAAAAACGCCCGTCGGTGACGGGCGTTGGGTTTATTCTTCCGGCTCATAACCGAGGTTTGGTGCCAGCCAGCGTTCGGCTTCGGCTTTCTCCCAGCCTTTACGCTTGGCGTAGTCATCAACCTGATCTTCGCCAATTTTGGCAACACCGAAATACTGCGATTCAGGATGACTGAAATACCAGCCGCTGACTGCAGCGGTGGGCAGCATGGCGTAGGAATCGGTTATGGTCATGTTGGCGGTATTGTCTACATCCAGTAGCTGCCAGAGCAAACCTTTCTCAGTGTGTTCCGGGCAAGCGGGATAACCCGGTGCCGGTCGGATACCCTGATATTTTTCAGCGATTAACTCATCGTTACTCAGGTTTTCCTGACGGGCATAACCCCAGATATCACGGCGTACACGGTCATGCATCAGCTCAGCGAGGGCTTCGGCAAATCGGTCAGCCAGTGCTTTGACCATAATGGCATTATAATCATCATGGTCTGCTTCGTAATGTGCAACCAGTTCGTCACAGCCATGGCCGGCGGTGACGGCAAAGGCCCCCAGATAATCGGCTTTGCCACTGGATTTAGGGGCGATAAAGTCGGACAGACACATGTGGGGTTTGCCGGCAACTTTTTCAGTTTGCTGTCGCAGATGGTGCAGTGTCTCAAGCACAGTCGTACGGCTGTCGTCGGTGTAGAGTTCTATATCGTCGCTGTCGGTGCTATTGGCCGGAAACAGACCAATGACCGCTTTGGCCTGCAGTTGTTTCTCCTTGACCAGTTGTTTCAGCATCGCCTGAGCATCATGAAACAGGCGAGTGGCTTCTTCACCGATAATCTCGTCCTTGAGAATACGGGGATAGCGGCCCGCCAGTTCCCAGGAATGGAAAAATGGCGTCCAGTCAAAGTAGGGTAGGATCTCGTCCAGCGGGATATCGTCAAACACATGGATGCCCGGGTGAACCGGTACTGGTGGTGTGTAGTTCTCCCAATCGATGGCAAAGCGATTGTCCCGTGCTGCTTGCAGGTTGACGCGACGCTTGTCAGTCATGCGCGCTTTATGGCGTTCACGTACTGCTTCATAATCTTCCTTTATCTCTTTGATATAATTTGTTTTCTTTTCGCCAAGAAGGGCAGAGACAACGTTCACAGCACGGGAGGCGTTAGTCACATGAACCACCTGATCCCGTTTATAGGCTGGCTCGATTTTCACTGCAGTATGGGCTTTTGAGGTGGTAGCACCACCGATCAGTAAGGGGATATCAAAGCCTTGACGTTCCATCTCTTTGGCCACATGCACCATCTCGTCCAGAGAGGGTGTGATCAGGCCTGACAGGCCGATCACATCTGCATTATGCTCCCGCGCGGTTTGCAGAATGGTTTCTGCTGACACCATCACGCCAAGGTCGATAATCTCATAGTTATTACACTGCAGAACCACGCCGACGATGTTTTTGCCGATGTCATGCACATCGCCTTTCACCGTGGCCAGTACTACCTTTCCGTTGGCCTTGCTGTGCTCATCTTTTTCGGCCTCGATATAAGGCATCAGATAGGCAACCGCTTTTTTCATTACGCGGGCCGATTTAACCACCTGAGGCAGGAACATCTTACCGGCACCAAATAGATCACCGACTACCGACATACCATCCATCAGCGGGCCTTCGATTACCTGCAGTGGGCGCGGATGGTTTTGGCGGGCTTCTTCGGTATCTTCTTCAATAAACTCAGTGATGCCTTTGACCAGAGCATGCTCAAGGCGTTTATTGACCTCCCAGCTGCGCCATTCCTGCGCCTGTTTTTCATCTACCTGGCTGCCGTCTCCGCGATATTTTTCAGCGATCTCCAGCAGGCGTTCAGTGGCATCATCCCGCCGGTTCTGAATCACATCCTCGACTGCGTTACGCAGTTCGTCAGGCAGGTCGTCATAGATCGCCAACTGACCCGCGTTGACGATACCCATATCCATGCCCTGTTTGATGGCGTGGTAGAGAAATACGCAATGGATGGCTTCGCGTACCGGGTTGTTGCCACGGAACGAGAAAGAGACGTTGGATACGCCGCCGGAGATTTTGGCATGGGGTAGATTCTGTTTGATCCAGCCGGTGGCCTCGATAAAGTCCATGGCATAGTTGTTATGCTCATCAATCCCGGTGGCAACAGCAAAAATGTTCGGATCAAAAATGATATCTTCTGGCGGGAAGCCAACCTTATCCACCAGTACCCGGTAGGAGCGTTCACAAATTTGGGTTTTGCGTTGGTAGGTGTCAGCCTGGCCGGTTTCATCAAAGGCCATGACCACGACGGCAGCGCCGTAGCGGCGAATGGTACGGGCCTGTTCAATAAATTTTTCTTCACCTTCCTTGAGGCTGATGGAGTTGACCACCCCCTTGCCCTGAATACACTGTAGCCCGACTTCCAGAACATCCCACTTGGAGGAGTCGATCATCACCGGAACTCGGGCGATATCCGGTTCGGAGCCGATCAGATTAAGGAAACGATACATGGCGGCATGGGCATCCAACATGCCTTCGTCCATGTTGATGTCGATAATCTGAGCGCCGTTCTCTACCTGCTGGCGGGCCACATCCAATGCCGTTTCATAATCGCCTTCTTTGATCAGGCGCTTAAATGCAGCAGACCCGGTAACGTTGGTTCGTTCTCCAACGTTTACGAACAGGGTGTCGGCACCAATACTCAGTGGTTCAAGTCCGGCCAGGCGGCATTTTGGGGTAATGTCCGGTAACGCACGAGGGGGATGTTTTTCAACCGCTTCGCGAATCGCCTTGATGTGCTCCGGGGTTGTGCCACAACAACCACCAACAACATTCAGAAAGCCAGACTGCGCCCATTCGCCAATTTCATCCGCCATCTGCTCTGGGGTTTCATCGTAACCACCAAATGCATTGGGCAAACCGGCGTTGGGGTGGGCGGAAACGTGGGTTTCACAAATTCGGGACAGCTCCTGCACATACTGGCGTAGCTCTTTAGGGCCCAGTGCACAGTTCAGGCCGACCGAGATTGGTCGGGCGTGGCGAATTGAGTTCCAGAACGCTTCAGTGGTCTGTCCGGACAGCGTACGGCCGGAGGCATCGGTAATGGTACCGGAGATCATCACCGGCAGGCGGATGTCATGTTGTTCGAAATAGGTTTCAACCGCATAAATAGCGGCCTTAGCATTCAGGGTGTCGAAGATGGTTTCGATCAGAATGATGTCACTACCGCCCTCGATCAGGCCATCCAGTGATTCCGTGTACGCTTCTACCAGCTCATTAAAACTGACATTGCGGTAACCTGGGTCATTGACATCCGGTGAGATAGAGCAGGTGCGGTTGGTTGGACCCAACACCCCGGCAACGTAGCGGGGCCGATCAGGCGTTTCCTCGGTAGCCTCATCACAGGCCTCACGCGCAAGACGCGCTGCGACCACGTTGATTTCCCGGCTGAGTGCTTCCATATGGTAGTCAGCCATGGCGATGCGGGTAGCATTGAAGGTATTGGTTTCAATGATATCCGCCCCGGCATCCAGGTAGTCGCGGTGTATATCCTTGATGAGCTTAGCCTGGGTCAGCACCAGCAGGTCGTTATTACCTTTGACTTCACTTTGCCAATCGGCAAACCGTTCACCTCGGTAATCGGCTTCTTCCAGCTTGTGCTCCTGAATCATGGTACCCATACCACCATCCAGAATCATGATGCGTTGTTGCAATGTGCTTTTAAGCTGTTGGCTAAGGGTCTGATCTGTCACTATGCTGTCCCGTTGAATGAATGCCTTACAAAATAGGTGAGCTATTCTAAATCAATTGCTTAAAGAGTGCAGTGACCCTCATGCAAGATGCGATGAAAGGCGCTCATTTTAATGGTAAAAATGATGAATACCGGCGGTGCAACAACGTTGGCCAAAAGAATAGTAATTACAAACTTAATTTTTATATAAATGGTGTTAAAATGTGCGCCCTTTGCCGCCGTTAACTGGGGATAACCGTATCAGAAGGGTGGGTTTTTCAACCTGACTGCTGGTTAAGTTGCGGTGCAACAGCTCCGGCTGATCGCTAACTTTTGGAAGTTAGCCCTCAACTGGCCTGCTTTATGCTTCATATAGCAGGGTAAAAATGATGCTGGTATTACCAGCCTGGATGAGAGAACGCAGGTTTTATTTATGCTGCAGACATTCCTGAAGGCCAAGCTGCATCGCGTGACGGTAACCCACGCGGAACTGCACTATGAGGGCTCCTGTGCAATAGATGGTGTATTACTGGACCAATCGGGTATTCGCGAATACGAGATGATCCATATTTACAACATCAACAATGGTGAGCGCTTCACGACTTACGCAATCCGAGCTGAAGATAACAGTGGCATCATCTCTGTGAACGGCGCAGCAGCACATAAGGCCAGCAAGGGTGACCTGCTGATCGTGTGCTCATACGTTCAACTGGACGAGAAAGAAGCTGCCGAGTTTCAGCCAACCCTGTGCTATTTTGAAAACGCCAAATCGGATGGCGGTGTCGGTGCCACGGATGCAGAATTGCACCAGCGTAATGAGCTGACCAGTGTAAAACGCGCCATACCGGTGCAGCCAAAAGATATTTAATGGCAAGCGTGCTCTGCGCCTTGTCGAAAAGCCACCTTCGGGTGGCTTTTTTGTATCGGCCCCGGCGGGGCTGGGTGAAAATTTGTATAAGCATTGCAAGCGATTACCCGGCAGGGTAAATTGGCGCGCAGTTGTCCGCGCCCTGAAAACAGAGCTTCAGGCGCATCAATATGAATACCATGAGGAAGCTGTTGTGGAACTAGCCTGTCTTGACCTGGAAGGGGTGCTGATCCCGGAGATCTGGATTGCATTTGCGGAAGAAACCGGTATCGAAGAGCTGAAAGCCACCACCCGGGATATACCGGACTATGATGTGCTGATGAAGCAGCGTCTGCGAATTCTGGATGAGCACGGGCTGACTCTGCCACAAATTCAAAATACTATTAGCCGGTTGTCGCCATTAGAGGGTGCTGCGGACTTTATCAACTGGTTGCGTGAGCGTTTCCAAGTGGTGATTCTGTCTGACACCTTTTATGAATTTGCTCAGCCACTGATGCGTCAGTTGGGTTTCCCAACTTTGCTGTGCCATAAGCTGGAAGTGGATGAAGCGGGGCGGATCACGGATTACACTCTGCGTCAGCGTGATCCGAAACGTCAATCTGTACGCGCATTCCAGCTGCTGAACTACCGTGTTATTGCGGCCGGTGACTCGTACAACGACACCACCATGCTGAAACAAGCCGAAGCCGGTATTCTGTTCCACGCCCCAGAGAATGTTATTGCTGAATTCCCGCAGTTCCCGGCAGTGCATACCTTTGCTGATTTGAAGCAAGAGTTCCTCAAAGCCAGTAACCGTGATCTAAGCCTTTAACTCACGGGTCTACCCTATTGATACCGCTCTGGCGTAGTCGCCAGGACGGTATCATACGGCTGTTTGAGTATTTGCTGTCGCCATCCGGTGACAGCGGCCCGATGTCCGAGCTAGACTGGTGCAAAATCAGGGACGTTCGGACGAGTAAGCGAATGCCGACAGCAGCTGCGATTTCTGCTGCGCTCACCATGCGTGGCAAAGTCATTTTCATCGTCACTATGTTGCTGACATTGAGCTTCTTTGTCTTTTTTCTCGGCTATCTGCAAGCCGAAGCTATGAATGGTGTCAGGGCTTATGTCCGTGGCGAAGGCTTGTGGGCCAAGTCGCAAAAAGACGCCGTCATGTCTCTTTACCGCTACACCGTCGATGCCAAGCCCGCCGATTATGAAGCCTTTAAACAACATTTGTTGATCCCTTTGGGTGACCGTCAGGCGCGGCAGGCTTTGCAGCAGTCCCCGCCAGATGTCGTGAAGGCTTATGATGGTTTTCTTAAAGGGGGCAACCATCCACAGGACATTACTAGTCTTATCAACGTCTTTCGCTTATTTCATAACGTGAGTTACATGAAGCAGGCGATCGCTATCTGGACTGAAGCAGATCTGATTATAACGGAGCTGTTCAGGCTTGGCGCTGAGGTTGATGCACGTATTCAGCAGGGTGATATCAACCGAACTGATCTGATCCGGCGGCTTGAAGTCATTAATAGCCAGCTTCATGCTCTGGAAACCGAGTTTTCCCAAGTGCTAAGTGAGGGAGCCCGCTGGATTAAGTGGGTGACCACGCTGACAATGGGCTGTCTGATGCTGTTGCTGGTGCTAGGGTCAGTTTATCTGGTCAGGCGGTTTATTGCTCAGTTGTACGATACAGAACTGCGCCTGAGACGCAGTGAGCGTCGTTACCTGAGTTTGTATGAGTCAGGCATGCTGGGCATTGTGGAGTGGGAGTTATCCGGTCGGATTCTTGATGCCAACACAGCAGCACTCGAACTGCTGGGTTATTCCAAAGATCAGCTGACAGCCAAAACGTTTAACTGGGCCGAGCTGACGCCGGCTAATTTTCAGGAACAGGACGAACAGGCTATTGAGCAGATCCTGAAAAATGGTTACTGCGTGCCTTATAGTAAGGAGCTTTTGCATAAGGGGGGTCGCCGTGTGCCGGTTATGGTGGGGGGCGCTATGCTCGAAGGCAGCCAGGACCGCGGACTGGCCTTTGTGTTGGATCAAACCAGTCAGCGGGCGGTAGAGGACCAGCTTAGGCTGTCCGCTACAGTACTGGAGGGGAGCCGGGATGGCATCTTGATTGCCAGCCGTGCCGGGGTGGTGTTGAGCCTTAATCAGTCCTATTTGAGTATGACCGGATATTCTGAGGATGACGTGAAGGGGCGTTTTGCGCGTTTGTTTTCGCCGGACACCCCTGATCTGATGCGGCAGGTGATGATGAAGGCCATTCTGGAACAGGGGCACTGGCAGGGCGACACAGAGATTAAGTTAGCAGATGACAGCATGTTGCCGGTACGCCTCAGTATGACTGCCGTGTATGACAATCAGCATAATATGACGCATTTTGTCGCCATTTTTACGGATATCAGTCAGCGTAAGGCGCAGGAGCGATTACTGCATGCAATGGCGTTGCATGATCCATTGACCGGCCTTGCTAATCGCAGTTTGTTCGAGGACCGGCTGGGGCATGCCATTGCACGTGCCAAGCGTAATAATAGTCAGTGCGCGGTGTTGTTTATCGATCTGGATAAGTTTAAACCGATTAATGATCAGTTTGGCCATCATGCCGGGGATGAGCTGCTGTTACAGGTGGCTGATCGTTTGCGGCTTGAGATGCGAGAAAATGACAGTATCGTGCGCTTGGGTGGTGATGAATTCGTGGTCATTGTGGAAGCGGCGGAGGATAAGCTTTCGGTACGGAATGTCGCTGAGAAGATACTCCAGCGCCTGGATCGACCCTATGAGCTTTCCTGCGGCCCCGTGCATATTACATGCAGTATGGGTATTGGGATGTACCCAGTCGATGGCACGGATACTGCCAGCCTGACCCGTTCTGCGGACAGTGCTATGTATTTGGCCAAATCCGTGCCCGGCAGCTATTACCGGTTTTATTCGCCCTTAGCGGCTAAATAGTCGTCAGAACGTGTTTCGTCTCAAATTAACTTAGGTATGCCATATGACAAACGATGATGCTGTGATCAGCCTGTTAACAGAAATCAGAGATAATCAGCGGCAGTCACTGCAACGACAGGAGGAGCACTTGGCGATTGCCAAGGAGCAGGTTGAGCGTACCCGGATACAAATGGAAACGTCAATTCGGTTGCAGCAGCAGGCGGTAAGTCGGTTTCAGAAAGTATCCCGCATTGCTGTGCCGGGTATTATTGTCTGTGTGTTGATGATCCTGTATCTGCTATTGCGCTATTTTTGAGTACTGTTCAACGCGTTAAGCAGGTTATTTACCTTGTTAAAGGTTTCTTGATACTCCATCTCAGTGATGGAATCCGCCACGATTCCACCACCTGCCCAGCAATAGACTTTTTGCTGTTCACAGAGCACGGTACGGATGGTGATACTGGTATCCATCCGTCCACACAGGCTGATATAACCAATCGAGCCACAATAGATTGAGCGTCGATGCGGTTCCAGCTCCTCTATTATTTCCATTGCTCTTATTTTAGGTGCACCGGTAATCGAGCCACCGGGGAAACAGTGCTCCAGCAGATCAACAGGAGAAGCGTTTTCCGGTAGCTGGCCGGTAATGGTGCTGACCAGGTGGTGAACATTGGCGTAGCTTTCTACTTTGAACAGCTCGGGGACTTTGACGCTGTTGTGTTGGCAGACCCGGCTTAGGTCATTACGCAACAAATCCACAATCATCAGGTTTTCAGCTCGGTCTTTTGTTGATGCTTGCAGCTCTGCTTTTAAGGCCTGGTCCGCAACTGCATCAGCAGCACGTGGCCGGGTGCCTTTTATGGGTCGGGTCTTCACTTGCCCTTGGCGAACTTCAAGAAACTGTTCAGGAGAGAGGGACAGAATAGCGCCCTCTGCGGTATCGATAAACGCGGCATACGGGGTAGGCGCAACTTCACGCAGTTGGCGATAGGCGTGCCAGGGATCGCCCCGGTATTCGCTATCAAAACGCTGCGCAAAGTTGACCTGATAACAATCGCCTGCATGGATGTAACGGTCAATCTGGGACAGTTTCTGGTGATACTCGGTCTCATTGATATTGGCGCTGAAACGGCGCTGCAATCGAAAGGGTGCAGTTTTGCCGCTGGCTTCAGTTAATAGCTGCTGTTCAATATCATCAAGCTGGCTGCTGGGGACAGAGGGGGCGGCTACCAGTGTGGTCTGTTGTCGCTGATGATCGACCACCACGGCCCATAAATACAGGCCAAGCTGCAGGTCTGGCAGGCTATGGCTTTGGCTTGCCCGGTTGGGTAACGCTTCCAGTCGTCGCCCTAAATCGTAATTAAAGTGACCCATCAGGCCACCGCAAAAAGGTAGGTGCTCAGGTTGAGGCAGGTCCAGCGCATACTTACGGTACAGTTGATCAACCGCCGGAAAAGGGTTGTCCGGATTTTCAACCGAGCAGGTCAGCAGCTCTACTGGAGCTGCGGCCAGAATATCAAACCGGCCCCAAGGGCAAGCGGGTCGACCGCTATCGAGAAAAACACCATGGCCCATTGATCTGATTCTCTCAAACAGAGTCAGGCTGTTAATCTTGTAGGGTAGGCTGCGTTGCTGGATCGGGTACAAGGCTCAGTTGGCTCCGAAAGGCCGGGTCTCCGAATTACCAGGACGGTTAGGGCAGACGACTTTTTAATTATGGGCGATTGTATGTAACCACTGGTACCCTGTCTATGCCGATAGGGTTAGATGTACAAGCAAAGATTGTCGACAGTTTGCAGAGAATGATCCAAAATCTGACCATTGATTATTGGAGGATTACAGTGTTCAGCCCGCTACCCAGTCAAACCTCTCATCTGCATCTACCGGATCAGCATATTACCTACCGTATCTACCGTAACCCAGAAGTATCAACTGGACGTCGTTTGGTTCTGTTACATGGCGCTGGTGTTGCCGGTATCGATACCTGGGAGGCCTTTACGGCATTCCTTACCCAGTGGTCAGAAATTTTAGTTCCGGATCAACGCGGCATGGGTGATACCCATGCTCCGGATCGGCATGAACATCCCTATACGACTGGTGAACTGGTTAAAGACCTGCATGCGCTGGTTGACCATCTGGCCTGGTGGCAGTTTGATTTGGCCGGGTACTCGTTGGGGGGGCTGGTCAGCTTATTATTTAAGCAGCGTTTTCCTGAACGCGTCGGCAAACAATACCTGCTGGAGTCCGCCTTGCTGGACCGGCCATGCTGGGAGACGACATTGATTCTGCGTGAGGAGTTATCCGAAGCCGCAGTACATTTACGTCAACAGCAGGCAATTGAGCAGGGTGTCAGCCGGTTTTTGGATACGATTTCACCGAACCGTAAGGTGTCGCCGCTGGTGGAGCGAACCACTATTGAGCGTTTATCAGAACGCCCGGTGGGCTTTGCTAATGCGTTGGATTCAGTGACCCGGGCCAGCCGTGACGTAAACCGAGAAACGTTGGTTGCGGCACAGGGTGATGTGACCAGTTTTATTGGCGGCAACAGTGTAGATCTTATGCATCAATATCAGCGTGAATTGGCTGAGCGGATGCCTAACTGGCACTATTTTATGATTGCTGGCACCGATCATTCACTGCCGTACCAGAAGCCACGCCAGATTGCACAGATTATGAATCAGGAGCTGGAGCGTTTTTTGACCTGATAGGCAGCGATCCAGTGATAGGTTCGCCTATAAACTTTTGTATAGTGTTGACAATTTTTCAAGTTTTGCTGGTTGACGGACATTTTATGTCTATGTATTGTGGCTCAACAATCAAATTGTCGACAATCTAAAGGGTTGTGATGACAGACACTAATGTAAGCCAGATTTTTCAGCCTGAAAGCCGTACCTTGGCCGATCGGGTTTGTGAGCAAATTATCACTGCTATTGTGAAGGGTGAAATACCGCCCGGACAAAAAATCAGTGAAGCTGAACTTGCGCGGATCTACGGTATCAGCCGGGGGCCGTTGCGCGAAGCAATTCGCCGCTTGGAAGGTCTGCGTTTAATCGAGCGTAAACCGCATATCGGTGCCCGGGTGGTGCAGCTGTCTCTGAAGGAGCTGGTAGAGATCTACCGGGTGCGTGAAGCACTTGAGGGCATGGCCTGCCGTCTTGCGGCAGAAAACATGTCTGATGATGAGATTGAGAGCCTGCGGGCGCTGCTCTTTGTACATGAGCAAAGTGTTAAGGAATTGGATGGTCGTTCCTACTTTCAGAAAGAGGGTGACCTGGATTTCCATTACCGGATCGTGAATGGCAGCAAGAATTCCAAACTGCTGGAAGTGCTGGGGGGGGATCTTTACCACCTGGTACGCATGTATCGATATCAATTCAGTGTTTCCAGTAGCCGTCCACAGCGGGCGCTGAAGGAACACCATCAGATTCTGGATGCAATAGCAGCACGCGATCCTGAACTGGCTGAAATGCTGATGCGTCGCCATATTGGCGCTGCACGCAAAAATATAGAACAAAAACTGAACACAGCGTTAGAAGGTGATAACAATGGCAAATAACCTCTCTGCAGGAGCTCGTTTTCGTAAAGCTCTGGCTGAAACAAAACCGCTCCAAATTGTAGGCACAGTGAACGCATATCACGCCATGATGGCAGAGCGGGTGGGTCACCGCGCTATCTACTTGTCTGGTGGTGGTGTCGCTAATGCCTCCTACGGCCTGCCAGACCTGGGTATGACCTCTATGAACGACGTGCTGGAAGATGTACGTCGAATTACCAGTGCAGTAGAAACCCCGTTGCTGGTGGACATCGATACAGGCTGGGGTGGTGCATTTAATATCTCCCGCACAGTTAAAGAGATGATTAAAGGTGGTGCTGCTGCGGTTCATCTGGAAGATCAGGTGGCGCAGAAACGTTGTGGTCATCGTCCGAACAAAGAGATCGTCTCTCTGGAAGAGATGGTTGATCGGGTAAAAGCTGCCGTTGATGCAAAAACTGACGATGATTTCTTTATCATCGCCCGTACTGATGCATTCCAGATGGAAGGTATTAATGCGGCGGTGGATCGTGCTCAGGCATGCCTGGAAGCGGGTGCTGACGCTATCTTTGCGGAGGCCGTGCATACACTGGAAGATTATCAAGCGTTTGCCGATGGCATTAATGGTGCGCACTTGCTGGCTAATATCACCGAATTTGGTGCGACGCCACTGTTCAATCGTGAAGAGCTGGCTGAGCATGGCGCCAGCATGGTGCTGTACCCGTTGTCTGCTTTCCGTGCTGCCAACAAAGCTGCACTGAATGTCTATGAGCATCTCCTTTCAGATGGTGATCAAAAAGCCGTTATCGATACCATGCAGACGCGCATGGAGCTGTACGATTTCCTGAACTATCACGACTTCGAGCAGAAGCTGGACGCACTATTTGCTGCAGGCAAAAATAAGTAATCGTTTTGTTGGTGTTGCGAGGGCGTATTTCACGCCCGCGCAACATCGAATAGGCGTTACCTTGCATTGAATGCAAGTCAGAGTTGAAGAGAAAAAAGACCGACCAAGTGGGCCGCTAGAGCCCACCTTCTTCTACAACAGGAGCTAAAAAATGGCCGAAAAAAAATTGGGTGGAGCGGGGCTGCGTGGGCAATCCGCAGGTGAAACCGCATTGTGCACCGTGGGTAAAACCGGTGCTGGCCTTACTTACCGTGGTTATGACATTAAAGAGCTGGCTGACAAAGCCGAGTTCGAAGAAGTGGCTTATCTGCTGCTGTATGGCAAGCTGCCTAACCAGGCTGAATTGGATGCCTATAAGGCCAAATTGAAAGGTATGCGCGGTCTTCCTGAGCCGTTGAAAGCTGTACTGGAGCAGATTCCTGCCGATGCTCATCCGATGGATGTGATGCGTACAGGCTGTTCTATGCTGGGCAACCTGGAAACGGAAGCCGATTTTTCCGAACAGCATGACCATATCGATCGCATGCTGGCGGTGTTTCCGTCCATCATCAACTATTGGTACAACTTCTCTCAAAGTGGCAAGCGTATCAATACTGAAACAGACGCAGACTCCATTGGCGAACACTTCTTGTGGACCCTGCATGATAAAAAGCCAGACCCGTTACATACCCAGGTAATGCACGCGTCGCTGATCCTGTATGCCGAGCATGAATTTAATGCGTCGACCTTTACGGCGCGTGTTTGTGCTTCCACCCTGTCTGATATTCACAGCTGTGTCACCGGTGCTATCGGTTCTCTGCGTGGGCCACTGCACGGTGGTGCTAATGAAGCTGCGATGGCCATGATCGAAAACTGGACCTCTGCTGATGAAGCGGAAGCAGCGATCATGGGCATGTTGGAGCGCAAAGATAAAATCATGGGTTTTGGTCATGCGATCTACCGTGAATCCGATCCGCGGAATGCGATCATCAAAGAGTGGTCTAAGAAACTGTCCGCGCAGGCAGGTGATACTGTGCTGTACCCAGTTTCCGAGCGCGTTGAAGCCGTCATGTGGCGTGAGAAAAAACTGTTCTGTAATGCTGATTTTTTCCATGCTTCTGCGTATCACTTCATGGGTATTCCCACTGAATTGTTCACCCCCATTTTTGTTTGTTCGCGCGTGGCTGGCTGGACAGCACATGTGATGGAGCAGCGGGCGAATAACCGCATCATCCGTCCTTCTGCAGACTATACCGGTCCAGAAACTTCGGAATGGGTGTCGATTGAGCAGCGCCCTTAAGCGCTGATAATAAGGGCGGCCGCTTACCGGTCGCCCGAACATTGAAAGATAAAAATTAGGGTAGATAGGACCCAAGACGGCTGTTTCCCATCCGGCTGATGAGCCCTGCCCATTACTCGACGGAGTAAGTTATGAACACTGAATACCGCAAGCCGCTCGCTGGCACCGCACTGGATTTTTTTGATACCCGCGCTGCTGTAGAAGCAATCCAACCTGGCGCTTTCGACACCTTGCCATACACCTCTCGGGTACTGGCTGAACAACTGGTTCGTCGCTGTCAGCCTGACGCGCTGACTGATTCCTTGAAACAGATTATTGAGCGTAAGCGTGACCTGGATTTTCCTTGGTATCCGGCGCGTGTGGTATGTCATGACATTCTTGGCCAGACGGCACTGGTAGACCTGGCGGGCCTGCGTGATGCGATTGCAGAGCAGGGCGGTGATCCTGCTCAGGTAAATCCGGTCGTGCCAACCCAGCTGATTGTGGACCACTCGCTGGCGGTTGAAGCCGCTGGTTTTGACCCTGATGCGTTTGAGAAGAACCGCGCCATTGAAGACCGGCGTAACGAAGACCGCTTCCATTTTATTGAATGGACGAAAACTGCATTCGAAAACGTTGATGTGATTCCTGCCGGTAACGGCATCATGCACCAGATCAACCTGGAGAAGATGTCGCCGGTCATTCAGTCGCGTGAAGGTGTTGCCTTCCCCGATACCTGTGTCGGTACTGACTCCCATACCCCGCATGTGGATTCCCTGGGGGTTATCGCGATTGGCGTGGGTGGTCTGGAAGCAGAAACCGTGATGCTGGGCCATCCGTCTATGATGCGCCTGCCGGATATCGTCGGCGTTAAACTGACGGGCAAGCGTCAGCCAGGTATTACGGCAACAGATATCGTGTTGGCGATTACTGAGTTCCTGCGTCAGGAGCGTGTGGTCGGTGCTTATGTTGAGTTCTTTGGTGAAGGGTCCAAGGATCTGACCATCGGTGACCGCGCGACAATCTCCAATATGTGTCCTGAATTTGGTGCCACGGCGGCGATGTTCTACATCGACCTGCAGACGATTGATTACCTGAACCTGACCGGTCGTGAGCCGGAGCAGGTAGCACTGGTAGAAAATTACGCGAAAACCACCGGACTGTGGGCAGATTCACTGGAAACTGCCGAATATGAGCGGGTGCTGGAATTTGATCTGTCTTCCGTTGTCCGCAACATGGCGGGGCCGTCCAATCCGCACCGTCGTCTGCCAACCTCCGCTTTACATGAGCGCGGCATTGCGGTGGATCTGGATAAAGCCCAGGCAGAAGAAGAGCAGGGTTTGATGCCGGATGGTGCAGTTATCATTGCGGCTATCACCTCCTGTACCAACACCTCTAACCCGCGTAACGTGGTTGCTGCCGGCTTGGTGGCGAAAAAAGCCAACGAACTGGGCCTGGTACGTAAACCCTGGGTGAAATCTTCATTTGCGCCGGGTTCTAAAGTAGCCCGCCTGTATCTGGAAGAATCTGGCCTGCTGCCAGAACTGGAAAAACTGGGTTTTGGTATTGTGGCGTACGCTTGTACCACCTGTAACGGTATGTCCGGTGCCCTGGATCCGGAAATTCAGCAGGAAATCATTGACCGTGACCTGTACTCCACTGCAGTGCTGTCCGGTAACCGTAACTTTGATGGTCGTATCCATCCTTATGCCAAGCAGGCATTCCTGGCGTCACCACCACTGGTTGTGGCTTACGCGATTGCCGGTACTGTACGTTTTGATATTGAAAAAGATGTACTGGGTGTTGTCGACGGTAACGAGATCACATTGAAAGACCTGTGGCCATCGGATGAAGAGATCGATGCCATTGTTGCTTCCAGCGTGAAACCGGAACAGTTCAAGCAGGTTTATATTCCAATGTTTGACCTGGGTGAAAAAGAGCAAGCGGAAAGCCCGCTGTATGACTGGCGCCCAATGTCCACCTACATTCGTCGGCCGCCATACTGGGAAGGCGCGCTGGCAGGTGAACGTACACTGACAGATATGCGGGCACTGGCAGTACTGCCAGACAATATCACCACTGACCACCTGTCACCGTCCAATGCGATTCTGATGAACAGTGCCGCAGGTGAGTACCTGGATAAGATGGGTCTGCCGGAAGAAGACTTTAATAGTTATGCCACCCACCGCGGTGATCATTTGACAGCACAGCGTGCAACCCTGGCGAATCCGAAATTGCTGAATGAGATGTGCCGCGACGACAACGGCGACGTGATCCAGGGCTCCCTGGCACGGGTTGAGCCGGACGGTGAACAGATGCGCATGTGGGAAGCGATTGAAACCTACATGAACCGTGGTCAGAACCTGATCGTGGTGGCCGGTGCAGACTATGGTCAGGGTTCATCCCGTGACTGGGCTGCCAAGGGTGTTCGCCTAGCGGGTGTGGAAGTGATCGTGGCGGAAGGCTTCGAACGTATCCACCGTACCAACCTGATTGGTATGGGTGTCCTGCCGGTTGAGTTCAAGTCAGGCACGACCCGTCTGACTCTGGAACTTGATGGCAGCGAAACCTACAGCATTAAAGGTGACCTGTCGCCACGTGGCGACCTGACCCTGGAAATCACCCGCCGTAACGGTGAAAAACTGGATGTGCCGGTCACCTGTCGTCTGGATACCGCTGCAGAAGTGGCTGTGTATCAGGCGGGTGGGGTGTTGCAGAAGTTTGCCAAAGACTTCCTGCACCAGGCGTAAAGCTACCTGCGTTGCCTGGCGGGGTTCACAACAGAATCAATGTGCGCATTTATACATTATAAACTGCGTACCTTGACCCTGTTTTTTGCTTGGTTCCGGCTCCCCCGCAACGCTGTAGATACTTAGAAATTTTGCGAACGGTTCTGGCAACTGTTTGAGTACAGGAGCATCAATATGGCTCATACACCACAAATTAAAATTCCGGCAACCTATATCCGGGGCGGCACCAGTAAAGGGGTGTTTTTCCGTCGTCAGGATCTGCCGGAAGCGGCGCAACAGCCTGGTGACGCGCGCGATAAAATTCTGTTACGGGTGATCGGTAGTCCTGACCCCTATGGTCAGCAGATTGACGGTATGGGTGGTGCCACATCCAGTACCAGTAAAACCGTTATTCTCGATAAAAGCAGTCAGCCGGATCATGATGTGGACTACCTGTTCGGTCAGGTGGCAATCAACAAGGCATTCGTCGACTGGTCCGGTAACTGCGGGAACCTTACTGCAGCGGTGGGTGCGTTTGCTATTTCCGGCGGACTGGTAGACCCGGAACGGATACCGGAAAACGGTATCTGTACTGTACGTATCTGGCAGAAAAATATCGCTAAAACCATTATTGCTCATGTGCCGATCACTAACGGTGAAGTTCAGGAAACCGGTGATTTTGAACTGGATGGTGTGACCTTTCCAGCCGCGGAAGTGGTGATTGAGTTTATGGACCCGGCCGATGGTGCAGGTTCCATGTTCCCAACGGGCAACCTGGTCGATGAACTGGAAGTGCCGGACATTGGCAGTTTTCCGGTCACCATGATCAATGCGGGCATACCGACTATCTTCCTGAATGCAGCAGATATTGGTTATACGGGTACTGAACTGCAGAAAGATATTAACTCTGATGCGGAAGCCCTGGCACGCTTTGAAACCATTCGTGCTTACGGTGCAGTTAAAATGGGGCTGATTAAGGATATCGCTGAAGCCGCAGCTCGTCAGCACACGCCTAAGGTGGCATTTGTCGCACCGGCTACAGACTATGCGGCATCCAGCGGTAAAGTCATTAACGCTACCGATATTGATGTTTGTGTACGGGCGTTGTCCATGGGCAAGCTGCACCATGCCATGATGGGTACTGCATCTGTGGCAATAGCCACGGCAGCAGCGGTGCCGGGCACCCTGGTTAACCTGGCGGCAGGAGGCGGTGATCGCGACGCGGTAATCTTTGGCCACCCTTCAGGTACTTTGCGCGTTGGTGCTGCTGCCAGTCTGGAAAATGGTGACTGGACAGCCAAAAAAGCAGTGATGAGCCGCAGTGCCCGTGTATTGATGGAAGGTTTTGTCCGTATTCCCGGCGATACATTCTAAGCATTGCCGCGAAAGTCCGGTCATCCCCTGAGTTCATGATTTCGGACATGGGTCCCTATCAACCTGTTGTCTGATTCATTAACCCACCTTAGGTGGGTTTTTTTTGGCGATTAATCAGTAACAACCGGGAATCGAACAAGCTGATCGTTTTTTAAACAGTTTGTGATGTGTAATTTATTGATATTAATCAATTAATAAGTCTATTTGTAAACAAGTGTTTTGAAAAAACAGTCACATTTTCCAAAAATATCGGTTTGCTCGACAAGCCGCTGTTCTATACTCAATTGTAATGAGATAAATCGGTGGGTTTAGGGGCTTCACAGTTGCTTTGTTAACACACGCTGTATGTTGAATTTTAAAGATAAAATATAACTGTAGACGGGTTCGTTACCGTTAGATTACATACTGCCCTTTTTGCTTTAAGTGAGCCTTAATATTAGTGCTTTTTCACTAAGAGATAATGGATGAGACAGACAGAAACTACCTTACTAGAGCAAATGAAAATCAGCGAGTTTGAAATCGCGCATCGTAAAACGCTGTTTGATCTGGATGAAGATGACTTGACTGCCTTGCGTGAGGCCAAGTCAATCATTGATGAACGGATCGACGAAATTGTCGCACTTTTTTACGAATCTCAAACCAGCGTTCCGGAAATTGCTCTGCTCATTGGTGATGCTGACACCCTTAACCGTCTGCGTCACGCGCAACGTAAATACGTTATTGATCTGTTCAGTGGGCTCTATGACATCGAGTATGTGAATAACCGTCTGCGAATAGGCCTTGTACACAAACGCATCGGTGTCGAGCCTAAGCTGTATTTGTCGGCCATCTATACTCTGAAAAGCCTGTTGACCCATGTGCTACGCTCCGAAATTCATGAGGAAGATAAGTATCAGAAAACGGCGACGGCGCTGGAAAAGCTGATGATGTTTGACGTCACATTGGTGTTTGATACTTATATCCGAAGCTTGCTGGCAGAGATCGAAATATCCAAACAGAAATCCGATGAATACGCTTTGCATCTGGAAAACAGGGTTCGTCTGCGTACCCAGCAGTTAGAAGAACTGTCGCGCACCGATGCGTTGACCGGATTGCTTAATGTGCGGCACTTGAATGATACGTTGACCAGTTGTTTGCGTGCCTCGCAGCGGCGTGCTGAAAGTATCTCTGTGGTTTATTTGGACATTAATAACTTCAAGCAGATCAACGATACTCAGGGTCATAATAAAGGTGATGAAGTTTTACGTACCCTAGGCGGTGCAATTAGCAAGGTTAGCCGCAGTGAAGACAGCTGCTTTCGTTGTGGCGGCGATGAATTTTGTATTATCTTGCCGGATTGTGCTTCTGATAATGCAGAAAAAGTCTACCGGACGCGACTGCAAGAGGAACTTACGAGCCGGTGCGTAGACTTTACTATCAGTATTGGCGTAGCAGACACAGGGCCGAATGAATATCTTGAGCCTGAAGATCTACTGCATCAGGCAGACAAGAATATGTATGCCGATAAACGTAAAAACAAAGCCCGTGAAGCAGCGGCCACGCAGCCAGAGTGATTGCTGGAACAGGAGATCAGAATTAGGGGCATTCGCCCCTTTTTTTTGTCTACTGCTCTTGTGATAGTACCGCAGTAAAACCTTCAAATTTAGGTGGGCCTAAATATACATCACTGGCCGGTTTTGCATTGGCATGTGCCTTGCGGAATGCCTCAGATGTGGTCCAGTTACGAAACGCTTCTTCAGATTCCCATATGCTGTGAGATGCAAACAGGGTGTGTTCTGGTGTGGCGAGTCCCTGCAGTAACTGGAAACTCTTAAAGCCGGGTACATCTTCCAAATGCGTTTCCCGGTTTTTCCAGATCTCGATAAAGGTTTCTTCCTTGCCGGGGGCGATTCGAAAACGGTTCATGGCAATATACATACAATAACTCCATGGCAGAGACTGAGTAACATCAGGGTAAGGCAAAATCGTTTTGGAGACTAACAAAAAAGGGCAAACCGGAGAGGTTTGCCCTTGATATCAGTGCTCTCTGTTGCAGCGCAAGCGCTTAGTTCAACAGGAGCTTATCGGTGCCTTAGACAGCAACGATATTTTCAGCCTGAGGACCTTTAGGACCCTGGCTTACAGTGAATTCTACCTGCTGGCCTTCAGCCAGAGTTTTGAAGCCGGAGCTAACGATTGCGCTGAAGTGAGCGAAAACGTCTGGACCAGACTGCTGCTCGATGAAGCCGAAGCCTTTAGTTTCGTTGAACCATTTAACGGTGCCGGTAACTGTATTAGACATAATAATATCCTGAAGATAATTAAATAATTTGGTGCCTTACGGCGGTTTTTAGCGGAAATAAGACAGGTACTTTAAAACTACAGGACGAAGATTTATGACTAAAACTGCGTAGAGGAGTGAAGATACTTGGACTTCTTTCAAGCTGAGGCCAGAATACAGTGTTTCTGGGGGGAGTCAATAAAAGTTTGTTTTATTTTGCATTAATACGACCATTATTTGGTTGGGCAGGTCATTATTGCTGTGCCAGCCTATAAACCGGCACAGCAATGTACGTTAAGCGCTCTGGCTCAGTGAGTTATCTTCACGCAGTATCTTCGCCGCCGCGACCATGTTGATCAGTGCAGCCGACACTTCTTTCCAGCCACGCGTTTTCAAGCCGCAGTCAGGATTGACCCATAAGCGTTCTGCCGGGATTCGTTGTGCAGCCAGACGCATCAGTTCAACCATCTGTTCCACCGCGGGCAGATTAGGGCTGTGAATATCATAAACACCCGGACCAATTTCATTGGGGTATTTGAAATCGGCAAACGCTGCCAGCAGAGTCATATTGGATCGGCTGGTTTCAATGGTAATGACATCCGCATCCATTGCCGCAATTGCGGGCATGATGTCATTAAACTCGGAATAGCACATGTGGGTATGGATCTGGGTACGATCCTGTACACCACTGGCACTCACGCGGAAGGCAAACGTCGCCCAATCCAGATAGCTATCCCACGCGGAGCGCAGCAGAGGTAAACCTTCCCTGATGGCAGGTTCATCAATCTGGATGGCTGTAATGCCAGCCTGCTCTAAGTCACAGACCTCATCACGAATCGCCAGGGCTATTTGTAAGCAGGTGGTAGCGCGTGGCTGATCGTCACGTACAAAAGCCCACTGCAGCATGGTCACGGGCCCAGTCAGCATGCCTTTAACCGGTTTCGAGGTTAAGGATTGGGCAAACTGACTCCAGGCCACCGTCATGGGCTCGGGGCGATGGATATCACCATAGATGATCGGTGGTTTTACACAGCGTGAGCCATATGACTGAACCCAACCAAAACGTGAGGCGGCATAGCCCTCCAGCAGTTCAGAAAAATACTCCACCATATCATTACGTTCAGCCTCGCCATGTACCAGCATGTCCAGGCCATAACGTTCTTGAGCTTCGATGCAGGATTGAATCTCATGCTTCATCAGGTACTCATATTCACCGGCGGGCAGCTTTCCAGCACGATGGTCTGCGCGTGCACGGCGAATGTCCTGGGTTTGCGGAAATGAACCGATGGTGGTGGTGGGGTAAAGCGGCAGTTTGAGATGTTCCTGTTGTAATCGCGCACGCTCCACATAAGGGGTAGAGCGCACTCCCAGGCTAGCATTGACCGATTCAAGACGTTGCTGCACTGCTGGCCGGTGAATTCTGCCTGAGCTACGACGTGATGCCAGTGCCCGACGGTTATCCTCAAGCGCTGTATCTCCCTGGCCATTGAGTGCTTGCGCCAGGGTGTTGAGTTCGGCAAGTTTTTGCTGGGCAAATGCCAGCCAGGATTTAAGCTCTTGATCCAGTTCATGCTCTTGTGACAGGTCTACAGGGACATGCAGCAATGAACAACTGCTGCTCAGCCAGAGGCGATCACCCAGTTGTTCCTGCAAAGGTTGCAGTTGTTCAAGTTGCCACTGCAAATCTGTTTTCCAGATATTCCGGCCATCAATGATCCCCAGTGAGAGCACCCGATCCGCAGGCAGCTGGCGGGCGGCAATCAGATATTCGCTACCACCGCGGGTAGTATCCAGATGCAGGCCTGCTACCGGGAGTTCAATGACCCGGTGCAGCTTCGTGCCAAGGCTGCCAAAATAAGTAGCTAATAAGAGTTTAACGGGCGCGTCAGCTAACTGCTGATATGCGGATTCCAGCGCGGTTAACCAAGGATCTGCTAATTCAAGTACCAGTACCGGCTCATCGATCTGCACCCACTCGATACCTTGGTCCGCCAGCTGTTGCAGTAATAATGCGTACGTTGCCAGTAGCTTTGGTAACAGACTTAAGCGGTCAAAGGGCTCTTTTGCTGGCTTTGCCAGCCAGAGGTAGCTTAAAGGGCCCAGTAACACAGGCTTGATGGCATGGCCGAGGGATTTGGCGGCTGCAATCTCGGCTAAGAGTTTGTCCGGCTGCAGACAAAATTCCTGGTCTGGGCTGAGCTCAGGCACCAAGTAGTGGTAATTGGTATCAAACCACTTGGTCATTTCACAGGCACGCTGTGGTGTACCACTGGGCGCTCGACCACGGGCCATGCGGAAATAGGTATCCCACGCATCGGCTGAGCCATCCTGAAAGCGTTCTGGAACCACACCGAGGAGCTGTGAATGATCCAGCACATGATCATATAACGAGAAATCATTAACGGTAATGAAAGCCAGTTGGTTGTCGATCTGCTCTTGCCAGTGCTTCTGCATTAATGACTGGCTGACTTGCTTGAGTTCTTCACGGCTACTATCGCCGGACCAGTAAGCTTCTAAAGCAAATTTTAGTTCCCGTTTGGCGCCTATACGTGGGTAACCTAGGATGTGGGTCTGCATGACGTGTCCTTAATTAAATTCATAACAATCAATAAATAGTTGATATAAATTCATTATGGACGGCTTTTTGTATTAGCGAAAACGATTAGTTTTTGATATTTAGTGAATTTTATTCATGTTGTGAGTGGAATTAAGGGGATTTTTGATAGATATGATAGACACATAGCAACACTGCCAGCAGCACTAACGCTGTAAGGGAACCTACGAACAAGTCCAAGACTTTCTCTGCGGCGATAAATCAGCCTGATGCGCGAAAAGCAGCGCAGTGGAATGACACGTCCTTTCCAAGCTGCCTGAAGCAGAAGGCTGTTTTAGAATCCGCCCCATGGGGGGCAGAGCAATCCGATCTCTGTGTGACCGATTTTCGACAGGCAACCAGCATGCCTGTAATCGTTGCCTTGACCTCACATTGCTCTGAACGCCAGAGGCGTTTTGGGCTTATTCGTAGGTTCCTTTGCCTACCGTCGAGCGCATGGATGCCATGCTGCCTGCTGCTTTGAATACGGCTGGAAGTGCCGCTCAGTTAAAAAGTGCCTGCATCTGCTGCAGTATCCACTGTTTAAGTTGTGCCTCTTGCAGTGCACCGCTGATGCGGTTGATCTCTTTACCCTGATGAAATAACACCAGAGTAGGGATGCTGCGAATATTCATCTGTTGACTGAACTGGGGAGCAGATTCGGTATCAACTTTGGCAAACAGTAGACTTTCAGACTGTGCTGCAGTTTGCTCAAATATGGGTTTCATCATCTTGCAGGGGCCACACCAACTGGCCCAGAAATCCACCAACACCGGCAGCTCATTGCGCTCCAGGTAATGTGGTGCAGTCTGGTCATCCAATTCGGCGGGGGTGAAGGTATGCAGAGCATGTTTGCATTTACCGCACTTACCCTCAAGGTGAGAGCGGTCTTGTGGAATTCGATTGCTGGTGCCACAGGCTGGGCAGACTATGTTCATTAGATCCCTCAACTCAGATACAAAGGCAGTTATTGCGATAGGCTGCTTGGCAGATGCTCTGCAGCTGGACGCAGTAGGCGTCATATTGGCGTAAATACTGCACTGTTCTCTTGTTTTGCGATTATGCCGTTTCAGGCTGTTTTTTGCCCGTTTTATGTGTCAATTAGGCACATAAATGGCGCGAATGCACTGTCTCGGCGCATTAACGGAGTGCAGTAACATGAAACTGGCAAAAATAGCAGATTTTATGCAGCGTGACTTTGCCCATATCACCCCTGATATGCTGGTCGCCGCCGCCTCTAATCAACTGGTTAAGCACACGATGCTTGGCGCGCCGGTGGTTGATGCCGATGGTAAACTGGCCGGTTGGATCTCCGAGCAAGAGTGCCTGAAAGTCACTATTCAGGTGGTTTATCATAACCAGCGGGTTGCAACGGTGGGTGAGGTGATGAAACCCGATGTGCTTACTGTCAGCCTGAACCAGGACCCACTGGCACTTGCCCAGCAGATGCTGCAGGAAAAACCCAAAAATTACCCGGTGGTAGATGCCCAGGGTAAAGTTGTTGGTGTGCTTAACCGTCGTCACCTGCTGACGCTGTTGCTTGATCAACTGCCGACACTTGGCCGCTCTGCTGGCTGAGTGGGTAATGACAAAACAAGCAAGCCTGCGAGTTGGAGCAAAGCCATATATACTGAGGCAGCTTGACCGCCGATAACCGGATGTAATCGGCGTGGGATAATCCAAACACTGAAAAGGAGTTCTCCGATGCTGCGGCTTACCTCCCTGATCGCGCCCGGTTATTATCTGTGGCGTCACCGTAAACCTGTTTATGTGTTACTGGCGCTGCTCTTATTGTCGATGCTGGTGGCATTAATAATCGGTAAAACCTACCAACACTGGGATGATGATCCAGATCGCGGTGCCGCAGCGGTGAGTGAAGGTTACTTCGGTGAAAACTATTCTACGCCCATCTATCTGAATCAGGGGTGGGATGCCGCGGATAGTTTATGGTTCTATACCACGACTCAGGGCTCAAACCTGCTGCCCTATGACTTCTTTCTAGTGTTAGAACTTGCCAGTTCTGATGAGTTGCTGCGCTCAACCCGCAATATTGACCGCTTTCGCTATTTGCCACAAAAGCCGACCTTTTTTAATCCTGATGGACTGCCTGTGGGGTTTGCCAAGGATACTTATCAGGGCACGGACTACATGGGCTTTACCTGTGCGGCCTGCCATACCGGGCAGGTGAATTATCAGGGGCAAGCCATGCGGATAGACGGCGGTCCGGCGATGGCAGACATGGTGGGTTTTCTGGAAACCTTGGAACAATCCATGATGGCCACCCTGAACCAGCCGGAAAAGCGGCAGCGGTTCATCAATCAAGTAATTGCACTGGATAACGACTATCAACGTGAAGCTGATGTGCTCTCCGGGCTGGAGGAGTGGGCGAGCCGCATTCAGCTGTATAACACCGTCAACCATAGTCATGTTGATTATGGGTATGCCCGGCTGGATGCATTCGGCAGAATTTATAACCGGGTACTGCAGCACATCATCAACCGCCAGCAGTTGGCAGAAGCGTTGTCCATGGTGACCGGCCCAAGTGGCAACACGCTGTTGGACACGCTGCAGATTGATAAGGTTCTGGAAGGTGTTGATAACACTATCGTGTCGGAAGAGCAGTTTGCTGAAGTCATCGTTCGCCTGCAGTCTGATGCGGCAGGTTATCCGGGCTTGAATTTACGGGATATGCTCCGCATCCGTGACCAGCTGTTTAATGAACCCAATGCGCCGGTCAGTTACCCCTTTCTCTGGGATATTGTGCAGTCAGATTATGTGCAGTGGAATGGTCTGGCGAGCAATGCCGGGGTAGGGCCGCTGGGGCGTAACACAGGGGAGGTAATCGGGGTGTTTGGTAACCTGGATTGGACGGCCCACAAACCCGGTTTTGATTTTTCCAGCCTGTCTGCGTTGATCACCGGCCAGCGGCGTAAGCATGAGCAGATTAACTTTAAATCTTCCATTGATCTGATCAATCTGGAGCGGCTTGAAGCCCACCTGAAAAGCCTCATATCGCCCGACTGGCCGGAAAGTATTCTCGGCAGTATTGATGTCAATAAGGCAGCACGTGGCCGCCAGATTTACGCCCAGTATTGTGAATCCTGCCATGAAGTGATCCAACCGCGAAACTGGGATCGGGTTGTGATTGGCAAAATGATGGCGGTGGATCGCATTGGTACCGATCCCGCCATGGCAAGCAACAGTGTCAATTACAAAGGGAAGTCAGGGAACTTTAATCAAACCATTCAGGAGACCGATGTAGGCAAGCTCTACATTGCCAATGATGCCCCTGTTGTGCAGATTCTTACCTCGGCGACCACAGGTGTCGTCGCCACGCCAGATGCGGACAAATTGTTTGTGCGACGTTGGTTGGACTGGCTGTATACACTGGCGATGTCGTTTTTCCAGAATGATATTAAAGCTACCGTAAAAAGTGGTAATTACACCCCGGACACCACGGCCCAACCCTATAACTCGCTGCTGGCATATAAAGCCAGGTCGCTGAATGGTATCTGGGCAACGGCACCTTATCTGCATAATGGCTCGGTGCCGACCCTGTATGACCTGTTACTGCCAAAACAACGCATCTGTGCTGCAAGCGAATCTGAGTGTGTCGCTGATCCGGATGAGGGCGAATACCGGCCTGACAGCTTCATAGTGGGCAGCCGAGAGTTTGATCCAGTAAAAGTCGGCTTTCGCAGTGCCGGCTATGCTGGCAAACAGTTTACTACCCATCGGGTTGGTGACCTTAACGGGGGACATGAATACGGTGCAGGGCGTACCGCGCAGCTCGATGGCAAGACCGTTTTGCCTGCATTGGATGAGCAGCAGCGCTGGGATTTGATTGAGTATCTGAAAACGTTATAAGGATGTGTGCCATGGCAAAGGATTATCTTGCTGAGTTTGACGCGGCAGCGGCTGAAGACAAATACCCGTTGGTGAAACAGTGGATGGCAAGCGAGCCGCTGGGTTTTTTTGCCCAGCTTCGTGAGCAGAGACCAATACTGGTGACGCCTGAGTGTACCCTGGTGGCGTTGTTTACTGATGTGCGTGATGCACTGGCTATGCCGAATATTTTCACCTCGGACCTGTACAAACCCAAGATGGGTGTGACCGAGACAGATGTCGGTTATCTGATGGCACATAACGATGATGCCCTGCATACCCGTGAAAAAAGTCTGATGCAGGGGTTTCTTAACCGGGAAGACCTACCAAGGGTCAGAAAGCTGGTAGCTGAAACCGCCCGGCAGACCCTCGAACAAGCTGATGGTCGTATCGAGCTGGTCAATCAGTTCAGCCGGATCGTTCCCACCGTGCTGGTACAGGAGTATTTCGGGCTTGATGGAGCGGCCCCGGCAGACCTTATTCGCTGGTCATATTGGAATCAGGCGGATGCATTCTACAACCAGCCGTTTGATAAGGTACCTGAGGAAGAATCACAGCGCATTATCGCAGAGCATGACAAAGTATCAGAAGAGCTGGTGGCCTACATCGCCAAATTGATGGCGCGCAAGTTGCTGTATGTGAAAGCTGAACAGACGAAAAATATTCTGCTACGCGGCTGGTATGCATTGCAGGCAACGCTGCGCCATCTGAGGGGAGAACCCAAAGCCAAACGCCAGGATGATATCGTCACCCGCATGTTGCGCAGCCGTTTTGCCAATGAAGTGGATTTCTCCCTGATTCGCGTTGGCGTCAATGCCGGTGGTTTGTTAATTGGGGCGGTGGAAACAACGTCCCAGGCAGTCACCCAGGTAGTGGACTTTTTTCTGCAGCGTCCAGCACTGTTGCAGCAGGCCAGAGCCGCAGCAGCACAAACAGATACCACCGAGTTTGATGGTTATGTCTGGGAGGCATTGCGGTTTGTCCCCATCTCTCCCTTCAGTTTCCGTAAACTGTCACAGGATTACACCCTGGCTAAAGGAACGCCGCACCAGACCATAATAGCCAAGGACACCAATGTGTTGCTGGTGACCCAGTCTGCCATGTTTGACCCTTACTGTTATGAGCGGGCCAACGAGTTCCAACCGGGGCGGAATTTTTATCATCACTTTAACTTTGGCTATGGTCCCCATGAGTGCCTGGGGAAATATGTTGGTAAAGAGATGATTCCGGAGATGGTGCGCCAGGTCTTGTTGCTGGATAACCTCAGGGCGATCTCTGTCATGGACTATAAGGGTACGCATTTCCCTGAACACTATGCGCTGGAATGGCAGTAATCCCGGAGCGGATAAACCTTGTCTGACTGCGGTTTCGGCTACTGGCTGGATGATTTAGTGCGTATTGAGGTGAATACAGCCCCGGTGTGCACTAAATTATATATAGGGATGACCTGACATTAACCGATAGCTTAACCCTATACAGCAAGGTCAAACATGAGTGAGAAAACCGTTCAGCAACACACGCCGGATAGCTATGATGCAGCACCAAACCCTGACTCCGATACGTTGGCGCGTGAGCAGGCAGTGCTACGGGACGGCCGCCGTTACCAGGTGAGTAACCAGCGGGGTTGCGCGTCAGGCAAGCTGCGTTATGTCGAGGGCAATATGCCTAAAGGCGGCTGCAGGTTCTTATCCTGAAAGGGTCATATCAATGTCACTTTTCTTTGTCATGCTGCCTGCTCTGACTACTGCAGGTACTGGCCATGAAAAAGTTAACGCTGGTTCGCCATGCCAAATCCAGCTGGCGTCATGAGGGGTTAAGAGATTTTGAACGGCCCCTTAATCGGCGGGGCAGGGGTGATGCGCCTTTAATGGGTCAACGGTTGGCCGAGCTGGGCACTAAGCCCGACCTGATACTCACCAGCCATGCTACCCGTGCCCTGACAACTGCACGTATCTTTGCGCTGCAACTGGGTTATCCAATTGAACAATTGCGGCTGCATGAGTGTATCTATGATGCGTCCGATCAGGCATTACTTGATCTGATCCGGACAACACCTGAGGATATCGAGCATCTCTGCTTAATTGGGCACAATCCCGGCCTGACCGGGCTGGCACGTCTCCTTGGCGTTCAATCGCTGAGTAATATACCGACCTGTGGCATGGTCGTATTCAACATTAAGGCTGCGACATGGGCAGAGCTTGATAGTCTGGGGGCCAATCTAGACTGTATGGATATGCCTAAGAAACTTTAATCAGCTTTCAACAAAGCGGTTGTTATGTCTGACCCGGTATTTGAAAAAATTAGTCCGCTGATACAGCGCCAGGTGCACCATTTACAGCATCACCATGTGTTGTCGGATGAGGCTGTGCATGAGCTGCGGGTATTATGTAAACGCTTACGCGCCGCCCTGCGTTTGTATCAACCCATTTGCCGAAAAGGTGATTTGCGTCGAGTTGACTTGCCATTGCGTCAAACCGCCCGTGCTTTTGCCGCCAGGCGTGATAACCATGTGCAGTTAAAAACCCTAAAGCGTCTGCTCAAGCATTATCCTGACCTGAAACCACTGACCGAGGGTTTTAAGCAACAGCTGCAATCTGACAGGCAGGCACTGGTAGAACCTGATACCACACGTGCTGCACAGTGGCTCAATGAGGCCTTGGTGTTATGGCAAAACCTGATGCAGCAGTCTGATGCAGATTTTGTCGCGCCGGGTCTTGCCTACAGTTATGAAAAAGCCACCCGACTGGGGGACAGGGCACTGCAGGGCGACCGTGATAAGCCCTACCACCGCTGGCGAAAATGGAGCAAATTCTGGCTCTATCAGCAGGAACTCCTGGTGCGACCGAAAGGCAGCAATAGCCAGATCTATCGTGAAAAGCTGACGGAACTAGGCAGTGATCTGGGGCGCTTTCATGACCTCTATCTGCTGCAGGCCAGTATCCTTAAACATGTTGATTGTTTTAGTAGCCAGGCGGATGTCACGCTGCTTTTACAACGGCTTGCTGCCAGCAAGCGCAGCTATCGCCGAACCTTTGCTGCAGAATATCGGCCGTTATTCGGCCTTGCCTTTGGCGAACTGCCGCTGGTATTACCGGATGCCTGGCATCCGCAGCCGACTGGCAGTTAGGTTGGCCGGGGCAGGGTTAATCAGCGGTTAACTGCTGATAGTTTTTAATGCCACTGATGCTATCTTCGGCATGGTGGTTAACGTAGAGAACGGTGGTTTCGCTGGCTGCACAGATCTTTTCAATCAGCGCCAGTACCAACTGCCGGTTGATATCATCCAGACCCAGGCAGGGCTCATCCAGAATCAATAGTGTCGGATGTTTTACCATGGCGCGGGCGATCAACAGCAGGCGCTGATCACCAAACGACAGTTGGTTAAATGGCTGATGGGGTCGGTCAGACATCCCCAATAGTGCCAGCCATTGATCAGCGAGTTTCAGCTGTTCGTCTGTGGGCTTCTGATATAGACCAATACTGTCATGGCAGCCAGAGATGATGACATTACGCACACTGGTGCTGGTGCGGTACTCCCATTGCAACGCCGTTGAGACATAGCCAATATACTGTTTGATCTGCCAGATGGTTTCGCCGTTGCCGCGTTGCATACCAAAAACAAAAATATCATTGGTGTAGCATTGTGGGTGGTCACCGGTGATCAGGTTTAACAGGCAGGTTTTACCACTGCCATTGGGGCCACTGAGTTGCCAGTGCTGTCCGGGCTGAATGGTCCAGTTCAGGCCATCAAATACCACTGCATCGCCATAGGCAACGCGGGCATTACTCAGCCTTACCAGTGGCTCCTCAGGGTTCAGCGCAGGCGGGCGATTATTCACCTCGGCTGGCGGAATCTGTAGCTCCGTGGTTTTGATATGCAGTAACTGGTACAGCTCATTAAAAGCCTGCTCATCTGTTCTATCGACACAATGGTGCAATTGACCCGCATCGACATAAGCAATGTGACTGATAAAATCCGGCATCTCATCGAAGCGGTTTAATACCAGCACCAGCGCACTGTGCTGTACCTGTTCCGCCAGCAGCGACAGCAACATGCTGGCAGATTCAACATCCAGGCCGTCAAAGGGTTCATCCAGTACCAACAGTGCAGGTTTCCTGGCCAGCGAACGCAGTAACAGCATTTTGCGTGTTTCACCGGTGGACAGTTTGCGAAAACTGCGGTCCAGCAGGTGTTCGAGTTTGAACTGCTGAATTAATTGTTCCAGTAACTGGCGATCAAAATTTGGGAAGCGATCGGCATCTTCGTGCAGGATCTCATGGACCGGCGTGCCTTCGGCGATGACATCCAAAATATCGGCATCATCCTTTTTCAGTTCGCGCTCTATCAGTTCACGCTGCACTTCGAAAGATACCAGCTCAACATGGTCCGGCAGCCCTGTGATACTGCCGTCAGTGATAATACCCATACCCGCGAGCAGGGCAGCCAGTGCTGATTTGCCAGAACCGTTGCAGCCGGTGATCAGCCAATGCTGGTTGGGCGCAAGCGTCCAGTTAATGGACTCGAGAAAAAAACGATCGCCAAATGTGGCAGTACAGTTATCGATGTGGATAGTATTCATGCGGTGGCTTGCCGGTGTTATGCGGGGTTGTCGTCAAATAAAAAAGCCAGAGCAGATGCCCTGGCTTTTAGTGACATCTATCTGATTAAGTCATCAGATGATTTTTTTCATGTCAGCCATGTGCTTACGCAGTTCGGTGCCGATGATCTCAACCGGGTGCGTACGCAGTGCTTCGTTAACTTCGATCAGGCGTGCATTGTCGACGCCGTTATCATTGCCATCCAGGCCTTTACCAATGACGTCAGTTTTGATGCCGGTCATAAAGTCGCCCAGCAACGGCAGGCAGGCGTGGTTGTACAGGTAGCAACCGTACTCAGCAGTATCGGAGATAGTTGCATTCATTTCGTACAGTTTTTTACGCGCAATGGTGTTGGCGATCAGCGGCGTTTCATGCAGTGACTCATAGTATGCAGACTCAGCGATGATGCCAGCAGCCGTCATAGTTTCGAAGGCCAGCTCTACGCCCGCTTTAACCATAGCAACCATCAGAATGCCCTTGTCGAAAAACTCCTGTTCTGTGATGTCAAAATCACCGGCAGGGGTTTTCTCGAAAGCAGTTTCTGCAGTGTCAGCGCGCCAGCCCAGCAGGTTAGCGTCATCGTTGGCCCAGTCTTCCATCATGGTGCTGGAGAAAGTACCGTCGATGATATCGTCCTGGTGCTTATTATACAGAGGACGCATGATCTGCTTCAGTTCTTCAGACAGGTCATAAGCTTTCAGCTTGCCAGGGTTAGACAGGCGATCCAGCATGTTGGTAACACCACCGTATTTCAGTGCTTCGGTGATAACTTCCCAGCCGTACTGGATAAATTTGGACGCCCAGCCAGCATCAATGCCTTCTTCAACCATTTTGTCGAAGCACAGCAAAGAACCGGTCTGCAGCATGCCGCAAAGAATAGTCTGTTCGCCCATCAGGTCAGACTTAACTTCTGCAATAAAGGAAGACTCCAGTACACCCGCTTTGTGACCGCCGGTGCCAACAGCGTAAGCTTTGGCCAGCGCCATGCCTTCACCTTTAGGATCGTTTTCTTCGTGAACGGCAATCAGGGTTGGTACACCGAAGCCACGCACGTATTCAGCACGCACTTCAGAACCTGGGCACTTAGGGGCGACCATGATGACGGTCAGGTCAGGACGAACCTGCATACCTTCTTCAACAATGTTGAAGCCGTGGGAGTATGACAGGCAGGCGCCTTGTTTCATCAGAGGCATAACAGCCTGAACCACAGGGGTGTGCTGCTTGTCTGGTGTCAGGTTCAGGACAACATCAGCTTCTGGAATCAGCTCTTCATAAGTACCAACAGTGAAGCCATTCTCGGTGGCGTTCTTCCAAGACTGGCGTTTTTCAGCGATCGCGACAGGGCGCAGCGCATAAGAAACATCCAGACCACTGTCACGCAGGTTCAGACCCTGGTTCAGGCCCTGAGCACCACAACCAATGACAACCATCTTCTTGCCTTTCAGCGCGTTTACGCCGTCATTGAATTCTTCAGAGGACATGAAACGGCATTTGCCGAGCTGTGCCAGCTGTTCGCGCAGCGGCAGAGTATTAAAGTAGTTCTGTGACATGTTGGAACCCATTGGTTATTGGTTGGTGCTACCTGTTATAGGGATAGCAGGTAATAAAGACCCGGTACTCTAGTAGAATTTGCGCGTATCGTAAAATGATATATTCGATTCGTACTGTTGCGTTTTTTGCAATTAGATTAATGCGTGTACAGACATTATGTTTTTTTTGCAGATGCGGAAAAAAGAACTTGCAAGGGTAGAGGGAGGTCTATAATATGCACGCCACGTTGATGCACGGAGAGACGGCAAGCCAACAGGCAAAGCCTTCTCATCTGAAAAAGCCGAGTTAACTCAATGACCTGGCGATCTTAACTTGCAATACCAGAGCAGGTTAAGCACAACGAAAATTTTGGTGCGGGGTGGAGCAGTCTGGTAGCTCGTCGGGCTCATAACCCGAAGGTCGTCAGTTCAAATCTGGCCCCCGCTTCCAATTCTTAAGACCAGCCGATGTGCTGGTTTTTTGCGTTCTGGGCCATGGAAAAGTGGTTTAGGAGTAGCGTACGGGAAGAAAGCGTCGGGCTCGGCTCTCTATAAGCGCCGCGGGGAAGGTCGTCAGCTTCACTCAGCCCTCAGCTTCCAATTCTTAAGACCAGCCGATGTGCTGGTTTTTTGCGTTCTGGGCCATGGAAAAGTGGTTTAGGAGTAGCGTACGGGA
>NZ_JBLYIF020000006.1:0-178754 GCF_048548695.2 Pontibacter sp. JAM-7
CTCTGGCTCTGGCTCTGGCTCTGGCTCTGGCTCTGGCTCTGGCTCTGGCTCTGGCTCTGGCTCTGGCTCTGGCTCTGAGGTTGGAGTGGATCGTTGCTGTTGTAATGTATCAGGCGAGCCAGACTGTTTCGGTAGCTCCCCTAGAATGTCTTCTTCAATCAGCAGGCTCAGGACGTCCTCTTGAGTGACAGAATTATCGTTGTCATTAAAGGCGGTTAGCTGGTGTTGATAGGCAGAAAAAGTGATATAGCAGACACCACAACGTACCATGCCTTCAGCCATCAGCAGCTGGGCAGGGGTAACGTCAAACCGGCTATGGCAACTGGGGCAGAGTGTTGTAACCCCGTGGGGTGAATGAATGTCTGACATGGTAAAGCTAAACCTTAAACAGTCTTACGCCGGCCCGTGATGCGAATCCAGCCCTCTTTTGTAGCGGTGGGCTCAAGCTCAAACCAGGGTGCATAGGCTGCTCGAAGCTCGTTGTCCTGGTGTGCCAGTAGGCCGGACAGGCACAGCAGCCCTTCGGGTTTTACCTGCTCAGCAAGCGTTGCTGCCAGACTGACTAAGGGGCCGGCTAGTATGTTGGCGACCAATGCATCCGCTTGTAATGGTGGCGCATCGTCAGGCAGGAATACCTGAAAACGGGAAGCATCTACTTGGTTGCGCTGCACATTGTCGCGACTGGCCTGCAGTGCCTGAGGGTCAATATCGATGCCAGTTGCCTGCTGCGCGCCTAACAGTAATGCGGCTATACCCAAAATGCCGGAACCGCACCCAAAATCAATTACCGCCTTGCCATCTAATGGCTGGCTGTCCAGCCATTCCAGACAGAGTGCTGTGGTAGGGTGGGTGCCGGTGCCAAATGCCAGTCCGGGATCAAGCATAAGGTTCACTGCATCAGGATCGGGCACATCGCACCAACTGGGGCAGATCCATAGTCGTTGACCAAATTGCATTGGGTGATATTCATCCATCCATGCGCGCACCCAGTCTTTATCTTCCAGAATTTCGGCTTTCACTTTGGCGGCAGGTTGGTTGGGGAGCAGTTGTTGTTGTGCTTTATTGATGTAATCCAGCGTCATTTCTAGATTATGTTCAGCGCTAAACAGCCCCGTGATGGTGGTGGATTGCCATAGCGGTGTTGTGCCCAGTTCTGGTTCAAAAATTGGCTGATCGCCACTGTCTTGAAGTGTTACCGCAGCGCAGCCGGCACTGAGCAGGAGGTCTTCGAATATTTCTGCTTGGTCGGGGTGAATTTCAATTTTAATCTGTAACCAGGACATAGGCTTCCACTACAACAAAAACAAGATAGATATCACAGCTTGGATTACAGCATGTTAAGGCGGCTGAATCTATGCTGATTGAGCAGTATAGGGTTTTGTAACCTGTGTTTGTTGAGTCAGGAAAGCGCAGGTATAACAAACCACAAAAAAGCCGATCAAATGACCGGCTTTTTTGTGAGAGGCAGGCTGGCGTTATAAGCCCAGTTTTTTCTCAAGGTAGTGAATGTTGACACCGCCTTGCTGGAAGCGGCTGTCTTTCACTATCTGCTGTTGCAGGGCAATGTTGGAACGGATGCCATCAATGACCATCTCTTCCAGCGCATTACGCATGCGGGTCAGGGCTGTCTCGCGATCTTCGGCATGAGTAATCAGCTTGGCAATTAGCGAGTCGTAGTGCGGAGGTACGGTGTAGCCGCTATAGATATGCGAGTCCACCCGGATACCGTTACCACCTGGCGCATGGAAATGTTTGATTGTGCCTGGGCTAGGCAGGAAGGTTTTGGAGTCTTCTGCGTTAATCCGGCATTCGAATGCATGTCCCTGTACCTTGATATCTTCCTGTTTGAAAGATAACGGCATGCCGGAGGCAATGCGCAGCTGTTCTTTCACGATATCAACACCGGTAATCATCTCGGTGACAGGGTGCTCTACCTGAACCCGGGTGTTCATTTCGATGAAATAGAAGCCACCGTCTTCGTACAGGAACTCAAAAGTACCTGCACCGCGATAACCAATTTCGATGCAGGCATCGACACAGGCTTTCAATACCTTGGCGCGTGCATCCGGATCCAGCATTGGCGCAGGCGCTTCCTCAACCACTTTCTGGTGACGGCGTTGCATGGAGCAATCACGATCATACAGATGGATGGCATTGCCCTGGCCGTCGGCCAGTACCTGAACTTCTACGTGGCGTGGGTTCTCCAGGTATTTTTCCATGTACACGGTGTCGTCGCCAAATGCTGCGGCGGCTTCAGATTTAGTGACATGGATGGAGTTTAACAGCGAGGCTTCTGAGTGCACTACGCGCATACCACGTCCGCCGCCACCGGCAGCAGCTTTGATGATCACCGGGTAACCGATACGGGCAGCAGTCTTGTAGATGATGTCGTTATCATCAGGCAGTGCGCCATCAGATCCTGGTACCGTAGGAACCCCAGCGGCTTTCATCGCCTCAATGGCCGAAACCTTGTCGCCCATCAGGCGGATAGTGTCAGCTTTAGGACCGATAAATACGAAGCCTGAGCGTTCGACCTGTTCGGCGAAGTCAGCGTTCTCTGCTAGAAAACCGTAACCTGGGTGAATACCCACGGCATCGGTTACTTCCGCGGCGCTAATAATGGATGGAATGTTAAGGTAACTTTTAGGTGAAGGCGCAGGGCCGATGCAAACAGCTTCATCGGCCAGGCGTACATGCATCAGATCGCGGTCTGCCTGAGAATGGATGGCAACAGTTTTAATGCCAAGTTCTTTGCAGGCACGCAGGATGCGCAGCGCAATTTCACCTCGGTTAGCAATGACGACTTTATCAAGCATGGGCAGATAATCCTTGCTATAGCTGGGTGAACTTGCTTAAACGATAGTAACCAGAGGCTGGTCGAACTCTACCGGCTGACCGTCTTCTGCCAGAATGGCTTCAATAACACCGGACTTATCAGCTTCGATCTGATTCATCATCTTCATGGCTTCGATTATGCAGATAACATCACCCGCTTTAATGCTCTGGCCAACTTCAACAAATGATGGTGAGCTAGGAGATGGTGAGCCGTAAAAAGTCCCTACCATGGGTGATTTGACAACGTGTCCCGAAACTTCCGGTGCCGCTGGTGCGGCTTCTGCAGCAGGGGCAGCAGCAGGGGCAGCAGCAGGTACTGCCGCTACGGGTGCTGGTGCTGCAGGGGCTGCGATAACGGATGAACCGCGGCTGATGCGAACCGACTCTTCACCTTCTTTGATTTCGATTTCATTGATATTGGACTCTTCCAAGAGTTCGATCAGTTTTTTAACTTTACGGATATCCATGGATAACAATCTCTCAAAACAGATAGATAAGCTTATTTCAGTCGGCTGATGGCCGCCTGAAGTGCAAATGTGTAACCCTCTGCGCCAAATCCGCAGATCACGCCGATGGCAACATCCGACAGATAAGAATGCTGTCTGAAGTCTTCACGGGCGTGGACATTGGATAAGTGCACTTCGATAAATGGGATATTCACACCCAGTAATGCGTCGCGCAGTGCGATGCTGGTGTGGGTGAGTGCAGCAGGGTTGATAATAATGAACGCCACACCTTCTTCCTGAGCTGCGTGGATCCGTTCCAGCAGGGCTGCCTCGGCATTACTTTGCAAATGCAGCAAATCATGGCCAGATGCTTTAGCCTGAACCGACAGGGCATCACAAATATCGGCCAGTGTCTCGCGGCCGTATATGTCCGGCTCACGCTTACCCAGCAAATTCAGATTTGGCCCGTTCAATAGCAGGATCTTTGCCATGTTTTCTCTCAAAAAATCGGCGTTTTGATTCAACAGTGGCCATAGTTTGCCGCAACTTGGTGTGACTTGTCTATAAGTTAGCAGTTTTTTGCAGTTTAGCCTCAATTTTAACGAAAATAGACTCCATATCAGGAATCTAGCGGATTAAAAAGTGAGCTTTTGGGGCAAAAAAGCGGTAGCCGATGGAAAATGACGCAAAGTGCTACTTGTGACGGAATTTAGCGTCAAAATGATTGACGTTCTCAGCATAATTAGGGATATTGCGATGCAATAAGTCTGATTTTATGTTTCATAATAAATAACGAGGTGCGTCATGGTGAAGCGGGTAGTGTTCAACCAGAAAGGCGGTGTCGGTAAGTCCAGTATCGCAGTGAATCTGGCAGCTATCAGCGCCTCCCGTGGTATCAAAACGTTGGTGGTCGATCTGGACCCTCAATGCAACTCCAGCCACTACCTGTTGGGCGAAGATTATCTGGATGTGAAACCGGATATTCGGGATTACTTCGAGTCTGTGTTGAGCTTTCAAATAAAGCCCTTGGGGCCGGAAAGTTATATTCACCCAACACCGTTTGAAAATCTTTCAGTCATGCCGTCCAGTCCCAACCTGGGTGACTTGCAGTCAAAGCTAGAAGCTAAACACAAAATTTATAAGCTGCGGGATACGCTTGAGTCACTATCAGCGGAGTATCCGGCTATTTATATTGATACCCCGCCGGCCTTTAATTTCTATACGCTCTCAGCTTTGGTGTCGGCTGATCGCTGCTTGATCCCGTTTGATTGTGATGAGTTCGCCAGGCAGGCACTCTACAGTCTACTGGCCAATGTTCATGAAACACGCGAAGATCATAATGATCAGTTGCAGGTAGAGGGGATTGTGGTGAATCAGTTCCAGCCTAGAGCGAGTTTGCCGCAACGGATTGTGGAAGAATTGTTAGCGGATGAACTGCCGGTATTGAATACGCGTATTTCAGCATCGGTGAAAATGCGTGAATCGCATGATGTTACCTGCCCGTTAATTCATCTAGCGCCTAAGCACAAACTGACTGAGCAGTTTGTTGAGCTGTTCCAGGAATTGTCCTGAGGGCGTTGGTCAGCGTTCGGCAGATTCATTCTGCAGCTCCGCCAGGGCGTCTTCGGGCTTGCGTAAGCTCATTACCCAAAGAATCACCAGCGGAACGCTGATTGCTAAAATAATCACTTCAGCCATGTGGCATCCAAGTTGTTACAGGAGTTTTGATTTTAGGTTGAAAACCCCGTTTGGGAAAACAATTTTTTTACCTCTTTATTAAAAACTTCTTTATTTTTTTTCATGCTGAAGTGTACTGCTAGGCAAGCTGGTCTGATTGTTGCTTTTTGAGTAATAAACAACCAATGCTCAGTGCAGGAACTCATGATGCCTTTCTCCGTTCAGTTGTTATCAAATCAAGAACAGGTTGTGCCTTCAGGTCAGGGTTTGGCTGCTGGTAATGATGAATTTCTCCAGCATTTGAAGCTGTTCGCTGCTGACGTTAATCTGCAAAATACGCATAAAATCAATCATTCAGAACAGGTTTTGCTCGCAGCGCAGGCGAATAAGCAGGCGTTGATCAGAGATTTTTTGGATTATTTAATGCGGCATGGCCTGACAGAAACTGCTGAGCACAACACCAGCGATGAGGACTACCTTGTCCAACCCTTTAGGGTTAAGGGTAGCAGTGGTGCAGAGACGAAAATGGATGCTTTATTAGACCAGGCAGCGGTGTTGCGGCAATTGTTTGCCGTTATTGCTGAGCAGCGTGCTGCTGCCAAGGCCGGTCTTGAGGCGCATTGGGAAGAACAGCGAGCGGCTGAGCCGGATCGGTTGGC
This sequence comes from Pontibacter sp. JAM-7, assembly GCF_048548695.2. Taxonomy (NCBI): domain Bacteria; kingdom Pseudomonadati; phylum Bacteroidota; class Cytophagia; order Cytophagales; family Hymenobacteraceae; genus Pontibacter; species Pontibacter sp. JAM-7. The sequence goes on from NZ_JBLYIF020000006.1 coordinate 5,618, forward strand.
TCAGCCGCAGCTGGATGATTGGGAGCTGTGGTTACGGCAGCAGCTGCTTATTTTGCCGCAGTAGATGTTGTCGGACGTAAGCTACCGATTTTGATCTGGCCATTGTGTTCGCCAACATACATTTTGGCGGTATTGGTTTTTCCTGTCTTGTCCATATACACGATATAGAGCTGGCCGGTTGGCTTCAGATTCAGTTCGTACTGTTTGCCGTTTTCCTGAAAGGTCGGGTGAGGCAGGTTTTTGCGCACCGGATCAATATAGATGCGACGAATCTGCTGGCCTTTAAAGTTGGAGCGTACTTCGGTTTCCACTTCCTTGCGAACGCTGGTTTCAACGCCATCCCAATGGAACAGGTTATACAACCCGGGGGCATCACGACTGGCAAATGAATTCAAATAGTAAGAGATGAATTCAAAATTGGTTCCAGCAGCATGTGCCTGAAGGCTGAGTACTGTGCCGAGAATGAGAGCGGTAAGTGTAGGTAACTTCATTGTTATTAAACCTGATTTTAATGACTCAGAGACAGCTGATGGCAGTATATATGATTTTATTTTGCCTGACTGCCCTTGCTCTTTGTTCGGTTAAGTTGCTGTCAGTCGTCTTGAAAATAGCTAATACAAACTGGCTTTAATTGTTTCAACGTTGATGTGATTGAGGATGGGGCTTGGTCTGAGTTGCGTGTTGCTTAGATGGTCTGCAAAGGAGGGGGGGGCACAAAAAACCCCGCCAGGGCGGGGTTTGATATGATGAAGTGATGGGCAGCTTACTTATTGGCTGCTTCGTAAGCTTTGGCGCCTGCCATGATTGCAGCTTTGGCCGCTTCAGCGTTATCCCAGCCTTCTACTTTAACCCACTTGCCTTCTTCCAGACCTTTATAGTTCTCAAAGAAATGCTTGATGCGCGCAAGCAACAATGGTGGCAGGTCATCAACGTCCTGCACGTCTTTATAAGCTTTGCTCAGTTTGTCGTGTGGAACAGCAACCAACTTGGCATCTTCGCCGGCTTCATCGGTCATGTTCAGCACGCCAACTGGACGGCAGCGGATAACAGAGCCAGGTACAACGGGGTATGGCGTTACTACCAAAACGTCAACGGCATCGCCATCGTCGGCCAGTGTGTTGTTGATATAACCGTAGTTAGCCGGATAAAACATAGGCGCTGCCATAAAGCGATCTACAAAGATGGCATCTTCCTCTTTCTCGATCTCGTATTTTACCGGATCGCTGTCGGCTGGAATTTCGATGATCACGTAGATGTCATTCGGCAGGTCTTTACCTGCAGGTACTTGTGCGAAGCCCATGATTGCCTTCCTGTTCGAGTTTAAAGGTTATATCTGCTAAATGCCGATTATAGACAGGCTATAACCGGCAGTTGAATACTACTTAGAGGTGAAGCCGTGATCAGCTATTAAGTCGTGCGGCTACACCCGTTGGATCTGTATGGTACTGCAGCAGGGCATTGACTTCTTCGGAAGAGCCTAGTGCTACGGAGACGCGTTGGTGAATTTCCTTGGGTTCCAGATCAAGGATGTTGATGTAACAGGTGCTGGCAATGCCGCCGGCCTGCTCAATCAGCATGCTCATGGGGTTGCCTTCGTACATCAGGCGTAGCTTGCCGGGTTTTTCCGGATCACGCTGGTCCCAGGGGTAAGTGAAGATACCACCACGGGTGAGTACCCGGTGTACTTCCGCGACCATCGAAGCGATCCAGCGCATGTTGTAGTTTTTGCCGCGTGGGCCGTCGGCACCATTAAGTAGATCGGCAACGTAGTCGCGCATACTGTCTTCCCAAAAACGATGGTTAGACATGTTGACGGCGAACTCTTTGGTTTGCGTCGGCACCTGCACATTTTCCCGGGTCAGGATAAAGTCACCGGTATGCGCCAATGTGAAGAAGTTAACGCCTTGTCCGGTGGTCAGTGCCAGTACCGAGGACTGGCCATAGAGGACGTAGCCGGCAGCAACCTGCTTGCGACCTTTTTGCAAGTAGGCTTGTTCATCTGCGCCATTGCTGCCTGCAGGAAGTTCGAGAATGGAGAAAATCGTACCGACCGAAACATTGATATCAATATTGGATGAGCCGTCCAGCGGGTCAAAGATCACCAGGTATTTGCCGTTAGGGTTTCCGGCGACCGGATGATCTTCCTCTTCAGAGGCGAGCCCTGCAACCAATGGGTTATCCAGCAGGAATTTTTTTAGCAGGTCGTTGGCGATAACGTCCATTTTTTTCTGGGTTTCGCCCTGCACATTGGTGTTCTCGGTGGAGCCGAGAACACCGGCCAGTTCACCTTCGCGTAGCTGAATAGCAACCTCTTTGCAGGCGAGCATCAGGGTGTCGATAAGATCGACGAGGTTGTCTTCGGTTTCATGGTGGTTCAGGTACTGGTTGAGGAGTAACATGCGGTGTTTCCGGCTCCGGCTACGGGGGTTTCTATTTGGCTGCGAATTCTACGGGATTCGCCCCGTGATTGCATCGTTTTCAGGGCTAAAAGTGGCGATTTATCCGTATCTTCAGGGAAAGCTGGTATTATGCCTGCGATCCTAATATGTCTACTGCAAAGCGGGCTGTTGGAAAATGAATCGGGGTAAGGAGTTTTGGTTTTGCATATCCATATTTTAGGCATCTGCGGCACTTTTATGGGGTCGCTGGCAATTCTGGCCAAAGCCTTAGGACATCGCGTAACCGGATCAGATCAGAATGTTTATCCGCCCATGAGTACTCAGCTGGAGAGTCAGGGCATTGAGCTGATTCAGGGCTATGATCCGTCTCAACTGGATCCTGCCCCAGACCTGGTTGTGGTGGGTAATGCTATGTCCAGAGGGAATCCCGCTGTGGAATATGTCCTGGATAAAGGGTTACCTTATATTTCAGGGCCGCAGTGGTTGTCAGATCACCTGTTGCAAGATCGTTGGGTGTTGGCGGTGGCCGGCACGCATGGCAAAACCACTACCGCGACGATGTTGGCGTGGATTCTGGAATATGCCGGTATGTCCCCAGGCTTTCTGATTGGTGGCGTGCCGCAGAATTTTTCTGTATCTGCCCGTTTGGGCGAGACTCCTTTCTTTGTCATTGAGGCGGATGAGTACGATACGGCATTCTTTGATAAACGCTCCAAGTTTGTTCATTACCACCCGCGCACATTGGTCCTGAATAATCTGGAATATGATCACGCGGATATCTTTCCTGATCTGGCGGCTATTCAGCGTCAGTTTCACCACTTGATGCGTATTCTGCCTGCGTCTGGTCAGGTGATCGTGCCTACCGGGCAGCCTGCGCTGGAGCAGGTGTTGCAGATGGGTTGCTGGAGCGAACAGGTAACTGTAGATACGCAAGGGCAGACCGCTGACTGGCAGTCAGTTTTGTTGCAAGCAGATGGTAGTCATTTCAGTGTGTATTATCGTGGTGAGTTGCAGGGTGCGGTGAGTTGGCAATGTACCGGTCAACACAATGTCAACAATGCCCTTGCTGCCCTTGCTGCTGCCCATCATGTTGGTGTTACACCTGAGCATGGCATTGCTGCCTTGTCAGCCTTTGCCGGTGTGAAACGGCGCATGGAGTTGCTCGGTGAGATTCGCGGCGTGCAGGTATATGACGACTTTGCTCATCATCCGACCGCAATTGCAACCACTCTGCAAGGGATTCGTCAGCGGGTGGCAGGGGAACAAGTCATTGCTGTGATTGAACCCCGCTCCAATACCATGCGTCTTGGCAGTCATCAGGCGGAACTGGCGGCCTGTGTCGCTGATGCAGATGAAGTGTGTTGGTACCAGCCAGAGGGGTTGGACTGGTCGCTGGAACAGGTGGTCTCGGCCAGCCGGGCCCCGTCACGTTTATTCTCCTCGACCCAGTCCATTATTGAGTATGTTCAGGCAGCTGCCGCAGATCCATGCCATATTGTGATTATGAGCAACGGCGGTTTTGAAGGCATCCACCTGCGGTTGCTGGAAGCGTTGAAACAGGGGTAAGCATGTCACAACAGACAATTACTTTAGCGATTACCGGTGCATCGGGTGCGCAGTATGGCCTGCGTTTACTGGAATGCTTGCTGATGCTGAACTGTCGGGTATATCTGATGATCTCACGGGCAGCTCAGGTGGTGATCAATACCGAGACAGACCTGAAGTTGCCGGGTACACCCGCTGAGCAGGAGCGTTTTTTTTATAACCGCTTTGCCGCTAAAGAGGGGCAATTGCGAGTATTTGGTAGGGAGCAATGGATGGCTCCGGTGGCTTCTGGTTCGGGCGCGCCCAGCAGCATGGTGGTTTGTCCCTGCAGTACAGGTTCGCTCTCAGCCATCGCCTGCGGTGCCAGTAATAATTTGATTGAGCGGGCAGCTGATGTGGCACTTAAGGAGCGTCGGCAGCTGATTCTGGTGCCCCGGGAAGCGCCATATTCAGAAATCCATCTGGAGCATATGCTGAAACTGACCCGAATGGGTGCCGTTGTGATACCCGCCAGTCCCGGTTTTTATCACCGACCACAAACGGTGGCAGATATAATCGACTTTGTAGTAGCACGCATTCTGAATCAACTGCAGTTGCCGCAAGACCTGATGCCGGCATGGGGTGCGGACCTGTCCTAAGCTTTACCTCCCGCGGATGAGGCAGATGAAATTACTCACTGTGGGCGTTAGAATCGCCGCAACTTCGTTTTAAAGAGCTCTCTCAATGGCAAAAATACTTGCACTGGATACCTCCACTGATGCCTGTTCAGTTGCTCTCAGCCTGGATGGTGAAGTTATACACGATTTCCGCATCATCCCGCGCCAGCATACCCAGCAGTTGTTACCCATGGTGGAGTCACTGCTGGCTCAGGCCGAACTGAGTGTGAAACAACTTGATGCTATCGCATTTGGGCGCGGTCCCGGTTCCTTTGCTGGCATCCGGATTGCCACAGGTGTGACCCAAGGGCTGGCTTACGCCGCGAATCTGCCGGTGATTCCGATATCCACCTTACGTGCGCTGGCGCTTAGTGCCTGGCAGCAGGAGCAGGTGCTGCACGTGGTGGCTGCTTTAGATGCACGCATGGATGAGATTTATGTCGCGGCGTATCAGATAGAGCAGGGCTTGCCAGTGGAACTGTTGCCGGAACAGGTCTGTGCCCCCGGTGACTTGGTGTTGCCAGAGATGCAGGCCCCTTTAGCTGTGGGTAGCGGTTGGGCCTATCTGGGTTCTATGTCGGCTCAGGTGCAGGCACTGGTGACCTGTTCTGCCAAGACTTATTACCCTGATGCGGCTGCCATATTGACGTTGGCGCAAGCGGACTGGGCGCAGGGCAATACGGTGACAGCGGAAAATGCTTTGCCGGTTTACCTGCGGGATCAAGTGGCCTGGAAAAAAGTGGATCAACAATAAATGGATTTTTTGCATCTGGTGATTCTGGCTCTGTTGCAGGGCCTCACTGAATTCTTGCCTATCAGTAGCTCAGCGCACCTTATTTTACCCTCCCAGTTATTGGGCTGGGCCGATCAAGGTTTGGCATTTGATGTGGGGGTGCATGTCGGCACTCTGCTGGCGGTCATGGTCTATTTTCGTACCGACCTGGTGCAGTTGCTGGTGGCATGGTGTCGGGGGTTAACTGGTCAGTCCAGTGCTGAGTCTCGCTTGGCATGGTGGATCATTATCGCCACCTTGCCAGCGGTGCTGGCGGGAGTAACGTTTAATCACCTGATTGAAACTGAGCTCAGGTCAATACTGGTGATTGCTGCCACCACGCTTATCTTTGGTGCGCTGCTGGGAGTGGCTGATTGGTGTCGTACCGAGCGTCGGGCAATGGAGCAGCTTACCCTGAAAGATGCTTGCATTATTGGTCTGGCGCAGGCCGTGGCTCTGATTCCCGGGACCTCACGCAGTGGTATCACAATTACCGCGGGGCTGTTGTTGGGGCTAAAACGCCAGGCAGCGGCACGGTTTTCCTTCTTGTTATCGGTGCCGGTGATTTTGGGCGCCGGGCTGTTGAAAACCCTCGATCTTGTCCAGGCACCAGAGCCGCAGTGGAGTGCCGTGTTAATGGGTACGGTGATTGCCGGGCTTAGTGCTTATGCTTGTATTCACCTGTTTCTCAGTTGGTTGGACCGCATCGGTATGCAGCCGTTTGTGATTTACCGGATGGTACTCGGCATGGTGTTGCTGGTGGTCTGGATGGGCATGGCAGCATGATGTCAGAGCGTCTGGCGATCAGAGCTGATGCTGTGTGTGCTGAGCAGGCCAGACAGTTGGCGGATCAGCTGAGTTTGCCTCTAGTCAATGACACGTCAGAATTTGACCTCCTGCTTGAAGTGTTACCGCAAGGGCTGCAGTTACAACCATTGGGCAAAAAAGTCCCAGGGCCGACACGGGTGGATTTTGTATCTGGCAGTGTTGCCCATCGCCGCCAGTTTGGTGGCGGTAAAGGTCAGATGATTGCCAAAGCTGTTGGTATTAAAGGCGGGGTACGGCCTGAAGTGCTGGATGCTACCGCAGGGCTGGGCAAGGATGCATTCGTGTTGGCGACACTTGGTTGTGAGGTCACGTTACTGGAGCGTGCGCCAGTTGTGCATGCGTTGTTGGCTGATGGCTTGTGGCGGGCGAATCAGGCGGATGATATGGCGTTACGAGAGATCACTGCACGTATGCAACTTGTTTCCGCTGACAGCTTGAGCTGGATGCAGGCAGAAGCCAAATGTGGCAAGCGGTTTGCCGTAGTTTATCTGGACCCGATGTTTCCCCATAACGATAAAACCGCGCTGGTTAAAAAAGAGATGCGGACGTTTCGTCCTGTGGTGGGGGATGACCTGGATGCCGATGGATTGTTGGCTGCAGCGTTGCAGATCGCCTCTCATCGCGTGGTGGTTAAAAGGCCTCGCAAGGCACCGTTCCTGGCGCAGCAGACTCCTTCATTTCAGCTGGAGGGTAAATCCAGCCGATATGATATCTATACCCTTAAAAAACTCTAATCGCGCAACCCCACACGGCTCTCCAGAGACTGCATCAGATGCGCGGGTAATAACTGGCTCATATGTTTCGGCAGGTCGCGCGGCAAGGTGCCCAGTCTTATTCCCGGTGGCTGCTCTTCTAGCAAATCAAATCGGAGCAGCAAGTTGATCAGGTGCTCTAGCGCTCGTCTGTCAGCATAAGGGGCTACCGGGTGGCCGGTATTGCGTTGCAGCTGCAATCCCAGTGTCTGGCAGCTTTCTAACAGTGTTTCCCGGTCGATATAGGTTGCAGCGGATACTGATTTCAATACCAGAAGGTATCTGAGGACAACGCCTTCGGCTAATCGCTGCAGTAAAGCCACTAAAGGATGAGCAGTGCACCGCCAATGTTGATGTTTGGCGGCAGCCAGTAGCCCCTGGTCTAGCAGGTGTTGTCGTTGTTTATGCAGCAGGGTGGTCAATTGTTGTTCCGTCCAGGGCAAGTAGTACTCAGCTTTTAGGAGTGGATAGGTAAGGCGCATCAGGCGATTGATGCACAGTGCATGGGGCCGTTCTAGGCGCTGGCATAACAGCAGGTAAAGGGCTGGTAATAACAGGCAGTGTTCTACTGTATTGCGCAGGTACCAGAGTTCTGTGGATTGTTTGTGGTCAATAGTTACGTGCTGTTGGTTGACGCTCAGCTGGCCTCGGGCGTCAGCATTCCGAATTGCTTCGGTGGCATTGAAGAGTGGATGCGGGCTTCCGTTGTCGGGTAAGTGTTGCACCAGTTGGTTAAGTGCAGAGAAGCGGGCGATAACTTGCTGCTTTGTCTGTTGCGGTTGGTCCAGCAATACCAGCGCCAGCAGGGAACCCTCATTGAATTGGGTTAGCTGATTGATGCGGGTGAGCACTTCAGTAGCTAATAGTCCTGCTTTGTGACGGGTAAGCTGTTTGGATTCGGGCGGGGATACTCTTATTGGTGGCGCAAATGCCACCTGAATATTGCCCAGATTACGTTTTAGCAATTTTGCCGATTTTAGGACACCGCGCAGGGTTTCAGGCTGTTTTTTCTCGCCCTGTAATTGTGAAATATATGCAGGTACTTCGGGTATCTGTTCATAGCCAAACCAGACAGGGATCAGCGCCATGCGTTGGTGGGGTCTGCGCAGCTGGTTGCTCAGTAACATACTTAACAGGCCCAGCCTGGCTGGTAGCAGGTGGCCCGTTCGGCTGCGGCCGCCTTCGATAAAAAACTCAAACGGCAGTTGGGATTCGGTTAGCTCATTCAGGTATCCCTGAAACAGGCTGCTGTAGAGGTCATCGCCCTGAAACTGGCGGCGCATAAAAACGGCGCCTGCTTGCTGTAACAGATGACCAATAACGGGAATGTTCAGGTTGTCGCCCGCCGCCACAAACGGCAGTTTGAAACCATTTTTGTGCAGTACCCAGTTAAGTAACAAGTAATCCAGGTGGCTGCGATGGCAGGGTATATAGATCCGCTGTACGTCCTGAGGCAGAGCTAGCAGATGTTCCATGCCAGTAATATCAATCTGTTTCGCTAGCCGCTGCCAGACCCAGTTGAGCAGCGGAGTGAAACAACGCACCGTGCTGGAGTTGGGTCTGGCTGCAATGCCCAGCAATGTAGCCTCGGCTTGTTGTTCCATTTGTTTGGGTGAGCATTGCTGAAGCTTTGCCCGCTGCAATAATTGGATGCGCACAGGCTCAAGTTTCAGTACGGCATGAATGATCCCGGCGTTCGTATTGCTATCGGGGAGAGGGTGATATTTGTTTAGGTTGGCAAAGTGGTCTTGTAAATTTTGGTAACCCCTTTCCAGGTTTGGCGAAACTGTTGTTTGAGTTATTTCTGCTGAAAGCTGAAAAATGACAGGCTGACCCAGTTGAAAACGGTTAATATGACCGGGCTCGGTGTAAATAGGTTTGACGGGTATTAGACGGACGGCAGTGTTTTTCTGCTGTCGGTGATGCGTTAATAGTTGCTCCAGGCTCGATAAACCTGTTTCTGGCGCTAAAATTTTCAGCGCGAGAATTTGTATCGCTGACTCAGGAAATTGCCGCTGCATGCTGCTAAGCAACATGCGTTGTAGGTGAGGTGCAGCATCATCCAGTAACAGGTAGGTGGCAGTAGAGGACGCAGCAGGCTGTTGTAGCAGGGCGGCAGGACGAATAGCAGGCGCCGGTTTGCCGAAGGATATCGCGTTAAGCAGCCTCTGCCGGATACTCATTAGTAGTGTGGTGGCGGTGTGGTGTCATTGACAACGCTGTTTCCGTCCTGAACCAGCGTGCGCAGTTGCTGATTCATAAGTTGTACCATTCGGGTCAGTTTTTCCAGATCCAGCTCTTGTTGGGCGATGACCTGATTTAGCTTGTCCAATGTGTCTTCCTGAAATGCGATTCGGGTTTCCAGTTCGGTAATGCGGTCCGATGTATTCATGTTTTACCTGCAGCAAAGGTTATGCTTGTGCGGTCGCACAAGGTATCTATATTGCTAAGCATAGAACAAAAGACATGGAAATTAAATTCACTGATAACGGATAAGCTATTGAAAAGGAATATGAAATTCGTTATAAATTTTTGTCCGGCTCAGATTGACCAGAGTCGGCTCATAAATGGTATCTGTTTTTGTTAATTAAAATAATGATGAGGGGTGGTCTGTTGATTCGAGGTTTAATTGCAAGTGTGATTGCAACCGCGTTGTTGCCTTTACTTTTAGCGCAATTCGCTGGCGTAGATATTCAGTGGTCTAATATTCCGGCCTTGCTGTTGATCTTTATTATAACCCTCGGGGCAACCGTAATTGCCAGTCTGGGTAACGCTACAGTGAGTGGTGGCGAAGGTGCTTCTGGAGCAGAGGAGTGCAGCGATGATGAAGATGATGGCCGGGAACAGGGAACGGTTAAGTGGTTCAATGTTTCCAAGGGCTTTGGCTTTATCACGCGCGGTAATGGCGATGATGTATTTGTGCATTTTCGTAATATTCGCGGGCGTGGGCATCGTTCCCTGGCTGAAGGTCAGCGGGTGCGGTTCAATGTGCGGGAAAGTGATAAAGGTCTGCAGGCGGAAGATGTTTCCGTGCTGAGAGGCTAATTAAAATACGCTACTAAAAACACACTGGTTGCCTATAGCAGAAGGCGGCAGTGTGTTTTTTTTGTCTTAAATCTTCCGTCCCATAGGGTTATTCAACCCGGTCACCTGGCAGAATCAGATCATATATGTGGGTTTTAGGATATAACACCACGCAACGGCAGGGCCTGACTTAGCCTCTACGCTGACCTGTTGCCGCAGGTATTCGCCTCCTTCTTATGCTTTAGCTTGTCAAAATCGCGCGTTGCTACCGGGTGCAGGGCTCCCTGAATATATGCTCCAAGTTTAGGGGTTGCCGCAGGATAGGGTCGTGCTTGAGGTTATGCCTTTGCTAATTACTGAGTTTGGCGGTTGGCAGGTGCGGTGAATTGTCGGTCATACCGCTGCTGTATTAGTGCGTGTCGCATCAGCGTGCCATCGGTGAACAGGTACTTATCTGTTTTTTGGGCTGATGAGTTTGCGGTGCAATATGAAGCTTCTTTTATAGTCGTGGTATGGGGTTTTCTTTAAATAATAAGCTTTTAGACGATAAAAAGCGTAATCAGGCTCTGATAGGTTACAAATAAGTAACTAAATTGTTGCACTGCAGTTAAGGTTTTCTTATGATCGCGGCAGATGATGGTGCGATCGTTGATTTTTGTGCTCTAAATAGGTGCATTGGCGGTCGTGCGACATTTCATAGTTTGTGATAGTTAAAAATTTAAATATATTAAGTATATGATTTTTAACATGTTCTATCTTGTGGCACGGCATGTGCTTTAAGTAGGGCAATCATCACAATTAACATATCCTAGGGGGGAATAAATGATGATGAAACCAATGACTAAAGCACTGATTGCTGCTGGCCTGATGTCTGCGTCTGTTGTTGCTCAGGCAGGTTTGTCTGCAAATGTTGGCGCTATGAGCGATTACTGGTTCCGTGGTGTGGATCAGACTGAAGGTGCCAGCGTTATGGGTGGTGTTGACTACGCAGCGGACAACGGTATCTACGTTGGCCTGTGGGCAGCTAGCCTGGACGCGCCAGACACTTCCGATGATGGCGAACAGGTTGAGTACGACATCTATGGTGGCTACGGCAACGAAATCGGTGGTTTCTCTTACAGCGTAGGTTACACCGGCTACTTCTACACTGAAGGCGATGTTGATTTCCACGAATTGAACCTGAACTTCGGTTACAGCTTCTTGAGCCTGGAAGTTACGTACGGTACTGAAGATGGCCCATCTGGCTATGACGAAGCGGATTACAGCTTTGTTGCTCTGACCGGTGAGTACGAAGGTGCATACCTGACTTACGGTGACTTCGGTAAAGATTACGAAGGCGATTACGTTGAGCTGGGTTACGGCTTTACTTACGAAGGTCTGGATATGGGCGTAGCTTATATCAATGCTGACGAAGATCTGGGCGACGGTTCTACTGTAACCTTCTCCATCAGCAAAACTTTCGAGTTTTAAGATCGACAACCCCGGTTGACATACTAGACCTTAACCCGCCAGCTTAGCCGGCGGGTTTTTTTAGGTCTGGTAGTTGAGCCATTAAAAATGCCGCGCAGGTTACCCTGGGCGGCATTTTTTTCGTCTGCTTGATTAGACTAGCGCGTCCAGCTTTTGCTTCAGGATGCCCTGAACCTGTCCTGGGTTGGCTTTGCCTTGGGATAGTTTCATGACCTGTCCCATAAAGAACCCGATCATCTTGCCGCGCTTATCAGGTTCGGCAGTAATGTACTGCTCTACCTGTTGACTGCACTGGGCAATGACCTGGTCGACAATCTGCTCGATGGCGCCGCTATCAGTGACCTGTTTAAGGCCTTTGGCTTCGATGATTTCATCAGCCGTGCCGCCTTCTGACCACATGAATTCAAATACTTGTTTGGCAATTTTGCCGGACAGGGTGTTGTCCTTTACTCGTAGTAGTAACCCGCCGAGCTGCTCAGCAGAAACCGGACTGGTGTTGATCTCCAGGTCATGCTGATTAAGGTGCCTGGCCAACTCGCCCATAACCCAGTTGGCGGCCAGTTTGCCGTCATCGCAAACTTTGGCTGCTGCAGCGAAATAAGCGGCTTGGGAAGGTGAAGAGGACAGTACGTCAGCATCGTAATCTGACAGGCTGTACTGCTCGATAAACAGTGCTTTCCACTGGTCAGGCAGCATGGGGAGGGAGTCACGAACTGCATCGATAAAGCTTTCATCGATTACGACGGGTAGCAGGTCCGGGCAGGGGAAGTAACGGTAGTCGTTGGCTTCTTCTTTGCTGCGCATGGAGCGGGCTACCTTGGTGTCGCCATTGTAGAGACGGGTCTCTTGAATAACCTTGCCGCCACTTTCAATCAGGTCGATTTGGCGCTCTACTTCCAGCTCAATGGCTTCCTCCATAAAACGGAAAGAGTTGAGGTTTTTGGTTTCCGTGCGGGTGCCCAGTGTTTCGCTACCGGCGGGCCGCACAGAAACGTTAACGTCAAAGCGCATTGAGCCTTCTGCCATATTGCCATCGCAAATGCCAATGGAGGTGACCACTGAGTGAAGCTTGCGAGCAAAGGCGACGGCTTCTTCGGCGGTACGCATGTCAGGTTCGGTAACGATTTCGATCAGCGGTGTCCCCGCGCGATTCAGGTCGATGCCGCTCATGCCGTGGAAATCTTCATGCAGCGACTTGCCCGCGTCTTCTTCTAGATGCGCGTGATGAATGCGAACCTGGCGCGAGCTGCCGTCGTCCAGTGTGATCTCTACATGGCCGGTGCCTACAATAGGTTCTGCCAATTGGGTGGTCTGGTAGCCCTTGGGCAGGTCTGGGTAGAAGTAGTTTTTGCGCTCAAAAACGGAGCGTTTGCCTATTTCAGCATCTACAGCCAGGCCAAATGCTACGGCCTTGCGCACGGCTTCAATATTCAGTACCGGCAGGGTGCCTGGCAGGGCCAGGTCAACAGCGCATGCCTGGGTGTTGGGTTCTGCGCCAAACGCAGTGCTGGCACCGGAAAAAATTTTAGTTGTGGTGGAGAGCTGAACGTGGATCTCCAGGCCAATCACAGTTTCCCATTGCATGATCTTATTCCTCGCCCGTGCCTTCAGGTGACTGTTGATGCCAGTCTGTGGCGAGCTGGAACTGGTGCGCCACATTCAGTAATTTTTGTTCGGCGAAGTAATCGCCGATAATCTGCAGCCCAATCGGCATGCCGTTGGCTGTGCCGCAGGGAATGGACATGCCGGGCAGGCCTGCCAGGTTTAGCGAGATAGTGAAGATGTCTTCCATATACATAGCAACTGGATCGGACGTTTTTTCACCCAGTTTAAATGCCGGGTGCGGGGTGGTCGGTCCCATGATGACATCGACTTCGTTCAGTGCGCTGACAAAGTCATTCTGAATCAGGCGGCGCACCTGCAGGGCTTTGTTGTAATAAGCGTCGTAATAGCCTGCAGACAGGGCATAGGTGCCAATCATGATGCGGCGCTGTACCTCAGTGCCAAAACCTTCACCCCGGCTGCGTTTGTACAGGTCTTCCAAATCAACTGGGCTGTCGCAGCGGTAGCCGTAGCGGACGCCGTCAAAGCGGGATAGGTTGGAGGAAGCCTCCGCTGGCGCAATGATGTAGTAGGCGGGCACTGACAGGCTGGTGTTGGGCAGGCTGATTTCATGCAGTGTTGCCCCCAGCTTTTCAAACTCTTTCAGCGCGTTCTGAGTCTGCTGTGCCAATTCAGGGTTAAGCTGGTCGGTGAAGAACTCTTTGGGTAAGCCGATTTTCAGGCCCTGTAATGGGTTATTCAGTTCAGCGCAGTAGTCCGGCACTGCACGGTCCACCGAAGTGGAGTCGCGTGGGTCGAGTCCGGCCATGACGTTCATCATCATGGCAGCGTCTTCGGCACTTCGGGTCATCGGGCCGGCCTGGTCCAGAGAAGAGGCAAACGCAATCATGCCGTAGCGGGAGACGCGGCCATAGGTTGGTTTTAGTCCGGTAATGCCGCACAGTGCGGCGGGCTGGCGAATGGAGCCGCCGGTATCCGTGCCGGTGGCGGCGGGGGTCAAGCGGCCTGCTACGGCTGCAGCTGAGCCGCCAGATGAACCGCCGGGGACGTAATCGGTATTCCAGGGGTTGCGGGCCGGACCGTAATAACTGGTTTCATTGGATGAGCCCATGGCGAACTCATCCATATTCGTTTTACCCAAGGTCACGGCGCCAGCGTGGTTGAATCGCTCGACCACAGTGGCGTTGTAGGGTGAAATGAAGCTGTCTAGCATTTTGGAGGCGCAGCTGGTGCGGACACCCTGGGTGCAGAGAATATCTTTATGAGCAATCGGCAGGCCGGTGAAGGCACCGGCAGTACCTGTGGCAATCGCTTGGTCAGCGACTTTAGCTTGGTTAAGCGCCTGATCTTCACATACAGAGATAAAACTGTTGTATCGACTGTCCTGCTGCTGGATGCGCTGTAAGAAAGCCTGGGTCAGCTCGACGCTGCTGTATTCACCCTGATGCAGGCCTTTGGCCAGTTCGGCCAGTGTTTTGTCAAACATGGTAATTCCTCAAATCCTGAACCGGATGGCTTATTCGATAACGCGTGGGACCAAAAACAGGCCCGCTTCTACGGCAGGTGCAATTGATTGCAGCTGCTCACGCTGGTTGGGTTCAGTTACGGTGTCTTCCCGCAGGCGCTGAACAGCATCAAGCGGGTGGGCCATAGGCTCGATGCCGGTGGTGTCGACGGCTTGTAACTGGTCAACCAACTGCAGAATATTGGTCAGATTCTGGGTGTATTCAGGGATATCCTGCTCGGCAATCTGCAGGCGTGCCAGATGGGCAATTTTTTCCACATCGGAACGATCAAGGGACATAATTTTCTCTCGCGGCCGTGGTAATGTCAGGCGTCAGGAAACGCGATTTGGACAAGAGCCGTACCATACCATACTGGCGAGTAAGGCAGAAGGCTGCAAAGGCTGAGATTTCGCTGTCTGGCACTGTATTGTCGCTTGCCGAAACCCGCTGCCGTTGATAGAGTTACGGGATTTCAGGATCCAGTGGCAACAAGGCCAGCAGAATTCTAGGACTCCCAATTATAATGCTCAAAAAAATCCGTGGTCTTTTTTCTAGTGATTTGTCCATTGACTTGGGCACCGCTAACACGCTGATCTATGTCCGTGATAAGGATATCGTGCTAAACGAACCCTCTGTGGTCGCAATTCGCCAGACAGGTAACCAAAAGTCGGTTGCTGCGGTCGGCACAGATGCGAAACGGATGTTGGGACGTACGCCGGGATCGATTACGGCTATCCGTCCTATGAAGGACGGGGTGATCGCCGACTTTCATGTGACCGAAAAGATGCTGCAATATTTTATCAGCAAGGTGCATGATACAAACTTCCTGACCCCCAGCCCTCGGGTGTTGGTGTGTGTGCCTTGCAAATCGACACAGGTCGAGCGTCGTGCGATCAAAGAGTCCGCCATGGGTGCTGGTGCCCGTGAGGTTTACCTGATCGATGAGCCAATGGCTGCTGCGATTGGTGCAGGGCTGCCTGTGGATGAAGCCAGTGGTTCCATGGTGGTAGACATTGGTGGTGGCACCACCGAGATCGCAGTGATCTCCCTGAATGGCATTGTTTATGCGGATTCTGTGCGCCTAGGCGGCGATCGGTTTGATGAATACATCGTGACTTACGTGCGCCGTAATTACGGCAGCTTGATCGGCGATTCAACCGCAGAGCGCATTAAACAGGAAATTGGTACCGCTTATCCGTCGCCTGAGGTACGTGAAATCGATGTACGTGGTCGTAATCTGGCTGAGGGTATTCCACGCAGTTTTACCCTGAACAGTAATGAAATTCTGGAAGCATTGCAGGAACCGTTGTCTGCGATTGTTCAGGCAGTCAAAAGTGCGTTAGAACAATGCCCGCCTGAGTTGGCGTCGGATATCGCCGAACGCGGTATTGTGCTGACAGGTGGTGGTGCGTTACTGCGTAATATTGATCGTTTGATCAGCGAGGAAACCGGCTTGCCGGTGATTGTTGCTGAAGACCCGCTTACTTGTGTAGCGCGTGGTGGTGGTCGTGCACTTGAAATGCTCGATAAACATGGTTTTGAACTGGTTAGCTATGATTGAGCACCTCAGCCGTGCTCAGTTTTTGCTAACTACGCCCGGTCAGCTGCCTTGCCTTCGGCAGGGGGGGTGACCGGTGAAACTTCTTTTCCGGGGCCGGTCGCAAAGCCGGCGCTTCCTCGTCCTCTTCCTGCTGGCGATTATTTTAATCACTGTTAATTTACTCTCGTCTCGAGTGCAGGAAGGTCGCGCATTTATCTCTCTGTTATTGACCCCGCTGCAATGGTTTGTCGATGTGCCCAGCCGTGTTGCGGGAGAGGTGTCAGATCTGGTGGTGGATCGGCGGTTGCTGATCAAGGAAAACGCAATGCTGAAGACTGAGAATCTGCAGCTTGCCCACCAGGTGCAACAGATTGACAGCCTTACGGAAGAAAACAGCCAGCTACGCCGGTTGCTTGAAGGGCGCAAGCGAGTTCGCCATGAAGTGGAGCTGGTTGAGTTAATCGGTGTGAATCCTGATCCTTTTCAGCACCAGGTCATTATTAACCGAGGTACTGAAAATAAGGTCTTTATTGGGCAGCCAGTACTGGATGCTGGTGGTGTGATGGGGCAGGTGACCGAGATGTCACATTACACGAGCCGTGTACTGCTGATCACTGATGCCCGCCATGCTTTGCCGGTGGAGGTTAACCGGAATGGCTTTCGTTCAATTGCGCTGGGTAAGGGGCAAGTGGATGAGCTGGAGCTGGAGCACGTACCGGATACGGCAGATATCCGTGTTGGAGATTTAATCGTTACTTCTGGTCTTGCCGGACGTTTCCCGCGTGGATACCCAGTGGCGCGGGTATCTGACGTGGTGCGTGATCCGGGGCAGCCATTTGCCCGAGTACGCATTAAACCGACGGCCCTGTTGGATAAGAGTCGCCATCTATTGCTGGTGAAAATGCCTCGGCAGTTGCGGCAAATCAATGCCGAGGTGGCAGAGGTAACACCGTGATTAACCAGCAGGCCGCAGCGTCGCCGGGCAGCGGCGGGCTAATTATTCTGGCAACGTTTCTCGTTGGGCTGATGCTCAGCCAGATCCCCCTGCCGCATTTCATCGAGTGGGGCCGCCCGGAATGGGTGGCTCTGATTCTGATTTATTGGGTGATGGCACTGCCGCATCGAATTGGCATGGGTTCGGCGTTTTTGCTCGGCTTGATGCTGGATGTGATCAAAGGCAGTGTACTGGGCCTGAATGCGCTCTCTTTAACCATAATTGCGTTCGTCACGCTGGTACTGCATCAACGGTTGCGTATGTATCCCAGAGTACAGCAATCGATGATGGTTATGGTGCTGATAGGTATCAATCAGCTGATCTTTCATTGGATGCAGGCTTTTACCGGTTATACCGGTGACAGCTTGTATTTTCTGCTTCCCTGTTTAGCCAGTGGCATTATCTGGCCGTGGCTGTTTGTTGTGCTGCGGGGAGTACGGCGCTTTTTCAGGATTCGTTAGTGGCTGAATCAACTTGTTCTACCCGCACTGATCTTATACTCGCATCGGCATCGCCCCGGCGCCGTGAGCTGTTGACACAGATTGGTGTCAAGTTTGCGGTTGCCCCGGTAGACCTTGATGAAACGCCTTTAGCGAATGAAACGGCGCATGATTATGTTGCCCGACTGGCGTTGGCAAAAGCTCAAGCCTGTTATGCCGCATTGGAGCATAAACAGCCGGTGTTAGGGGCGGATACCACAGTGCATTTTCAGGGACAGATTCTTGGTAAACCCGATTCCGAAGAGGATACGGTAACCACGTTGATGCAGTTATCCAGACAGACCCATCAAGTACTGACTGCAGTTGCACTGGTTGATGGAGAACAAAGTCACACTTGTGTGGTCACAACCGAAGTAGAGTTTGAGCCTCTGACGCCTGAGATGTGTCGAGCTTATTGGTTGACTGGCGAACCTTATGACAAAGCCGGTAGTTATGCGATTCAGGGACTGGGCGCGGTGTTTGTCAGACAGATCCGTGGCAGTTATTCTGCAGTAGTAGGTTTGCCGTTGGCGGAGACCGCGGTACTGCTTCGTAAAGCAGATATTCAAATCTGGCAGCAGACAGCATAGGAAAGCAGATGGGAGAGGAGATTCTGATTAACTTCACCCCGATGGAAACACGGGTGGCGTTGATCGAAAATGGCATGCCTCAGGAAGTCTATGTCGAGCGGGTAAACCGACGAGGCATTGTTGGCAACATTTATCAGGGAAAGGTTGTGCGCGTGCTCCCTGGGATGCAGGCCGCGTTTGTTGATATCGGTCTGGAGCGTGCAGCTTTTATTCATGTTGAAGACGTGTTGCCGTCAGGGGCTAGCCATGAAGAAAAAAGCACTGCCTCTATTGCTCATGAACTGAGAGAAGGGCAGTCGCTGCTGGTGCAGGTCACAAAAGACCCTATTGGCACCAAAGGGGCGCGGCTGACGACTCATCTGTCCCTGCCATCCCGTTATCTGGTGTGCATGCCGGGTACCAGTCATATCGGTATCTCTCAGCGTATTGAAGACCCGGATGAGCGCGAACGCTTGAGGGGCCTGATGCAGCAGATTGTTGAACAGGGTTCGGTTGAAAGTGCCGATATGGGTTATATCCTGCGTACGGTAACGGAAGGAGCCAGTGAAACCGAGTTAGAATCTGATATACAGTTTCTGTATCGGTTGTGGGGTTCGATTCAGAAAAAGATCAGCAATGCCACAGCGCCCAGTGTGATATATGAAGATCTGCCCCTGCATATGCGGGCACTGCGTGATATGGCCCATGGTGGTTTAGAACGGATTCGTATCGATTCCCGTGAAACCTTTGTTAAGGCCGAGGAATTTGCCAATGCACTGGTACCTGAAATCACGGATGTACTGGAGTATTACCCAGGTGAGCGCCCTATCTTTGACCTGTTTAATGTCGAAGAGGAGATGCAGAAGGCACTGGGACGTAAGGTGGATCTTAAATCAGGCGGCTATGTGATCTTCGATCAGACGGAGGCGATGACCACCGTTGATGTCAATACCGGTGCTTTTGTCGGTCACCGTAACCTGGAAGAAACCATTTTCAAAACTAACCTGGAAGCGGCGACCGCTATAGGGCGTCAGTTACGGTTAAGGAATTTGGGCGGCATCATCATCATCGATTTCATTGATATGGAAGATGAAGATCATCGTCGTCAGGTGCTACGTACGCTGGAACGGATGCTGGAAAAAGATCATGCCAAGTGCAAGGTAACCGGAGTATCGGAACTTGGTTTGGTCGAAATGACTCGCAAACGCACCAGAGAAAGTCTTGAGCAGGTATTGTGTGACACCTGTAATGAATGCCAAGGGCGTGGCTCGATCAAAACACCGGAAACGGTTTGTTATGAGATTTTCCGTGAAATTTTACGCCAGCATCGCGCTTACGATACCGAAACCTATTTAGTTTTGGCGGCTCAAGGGGTGGTGGATTATTTGCTGGATGATGCATCCAGCCATGTCGCCGAGCTGGAAAGCTTTATTGGTAAAACCATCCGCTTTCAGGCTGAACCGATGTACAGCATTGAAAGTTTTGATGTTGTCTTAAGGTAACCCGCTTCGTGCTGGGATCTATGCGAAGCGTATTATGGGCAGCTTACTGGTTGCTGGTGACCTTAATGGCACTGGCGGCCATGCTGGTGTTGTTGTTGCGCCTTTGTTGGCCTCAGCTGAGCAACCATCAGGAAGAGCTGCTCAGCTGGTTGGGTGCCCGCTTGCAGGCACAGGTGCTAGTGGAAAATCTGCAGGCAGATTGGCAGCAGGGTTTTCCTGTCTTGCATTTACAGGGGCTCAGCTTGCAGGATATTGCTGGTTCACCCGGTGTGCAATTATCGCTGGATCAGGCGTATCTGGCACTGGATCTCGGGGCGAGTGTACGTCAGCTGCGGCCGGTATTTAATCGGTTAGAGCTGGATGGCTTGCATCTGAGCCTGACTCAGGCAGCATCGACAGGCCGGGATAAAATCGTATCTCCTGACCACGTATCAGATTCTGAACTGCCCGCGCGTCTTCTCTCTTTGGTATTGTCGCAGCAAGCGATCAGTCTGCATAACACCCGGTTGCAGTACATTACCCATGCTGGCGAGATGCTTGAGCTCTCACCGTTGCAGCTCAGCCTGCGACACGATGGGCGGTTGCACCAGTTGCAGTTGCAGGCACGTTTAACCAGTAAAGAGGAGCCGACAAACCTCAACTTCTTTGCTGAGGTGTTGGGGAATCCGAAAAAAGCGCCGATCCGGCTGTATTTAGAACTGGATCATCTGAACCAGGCGATCCTGAACCCCTGGTTGTCACTCGCCGGGGTTCAAGTGACCTCGTTGCAGGCCTCTCAAAAACTGTGGGGGCAAGTCAGCGACGGTCAACTTGAGTACTTTATCGGCAGCACTTCTCTGAACCAGCTGCAGTTTGCGCAATACCAGTTAAACCAACTGCAACTAAAAACCGCCTTGGTTAAGCAAGGCTCTGGTTATCAGTTTCAGGTAACAGAGGCTTCCGTGGGGGGAGAGCAGACGCTTGAATTGCCGCTGATCGGCTTGAACCTGGTACGGCAATCGGGGCAGATATTACCCACTCAACTGTTGCTGGATGCCATGCCTTTGGCCGAGCTGCAAACCTGGTTGAGCAGTCATCAGCTGTTGCCGCAGCAGATCGAAGAGATATTTGCCACCATGGCGCCCCGTGGTGATATTCGTAACCTTGTGGTTCAGTGGCATAACCCGGCCGTATGGCAGGAGTTTCAGCTAGAAGCTGATCTTGATCAGGTCAGTATAGATGCATGGCATGATGTCCCTGCACTGGGGGGGGTGTCAGGGCTTATACGTTTGTCCCCAACGGGGGGGGCGATACACCTTAATAGTCAGGATTTTAGCCTCTATTTTCCTCATCTTTACCGTGCGCCCTGGCATTACCAACAAGCAAATGGTGTGATTAATTGGCACTTTCGTGACCAGGATGTGATTGTTGGTTCGCAACTGTTGCACTTGTCTGACAGCCAAGTGACGGCTGCTGGGCGGTTTAGTATTAGTTTGCCTTACAGCAAGGATCAGCAGACCAGCCTGACGTTGATGATAGGCATGGAAAATAGTCAGGGGACGCAGGCGCAACACTATATCCCTCCTGATGTGGTGGGTGACAATTTATACAGTTGGTTAGTCAAAGCACTGCAGGGTGGTCAGGTTAAGCGTGCAGGTCTGGTATTGAATGGTGATACGCGCCGTCGCCTGGACGACTTTCAGTCGCCCAGCGTGCAGATGTTCTTCGATACGCAGGCAGTGGATTTTGCCTACCAGGAAGGCTGGCCGCCGGTGCAAAATACCAATGCGTTTGTCTACTACCGGGAAGGTAATCTGCAAATAGAAGCTGAGGGTGGGCAAATTTATGATACCCAGCTTGAATATGTGAATGCCTACCTGCGAAACAGTCACCCCGAGCTGCTGCTCACCGGTGCTTTATCCGGGTCATTGAAGGATCTTGAGCGCTTGTTGGCAGAAACGCCTTTGCGGCAAACGGTGGGCGAAGGTCTGGCCGGCTGGCAGATGGATGGCGATAGTCAGACCTTGCTACAGCTGGCGATTCCTGTAACCCAGTCCGGAAAGTTGGCGGTCCAGGTCAACAGTGATGTGGTAAAGGGGCGTTTTAACTCTCCCGCACTTGGCTTGAACCTGAGTAACTTAGCCGGCCGCATTAATTTTGATAGCCGTAGTGGTTTGAATAGCCCATCGATTACCGGCCAATTGTTCGGCCAGTCGGTGAAGGGCGATATCAAAACGGCCAGAGGTGGATCGACCCGTATCAACCTGGATGGATCGGCGCCTGTGGCGCAGGTGCGTAAATGGTTGGACCTGGACCTATTAAAGATTGCTGACGGTTCACTCAATTACCAGGCACAACTGGAGCTATGCCCTGATCAGACCTGCCGTCAGTTTAGCCTGCGAAGTGACCTTAAAGGGGTTTCCATTCAGGCACCTGATGGCCTCGGCAAAGCAGCGTCTACAGTGGTGCCATTTGATCTACTGGCCGATGTTGGCGGTGATAGTGATGTACCACGTATGTTGCGCTTTAATTTGGGAGATAGCTTAAGTGGTGTAGCGCAAACCCAGTTTGGCACCATTCGTAAAGCGCGTTTCACCTTAGGTGATGCCTCACCAAAATTGCCTGATTTTGACGGTATATGGGTAGATGGTCACCTGCCCTCAGTCGACTTTTCGCAACTTAAACAGTTCTTACAAAGCAGCGGTCTACTGGCCGCGTCGGGTGAACAGCCTAAAGGGGCGGTGTTGCAGGAGGTCAATGTCAGTACCGGCCTGTTTACCCTTGGCGGCCTGGAGTTGCAAGATTTGACAGCGACAGTGGTACCGGATAACCAGGGTTGGTTAATACAGGGAGAATCTGTGCGGCTCAAAGGGCAGTTGTTATTGCCTACGGAGACTGATCAGCCAATGACGCTGAAGTTGGCGCATCTGTATTTGCAAACCAGTAAACCATCTGCAGAGCAGTCCCCTTCTGCACCAGAAGCTGGGCCTAAGCCTGAAGATATTCCACAGATGAATGTTGAAATTGCGGACCTTAGGGTCAACCAGAAATCCTTGGGTAGTTGGTCGATGCTGCTGCGCCCGGAACAGAACCAGCTGAATGTGGAACAGATTCGGGCAGACATGCACGGTACGAAAATTCAGGGTGAGTTGGACTGGCAGGATAATGGACGAGCACTCACTGAACTGTCGTTGAATATTAAAACGGACAACTTTGGCCAGGCACTAGCTACCTGGGGTTATGCCAAGGCGGTAGAGACTGAAAAGTTGAACGGTTTTGCGCAACTTAGCTGGCCGGGTGCACCTTGGGATTTTGAGTTGGCGGGTTTGGCTGGGCAGGTTGATTTTAAAGCACGCAATGGGCGGTTGTTGGACGTCGGTAACAGTGGCAACCTGTTGCGGGTGTTTGGCATTCTTAATCTGCAGTCTCTGAGTCGTCGTTTGCGGTTGGATTTCACCGATCTGTTTAAAAGTGGGGTTGCTTTTGACCTGATGGATGCCAGTTATGAGATTCATCAAGGTGTGGCTAAAACGCGCTCACCGTTTCTTTTAACCGGACCCTCCGCCAATATGGCATTAACCGGCAGTTTAGATTTGGTCAACGAAACGGTAGATAAAGATATCGAAGTGGCGTTGCCGGTGACCGGTAATATTCCACTGGTCAGTGTCCTGTTGGGCGCGCCTCAGGTGGCGGGGGCGGTGTTCTTGCTGGATAAACTGCTGGGTGACCCGTTGGAGAAATTCACCACCGTCAAATATCACATTGCAGGTAGCTGGAGTAACCCAGAGGCGCAGTTTGGCCCTTTGCCGGATAACAGCAAATCTCAATCAACGCCAGGTATCGTTTTGCCTGAGTCCGGAGAATGACTGATGCGTGTCGCAGCGTTGCAGATGGTCTCTACTGCTGATCTTGAGAAGAACTTGCAGCAGGCGGCTGGGTTGGTGCAACAGGCTGCTGAGCAGGGAGCTACGTTGCTGCTGCTGCCGGAAAATTTTGCCCTGTTAGAGTCTGCTGGCTTGCTGGAATTGGCACACACAGACAGCCGACAACAACAGATTCACGCCACGCTAGCAGACTGGTCGCGTTGTTATGGCATTACTGTGGTGGCGGGTAGCCTGCCGGTGGCAAGACGTCCGGATGGCAGTTTTGTGCAGAACAGGGTTAGGGCGCGCTGTCTGGTGTTTGATCCTCAGGGTAATCTACAGGCCAGTTATGACAAGATTCATCTGTTTGATGTTGATGTTGCCGATGCACAGGGTAGCTACCGAGAATCTGATCTGATTGAACCGGGTGAAACGTTGCAAGTGGTTAAGCTTGACAGGTTTTCTCTCGGATTGAGTATCTGTTACGACCTGCGTTTTCCTGAGCTGTATCAGCGCTTACGTGAACAGGGTGCGGACCTGCTAATGATGCCGGCTGCGTTTACTTATGCCACGGGAGAGGCGCACTGGGAGTGCCTGATTCGTGCACGAGCCATTGAAACCCAGAGTTATATGCTGGCGGCCAATCAGGGTGGTTGCCATAGTAAAACCCGCCGTACCTGGGGTCATTCTATGATTGTTGATCCTTGGGGACGGATTTTGGCAGAGCAAATCGAGGACGGGCCAGGAGTTGTTGTTGCCGATCTTGATCCTGCCTTGGTACGGCAATGCCGGACGCAAATGCCGTTGCTGGATCATCGCAATCAAGCAGGTTGCTGAAATGTCTGCGACCTTAGGCGGGGTAATATCTACACATTAAAATGATACCTTCAGTGTGAAGGTTACCTCATTATCGTCATGAGTCTCTAACTCAGTTCGAACATCCCCTTGGCGATATTTTGTTTCCAGTTTTATGCCATCTTTTTGCAGGTAAATAATTGAATCGCGGCCCAGCTGGGTGCGGGTATAGCTTTTTAGCGACTGCTCCAGACGTTTACGACCACGTAGACTTTTTTGCATGGCATCTAACGGTTCGGTATCTGCTGTTGAGCCAGGGTCGCTGTAGAGTGAAGGCAGGTTATATGGGTTATCTTGCGCGAAAAGGGGCGCTGTAAGCAGGCTCATTAAAGCCAGCAATAATAATTTGTATAGCCAGCCAGCTAGACTGGATTGAAAGCGGTAATTGCTGCATATGTCCATATCCATAGACCTCCGGCGCTTGTATGTACTGCTTTACAGAGGTGTTTATTTGCCGGTGTATATTCAAAGCCTAGAACAGGATCGGGTTGGTGTAAGTGAAAAAAAATCTCGCTGCTGTGTAATTCACGATAGTTATTTCACTCTGGGTGTTAAATCCAGCCCAGCAGCTGCCACCACAGGTAATCAAGCGGCAGCAGAATCAACAGTGTCAGTGCTGCCAGAATCAGACAGAGCCGGGCGGCATGTTTCATTGGCAAGCCGGCCAGTGGCATTGCCATCATGATGGGTATCGACTGGTAGGTGAATACAACTGTCGAGAAGCCGAAAACCTGAGTCATAAGCACTGCCTCAAGGCTGAATCCGGTCATTGTGCTGATTTGCTCAGCCAGAGGTGTCAGTGTGGCAGGTACCCCCGCCAGTGTGGCCATGACACCGATGGCGGTTGCGCCGATGGAGAGGGAAACGAAATTTATCAGGTCACTACCCGGACTCAGAGGTAACCAGTTAAGCACTTTCTCGCCCGCTATCTGGCTGATACCGCTGTGATTAATTAAGCCGGCAATACCGAGTAAGCCAGCCACCACGAGAATGGAGCTGATATTCACTTTCTCGTTAAAGCTTTTGGCAGATACCATGCCGATACCGGGCAGCAATAACAAGGTGGCAGCGGCGAGACCGATCCAGGCCGCAGAGATATGATGTAGTGAATCGGTCATCCAGAACGCCAGCGTGGTCAGCATAATGACCATCAAGCGTATTTCACAGCGACTGAAGTGGCCGTTACCCGCTGGTTGATTGTTGCGTTTCGGAGTATCGGGGTAAAGGCGGACAATGATGCCAATCAATAACAGAGCCTTCAGAAAACCCAGCACCGGGAAGTGCAGTAACAGGTATTCAGCAAATTGTGGTGTCCAGCCATGAATGGTTTCGGCTGAACCGATCATGATCATATTGGGAATATTGGCAGGTAATATGGCAAAGGTCGGTAGGTGGCAACCAAACGCGGCGGCTAACAGAACGCCGGTTTGGCCGTTATTGCCTTTTTCAAACCCGCAGCTCTGGGCAAT
This sequence comes from Pontibacter sp. JAM-7, assembly GCF_048548695.2. Taxonomy (NCBI): domain Bacteria; kingdom Pseudomonadati; phylum Bacteroidota; class Cytophagia; order Cytophagales; family Hymenobacteraceae; genus Pontibacter; species Pontibacter sp. JAM-7. Next base: position 31,382 of record NZ_JBLYIF020000006.1, read on the forward strand.
GAGCAGTGCCAGAGGTACGAACAGCATCACACGTCCTACGGAAGAGGGCATCACCAATCCCAATAGCACACCCATAAAAACAATACCGCTGATCAGGCTCAGATAGCTGCGGCTGAGGCGGGGTACGAAACGGTTAGAGATACGCTGGGCCAGCCCGGTTTCAGTGATGGCGATACCGAGCACCATGCCGGAAAAAATCAGCCAGCAGGCGGTTGACGTCAGGCCTGAAAACACGACAGCGGCGGGGGCGACGGCTATTAACATAGCTAAAACCAGAACCACGAGTGCACTGACAAACTCAGGCAGCGCACCGGTGGCAAACAGCACCATGCCGCCCATGATTAAAAGAGCGGCACGCAGTTGTACCTCGGTTAATATCTCAACCGCAGGGCTGAGCAGCAGGCTGACCGAGAGCAAGGGTATGAGGACCAGTGCCGTAATCTGTGAAGGTGCAAGGTGAAGTCGCATAGCCAAACCCCCAAGTGTGTATGGACTAATTTTGACAAACATTGCTATTGTTTAAAGTCGATAAAGTGACAATTTGTATCGAATAGAAGACATATGATTGATCAGGTACTGACGCCTCGTAAACGTTTTCGCTCCCGGTTGGGTATGCGGATTGATCCGGCGATGCCTATTCTGGGACTGCGTGATGTGATTTTGACTGACTTTGAATTCGATTTTCATAGTCATCCTCGTGGTCAGCTTGCTTACGCCGCTTCCGGGGTGATTAAGGTGTTTACTGATTCGGGTAGTTGGGTGGTACCACCGTCACAGGCGGTGTGGATACCTGGAGGTATTAGGCATTCGGTAAATCCTGAAGTGACGTCTGAAATTCGCCACTTATTTATTGATCCGAGTTGCCTGGCGCGGTTTCCCAAGGAGTGCAGTGTAGTTGAGGTATCCCCGTTACTGCGTGAGCTGATCAGCCGGGTGTCTGATTTTGGTGAGCAGTATGATGCAGAGAGTCCTGCCAGCCGAATTTGTGCCGTGATTTTGGATGAATTACAGGCTCTTAAACCTTCACTGCTGCACCTGCCCGCTGCCACTGACCGCCGCGTGCGAAGAATTATGCAGGGTATGATTGCTCAGCCCAGTGCTGAAAATGGGCTGACATTTTGGGCAGCTAAGGTGGGCGCCAGCGAACGTACGTTAAGTCGGCTGTTCATCAAAGAAACAGGTATGACATTTCAGCAATGGCGTAAGCAATTATTGTTGCACGAGGCAATTAATCGATTGGGAAAAGGTGAACCCGTGACACATGTGGCGTTAGAGTTGGGTTATCGTAGCTCGAGTGCTTTTGTTGCGATGTTTCGTAAAGCGCTTGGCATATCCCCGGGGCAGTATTTTCGCATACAGTCCCAAGGCTAACTCTTAAACAAATCGCTTTGCCGTTGTGGGCATAGGTCGGGTGCAGTAGTGACATAGGCAGGTTGATGGGTGTTTGACGGGTTATCGACCTGCATGGTTTGCGCGTTGTCGCAGTGATTTTTCCTTGTCCCGGCTGTTTTGCGGCAAAAGTATTCCGAGATTGATATGTTATGTGTTCGATTACTGGCAGTATAATCTTTTACACGCAGCTGATTTTTCCAACCTGGAATGTTGTCAATGAAAACAGATCATCTTGAGATGGAAGATGACAGCGAAGTTTATAAAACCTTGCTGGAGTCAACCAAGGCGATACCCTGGAAAATTGAATGGGAAACGCTAACGTTTAGTTATATTGGACCGCAAATTGAGTCATTGCTGGGTTGGGAACGTAATAGCTGGAAGAGTATTGATGACTGGATTGAGCGGATGCACCCGGATGATCGAGAGGCGGTTGTAAATTTTTGTATTGCCCAGTCTCGTGATGGCCAGGATCATGAGGCGGATTACCGTGCTCTGACTCAGGACGGCAGCTATGTCTGGTTGCGGGACGTGGTGCATGTCGTGCGCGACGAGCAGGGTGATACCATCGCTCTGATTGGGTTTATGTTCGATATCACCGAGCGAAAATCAACAGAGCAGCGGTTATTACAGTTGCAGCAGGAGTTGGAAGACCTGTCGTATAGCGATGCTCTGACCGGTATCGCAAACCGGCGTATGTTTAACTCCATTCTTGATATGGAGTGGGGCCATGCCTTGCGCTGCAGGCAGCCACTGTCACTGATCATGTTGGATATTGATTGTTTTAAGCAGTACAACGATCACTATGGGCACCTCAAAGGTGATGAATGTCTGAAACAGGTGGCTGAAATCCTGAAGTCGGTTGTCCGTCGCAGTAATGACTTTATTGCTCGGTTTGGTGGTGAGGAGTTTGCCCTTATCTTGCGCGATACAGATGCTGAAACCGCGGGTGCCATGGCTGAACGCTGCCGTGAACAGGTTCTGTTACAACATATCCCTCATGCCGCCTCTGACATTAGTGAGGTACTGACGATCAGTCTTGGTGTCAGTTCCACAGTGCCAAGCCCCGGTGATGATATGACAGGCTTTATCGAAACCGTTGATAAGCTGCTGTATCAGGCCAAAGAGCAGGGGCGTAACCGGGTGGAAATACAGTACGGTTCATAGCTATCGGGCGCTACGCTCAGCTCACAGTGTGCTGGCGCAGTAAGGTGCTTTGTTCTTGGTTATTTCAGCGCATGCGGTTCTGAGTTGCTTCTGTCCAGTTAGTGTATCGCTAAAAAATACTGGTAGGTTTTGTTGAGGTGGTCTGGCAGTGTCAGGTCGACGGGAGCTTGCTCTGGGTCAGGTCTGAGGGTCATTGCTACTGCGGTGAGTTGGTGGTGATCACCTCCCAGCTTACTGTAGTCCTGTTCGGTTAATGGATCTGCCAACCGTTTTAGGAAATACCTTCCCTGATGCGCATATATTTTGTCAGCTACAATCGGGTGACCAAGGTGAGCCAACTGCGCTCTGATTTGGTGGCGACGGCCAGTCACCAGTGTGCATTCAATCAGGGCATGGTATTGCTGCTGTGCCAAGCAGGTGAAATAACTTTGGCATAATTTGCCAGTTGATTGATCACTGCCGACAAACATCTGACAGCGGATCGGGTTGTCTGGACGTTCAGCCAGTGTCGTGACGCACTGCTGATGCTGCCAAGCTGGTCTGCCATAGACGCGGGCGTGGTAGCGTTTATGCAATAGCAACTCATTCAATTTAGGTTTCCATTTGCGATCTGCAGTGCGGTTTTTTGCCAGCAGGATCAAACCGTCTGTTTCGGTATCAAGGCGATGCAGTAGTTGTGCCTGGTGCCATTCAGTTTCGCGGCGTACCAGCGAGATCAGGGTGTGATATAAATTTCGGGTTGTGCGGCTTACCGGCAGCAGTGGCGGTTTGTAGACCACCATTAGCTCATGGTTCTGCCAGATGATGTGCCAGTCAGTCTGCACCGGTGCTTCATGGTGGTCAGGCAGGTGCAAAGAGAGGGTCTGGCCTGGGTGCAAGGTAGTATTTGCACTAAGTACTATATTATTCAGAAACAGTTGTTGTTGGTCCAGCCAGACAGGTAGTTGTTGCGCATGATTGGCGGGCAGGCGTTGTTGTAAAAAATTGAGGAGATCAGTACCTGCTGCGGATTTGAAAACGGGAAAACGCAGCGTTGTCCCGTTGTTTTGCAAGTCTACTTGGTGCTCAGGCACCCGCAACTTCACGCAGGTACTTGAATAGCTTGCGGGCTGAGGCCGGCGGTTTGTTCTGTGCCTGTTCTTTTTGTGCGTTGCGGATCAGCTGACGCAGGTGCTGAACATCTGCTTCAGGGTTTCCATCAATATAGCTCTGCAGCGCATCGTTGCCTTCATTTATCAGTCGATCACGCCAGCGTTCTAGTTTATGAAACAGTTGGGTATGGGCTTGTTTGCCTGCTTCAAAAACCCCCATCTGCTGTTCTATCTGTTCAGCATCTTCGGCCCGCAGTAGCTTGCCGATAAACTGCATATGCCGCTTCATGGCACCATTGGATTTAATACGGCGCGCTTCTTCGATCGCTTGCAGCAGCCGGTCATCCAGTGACAGTTTCGCCAGTTGCTCAGCATTTAACTCCACCAGCCGGGTGCCCAATGCTTGCAGTTCATGCATCTGCTGTTTGAGTTTGGTTTTGCTAACCAGTTCCTGGTCGTTATCAGGCTGGGTTTTATCGAATGGATCATGCTCGGTCATAGTGATTCTCAGGCAAAAAACAGGGTGGCAAGACCCAGAAAGGCAAAAAAGCCGACGACATCGGTAATAGTTGTCAGTAGCACACTGCCGGCCAGTGCCGGATCAATACCCATAGTTTTGAGGGTAATGGGCAGCAAAGTGCCTGCAACGGCGCCAGCAATCAAGTTAATGATAATCGCCAGGGCGATGACGATACCGATATTGATATCGTTAAACCAGATAGTGGCGACCACGGCGATAACCGCCGCCCAGAGCACACCGTTCAGCATGCTTACGATAATTTCACGGTTTAGCAACCACCTGGCGTTGCTTTTATCAACATGGCCAAGGGCTTGACCACGAATGACCAGGGTTAGAGTTTGTGATCCGGCAATACCCCCCATTGAAGCAACAATGGGCATCAGAACAGCCAGTGCCACGACTTTTTCGATGGTGTCTTCAAACAGACCAATCACGGCTGAGGCGATAAACGCAGTCAGCAGGTTTATGCCCAGCCAGACAGCGCGTCGGCGGGTAGTTTTCATGACCGGCGCAAAGGTGTCATGGTCTTCATCTAGACCGGCCATGCTCATTAGCGAGTGATCAGCATCTTCACGAATCACATCGACTACGTCATCGATAGTGATACGCCCGACCAGTTTGCCACGTTCATTGACGACAGGTGCAGAGATCAGGTCCTGCTCTTCGAACATCTTGGCTACTTCATGATCCGGCATGAAGGCATCAATGGGGTCCGCATCGGTATCCATGATTTCGCGGATCGTGATGGTGGTATCGGAGACCAGTAGCTTGGTTAAAGGCAGCAGGCCGATATAAGAGTCTTTTCGACTGACCACAATCAGGCTGTCAGTCATCTCCGGGATCTCTTTATGGCGTCGGATATAACGTAACGCCGTTTCTACGGTGATATCAGGCCGGATGGTGGTGGTGTCGGTGTTCATCAGACCACCGGCGGTGTCCTCAGGATAGGACAGCAGTTTTTCGACCCGGCGCCGGTTCTGCTTATCCATAATGCGCAGGGTTTCGCGCATTACACGGTTGGGCAGTTGCTGCAGGACATCGACCATGTCGTCCGAATCCAGCGATTCGGTCAGTGCTAATACTTCTTCGTTATTCAGGCGGCTCAGTATATCGGCCTGAATATCATCCCCCAGATACTGCAGCACTTTGGGCTCGAGCTCGGCAGAGATCAAATTCCACAGAACATGACGCTCCTTGGGCGGAGATTTTTCCAGCAAGCGCGCCACTTCAGTGGGTCGCAGGGTATGGTTCAGGGTATAACGCACCTGCTGCAACGCACCAGTAGACAGTGCTGCACTGAGTTTATGCAGGGGATCTTGAGGTTCAATCTGAGCCATGCGTTTGCCCGTTTGCAGTCGAGGTTCGATTTTCACAAGAAAATCTGAATATTAGGCTCATTATAGCGAAAGGCAGGGGGGGGAAGCACCCATTGTTAATGGCTGTAGAGGGTTTGAATTTATTCGTCTTCTTCAAATCGGTTGTTAATCAGGGTTTCGATGGCTGCCATTGCGTTAGCTTCGTCTTCGCCTTCGATGCGGACCGTCAACCAGGACCCCTTGGCAGCGGCCAGCATCATGACCGAGATGATACTTTTGCCATCGACTTCGCGACCGTCCTTGATCAGCCAGACAGTCGAGGCAAAACGACTGCTCACGCTGATCAGTTTTGCGGCGGCTCTGGCATGAAGACCAAGTTTGTTGATGATTTCTATTTGTTTTTCAAGCATCTGGATTAGCTCAGCTCGCGATGACGTACATGCACATTATCCATAAGCCCAGCAAAATGAGAAGCCAGACATTCACTGATATAGACTGATCGATGTTGTCCGCCGGTACAGCCGATGGCCACAGTCACGTAACTGCGATTATTGGCAGTAAATAGTGGCAGCCAGCGCGCCAGGAATTGTTGGATATCCTGCACCATGACTTGCACATCCGGCTCGGCGGACAAAAAGTCGACCACAGGCTGTTCCTGGCCAGTATATTGACGCAATTCTGGAATCCAATGCGGGTTTGGTAGGGCGCGGACGTCGTACACAAAATCAGCATCCAGGGGAACGCCGTGCTTGAAGCCGAAGGACTCAAATAGCAGCGACAGGGTTTGTTCTTTGCGCTGGGCCACCCGCATTTTGACGGTGTCTCGGAGTTCATAGAGGCTGAGGCGGGTGGTGTCGATCCGGATGTCTGCCATATTGGCGATGGGCTCAAGTAACTGGCTTTCCTGGATAATTGCCTGTTGCAGACTGGTGTTTTCGTTTGTCAGCGGGTGTTTGCGCCGCGTAGAACTGTATCGCTTAATCAGAGTGGCTTCAGCAGAGTCAAGGTAGATGACTTCGCATTCTGCCCAGCCTTGCTGTTTTAATTGATTCAGGATATCGGGAAAGCGCGACAGGTTGCTCACTAAGTTGCGTGCGTCGATGCTGACAGCAATGCGTTCCGGGTGGCAGGTTTCGCTGCTCATCTGACTGACCAGGTCTGGTAATAGCAGTGCCGGCAGGTTGTCGATACAATAAAAACCGATATCTTCAAGGGCCTGCAGGGCGGTACTCTTGCCCGAGCCTGAACGACCACTGAGGATAACCAGTTTCATGATTACCCGCTCCGCTGCTGGATGATTTGGTAGATTTTTTCTGGCCCAGAAGCGGTTCTGAGTGCTTCCAGAACATCAGGGTTGGCCATTAGTTCAGCGATGCTGGCCAGAGTCTTCAGGTGCACATCAGCACCATCTTCCGGCACTACCAGGAAAAACAGCAGGTCTACAGGTTTATGGTCAATGGCATCAAAGTCGATGGCTTCTTTGAGGCGGACCACTAAACCTACTGCTGCAGAGCATTCAGCCAAACGGCAGTGGGGAATACCTACGCCAGAACCGATACCGGTACTGCCCAGGCGTTCGCGCCCATGCAGGCCGTTAAACAATGCTGTGGCATCGAGTTCTGGGTGCGCATCCGCCAGCAGTTCGCTGGCGGTTTCTATAATGCGCTTTTTGCTGCCGCTCTCGAGGTCGCAATGGATGCTCGAGGGGGTCAGAAGTTCACTTAGTGGCATAGTAGGTGTGGTTTATTTGTGTTTTTTCAGTTTTTCTTTGTGCTTGATGATCTGACGGTCCAGCTTGTCAGAAAGGCCATCAATCGCCGCATACATATCTTCCGACTCATGGGTCGCGAACACTTGACCGCCAGCAACATGCATATCGGCCTCCGCCTTTTGACGCTGTTTTTCAACACTGAGCGTGACCTGCACGTTGGTGATATTGTCAAAGTGACGTTCAATTTTTTCGAACTTGGAGAGAACGTAGGTGTTTAATGCTTCAGTTACTTCGACGTGATGACCTGTAATGTTGATCTGCATAGGTTGTCTCCTTGGCAGTAGCGGGTAGTTACCCAATTACGTCTTCCATTAAACCAGACGCTTACGCTCATTAGAAGGTGGTATGCCGAGTGCCTCACGGTACTTGGCAATGGTGCGTCTGGCTACTTTAAAACCTTGTTCATCGAGGAATTGTGCAATTTTGTTGTCACTCAGCGGCTTAGTTGCATTCTCGGCGGCTACCAGTTTCTTAATCAGGGCGCGGATGGCGGTAGATGAAGCGGCGCCGCCGGTAGCTGTACTGACATGGCTGGAGAAGAAGTATTTCAGTTCAAAAATACCGCGAGGGGTATGCATATATTTTTGCGTAGTGACGCGGGAAATCGTCGATTCATGCATTTCTACCGCTTCGGCAATATCATGCAACACCATTGGTTTCATGCCTTCTTCACCATGATCCAGAAAACCCGCCTGTCGCTTCACAATCTCATTGGACACCTTGAGCAGAGTTTCGTTTCTGCTCTGTAGGCTTTTGATAAACCAGCGTGCTTCCTGCAGGTGATTTTTAAGATAGGTGTTATCTGAGCTGTTGTCTGCGCGTTTAACTAAACTCGCATAGTCAGAATTGATGCGCAAGCGTGGTGAAACTTCCGGGTTGAGTGTTACGGTCCAGATGCCGCGTTGTTTGGTCACCAGGACATCTGGAATCACGTACTCTGCCGTGTTGTTACTGATCATGGCGCCGGGCTTAGGGTTCAGCTGCTGAATCAGCTGCACAACCTGCTGAAGCTGAGGCTCTTTCAGGCGGGTTTTTCGCATCAACTGACGGTAGTCGTGGCTGCCCAGGAGTTTGATATATTGCTGCACCACTTTAATGGCTTCATTACGCCAGGGCGTTTCGGGTGACAACTGACGTAGCTGGATGGCAAGGCATTCACTCAGATCTCGTGCAGCAACTCCGGGTGGATCAAATTGTTGCACCCGGTGCAGTACTGCTTCCAGTTCATCCAGTTCAACGGGCTCTTCTTGGTCCGTTAGCTGGCTTAGCAGGTGCTCAAAAATCTCATCCAGCGAGATGGTCAGGTAGCCATCGGGGTTAATGCCATCAATGATGTTGTCGGCAATCAGACGATCCAGATCTGACATGGGTGTTAGGTTGAGTTGCCAGTGCAGATGATCCTGCAGGGTTTCTTCAGCGCTATCGTTAGCCTCGAAGCTCTCGCCGTCATCACCTCTGCTTACAGGAGAGGAGGGCATGGAGGACTGGAAGGTGTCCTCCCAACTGCTATCGGTACTTAATTCAACCGGAATTTCATCATTCCAGTTATCTTCCGCAACCGTTTCTGCTTGATCATGCTCGAACTTGTTTTCTTCTGTTTCTGGTTCCTTGCGTTCGGAATTCTCAGCATCATTGGCCGCATTCTCTGGTTGACCGCCGTCTTCTTCGGTCATGTCCAGCATCGGGTTGCTCTCCAGGGCTTCCTGGATCTCTTGCTGCAAGTCGAGCGTCGACAACTGCAGAAGGCGTATAGCCTGCTGCAGCTGAGGCGTCATGGTGAGCTGTTGCCCAAGTTTAAGATGAAGCGCTTGTTTCATAGACCGCTTAACGGAACTCCTGACACTGGTACTGCAACAGTATTGAGGTTGCTTTTATGGTAATTGTTATTAAAGCCTGAACTGTTCACCTAGATAAGCGTTTCGGACGGCCGCATTGGTCATGATCGCTTCCGGCGCGCCCTGCGCTAAAATAGTGCCTTGGCTAACAATATAGGCACTTTCGCAAATATCCAAGGTTTCGCGGACATTGTGGTCCGTGATTAGAACGCCAATCCCTCTGGCTTGTAAGTGGCGAATGGTCTGTTTGATGTCGTTGACGGAAATGGGGTCAACGCCGGCAAAAGGCTCATCAAGCAAGACGAAACGAGGCTCTGTGGCCAGTGCGCGGGCTATTTCGACTCGACGCCTCTCTCCTCCTGAAAGGCTCATTCCCAGAGTATCGCGAATATGGGTAATATGGAACTCTTCCAGTAATTCGTCCATTTTCTGCAAAGCTTGTTGTTTACTGAGGGATTTTTGCCCCTCCAGGATCGCCAGAAGGTTATCCTTAACACTCAGTTTGCGGAAGATGGATGCTTCCTGTGGCAGGTAGCCAATGCCCTTACGGGCGCGGCCATGCATCGGTAGCCCGGTGATATCTTCGTGATCAATGATCACTTTGCCGCGATCGGCTTGTACCAGTCCGACAATCATGTAAAAACAGGTGGTTTTGCCAGCTCCATTGGGTCCAAGCAGGCCAACGATTTCACCGCTGTTGATCTGTAACGATACATCGTGCACCACTTCGCGCCCTTTGTAGCGCTTGGCCAGATTTTCTGCTGTCAGGGTAGTCATGGTTTATCCGGCGATACTTTAGGCTGAATCACCATTTTCACCCGGCCAGAATCCTGCTGCTTGTTGGTACCGCCAAACGCATTCACGATGGAACGGTCGATATCGTATTCGATACGTTGCCCGGTGAAAGTATCAGAACCCTGGATGACTTTGGCCTGATCAGTGATAGTGAGCTGCTGTTTGTTGACCTGATACACCATATGCAGCCCCCAGGCATCGGTAAAGGGATCTGTGGGAGTGTTCTTCTGACGGAAGTGTGCCAGCTTACCTTTGGCAATCACTTTGTCCACACCACTGTCCGATCGATACAGTTCAACCTGGTCGCCCTCAATCAGGATAGATCCCTGAGTGATGATGACATTGCCGGTATAGGTGGTGATGCCGGTCTTATCATTGATGCGGGCTTTATCGGCAGCGATGTGTATGGGTTGATTCTGGTCATCTGGTAGTGCCAGCGCTGAACCGCTGGCCAGAAAAAACAGTGTGGCTAACACTAGCCCCAGGCTATTGCGCATGATTGATGGTTCCTTTTACCCGAGAGTGCAATTCAATAATGCCGTTATCAAGGTCAGCATGCATTCCGACACCTTCAGTGGTGCTGTCGGGATGGGTGATGACGACGCGGCTGTTAGAGTCTGCCTGTTTCAGTGCAGGGAAAATAGTTAATTGTTCAGTATTGAGCCGGGTGCCCTGCGTAGGGCCCGGATTATCTAGAACTACTACATCGCCTGCAAGTTCAATCCGTTTATTGTCATCAGGCACCATTCCACTTTCAGCAGTGACTCTAACAATATTGCCATCCTGGCGATAAAAGTGACTTATTGGTGCGGAGAGTTGGCTCGCCTGTTGCTCGGGGTAATGTTCTATCCGCTGGCTGTCTGACGTGCGAAGTAGCTGGCCATCAGCTTGCCACTGCAGCAGGTGTACCTGATTGATGAAGTAGTCCATCTGGCGGTTAAGGCCCAGGCTATCTGCTGAAAAGTCTTGTGGGTTGTCACTGTCGGTACCCCAATAGAACAGCAGTGCCAGCAATAACGCGGCAGTCATGCTGATGGCTGTGCGTGGGGCTAGCATCGCTTAAAGGTACGCATTCGCCAGGGTGTCGAGCTTGCCCTGAGCCGTAAGGATTAAATCGCAGAACTCTCTGGCGGCACCATTGCCACCCGCCCGGGTACTGCACCAATCAGCATGTTGTTGTACTAATGGGTGTCCATTTGGCACTGTGGCGCCTACCGCGCAGGTGCGAATGGCGCTGAGATCAGGCCAGTCGTCGCCAATGTAGGCGGTGCTATCTGAGGTGTGGCCAGTTTCTTGCCACAGTTCGGTGAGTGCGACCAGTTTATCTTCTCGGCTTTGTCGTAAATGGGTAATGCCAAGGGACTTGACGCGGTGTTCAACCTGGGGCGAGCGGCGCCCGGTGATAATCGCGGTTTCGATTCCAGTCTGCATCAGCAGCTTGATACCCAGTCCATCCAGAATATTGAACTGTTTCACTTCTTGGCCATCCGGCAGCATCAGTAACTGGCCGTTGGTCAGAATGCCATCTACATCAAACACGACCAGTCGAATCTGCTGCAACTTGCCAAGCAATTCAGGGGTTGGTGTTGTGTTCATCAGATCACTCCCGCTTTCAGCAAGTCATGCATGTTCAGTGCGCCAATAGGTCGGTTGTCGTGGTCGGTAACAATCAAGGCATTAATTTTTCGGCTATCCATGATCTGCAGGCACTCAGCAGCCAGGATATCAGGCTTAATGGTGGTGCAGTGGGTTGTCATTACCTTGTCGATTGGCGTGTTTTGCAGGTCTACGTTTTGATCAAGTGCTCGGCGTAAATCACCATCAGTAAAAATACCCTGCAGGACCCCTTGCTCAGAGACCACAGCGGTCATGCCCAGGCGCTTGCGGGTGACTTCTAGTAATGCTTCTTTCAGTGTTGTGCCGCTGCTGACAATCGGTACGTCAGTGCCAGCATGCATGACAGTTTCTGCTTTAAGTAACAGACGCCGACCCAAACTGCCGCCGGGGTGTGAAAAGGCGAAGTCTTCGGCACTGAACCCACGAGCTTCCAGCAGTGCGATCGCCAGTGCGTCGCCCATGACCAGCTGCGCGGTGGTACTGGATGTGGGTGCCAGATTGAGTGGGCATGCTTCCTGTTCGACACCGATATACAGGTGTGAGGCTGAGGCTTGAGCCAGCGTGGAGTTGCTATTGGCTGTGATGCTGATCAATGGCGCATTCATGCGTTTGATCAAGGGCAGGATGGTCACGACTTCTGCAGTTTCGCCGGAGTTGGAAAGTGCCAGCACAACATCTTGTTCAGTAAACATGCCCAGATCACCATGGCTGGCTTCGCCCGGGTGAACAAAAAAGGAGGGTGTGCCGGTACTGGCCAACGTGGCGGCAATTTTATTGCCGATATGCCCGGATTTTCCCATGCCGGTGACGATGACACGCCCTTGACAGTGCAGCATTAGGTCACAGGCCCGCAGGAAGTTATCGTCCAGATGACGTTCAATGTCGCGTACAGCTTCGGTCTCTAGGCGGACGGTACGTCTGGCCGATGCAAGAAAATCAGGTTGATTCATAAGGTTTGGCTAACTCTTCTCAGACAACAGTCATAGTGTATAGCAGCACCAGATATACTGCATAGGCTGCAGTTAACAGGCTGCCTTCGAGGCGGCTGATTGATGGTGGCTTTTGCCACAGAGCAAAGGCTAGCAGCAACAGGGTCAGGCCAAACATGACCATCGCATCTCGGTAAAACACTGCGGGTTCTAAGATGGTGGGGGACAACAGCCCCGGTACTGCCATGACAGCGACAAGGTTAAAAATATTCGATCCGACAACATTACCAATAGCGATATCATGGTGTTTTTTCAAGGCGCTGGCGACTGATGCGGCTAGCTCTGGCAGGCTGGTGCCGATCGCGACAATGGTTAGGCCGACGACCAATTCGCTAACGCCCATAGCAAAGGCAATTTCACTGGCGCCCCAGACAAGCAGTCTGGAACTGCCTGCCAGTACCACCAGACCCAGTATTAGCCAGAAAAAGGCCGGGCCGGTTGCCAGGTCAGGGAGCGCTTCGTCGTCTGATGCGATGGCATCAGTGCCGGCATTCTTTTGAAAGCGTGAAAACAGATATAGGCTGCCCGCCAGAGCCAACAGCAGAATAATGCTGTCCATGGGGCCCAGGTGCAGATTGAACAGTAATACGCAGGCCAGCAGAGTGATGGCCAGCAATAGTGGGATCTCTTTTTTCAGAATGCCAGATTTCACTGGCAGCGGGGCGATTAGCGCAGTAATACCAAGTACCAGGGCGATGTTGGCAATGTTGGAGCCGAGCGCATTACCCACTGCCAAAGAGCCAGAATCGTTCAGCGAGGCCATGACTGAAACCAGTATTTCCGGTGCAGATGTACCAAAGGAAACAATTGTCAGGCCGATCAATAATGGCGACATGCCAAGGTTGCGAGCAGTGGCTGCGGCGCCGGCGACAAAACGGTCTGCGCTCCAGACCAGTAAAGTCAGGCCAGCAAGTACGGCGAGTACGGGATAAAGCATAGGGTCCATCTCAGGCTATTCACGAGGCGGCTATTAAACCAAAATGTACCGTGGCTTTAAATCGTTCTTCGCGGCCATTTTGCTCTGGCCGCGGGCTATATTTCTGTTTTTACTATGTAATGGTATAGTCTCAGCCCTTGTCGGAGCCTCGGTGGATTGACTGTGCGCAGGCTCTTGCTGGTGATTTCAAGTGTATGGAACTCTATGAAACCTTTTGAAGATGTCATTATCGATATCCAGGGCTTGTCTTTCTCCCGGGCCGGACGTCCGATTTTTCGTAATATCGATCTGCAGATACCCCGGGGCAAGATCACCGCGATCATGGGACCCTCTGGAACCGGGAAGACGACGCTGCTAAAGCTTATCGGTGGCCAGCTCAAGCCGGATAGCGGCGATATTGTTATGGATGGCGCGCATATTCCCCGTTTAGGTCGCCGGGAGTTGTTTGAAATTCGTGAACGCATGGGCATGCTGTTTCAAAGTGGGGCTCTGTTTACGGATATGTCGGTATATGAAAACGTGGCGTTTCCGATCCGGGTGCATACTGATCTGCCAGAGCAGATGATTCGTGATGTGGTATTGATGAAGCTCAATGCGGTCGGTCTGCGTGGCGCTAAAGATTTGATGCCCAGTGAACTGTCAGGCGGTATGGCGCGTAGGGTAGCATTGGCGCGTGCGATCGCTCTGGATCCGGACCTGGTCATGTATGACGAACCTTTTACCGGCCAAGACCCCATCGCTATGGGTGTTCTGGTTAACCTTATCCGCCGGCTCAATGAAGCACTGGGGCATACCAGTATTATCGTGTCGCATGATATTCAGGAAACGCTGGGTATTGCTGATTACATTTACCTGATTGCGGATACTGAAGTCGTTGCTCAGGGTACGCCACAGGAACTGAGGGATGTTGATTCAGCGAAGGTTAAACAGTTTATGCAAGGCTTACCGGATGGACCGGTACCGTTCCACTTTCCCGCAGAGGATTATGTGGGCGAGTTGATGCAGGAGGCGCGTTGATGGATCAATTGGCTCAGATAGGCCGAGGCACGCTGGATAAGCTGGCTTCTGTCGGCCGCTCCGGTATTGTTTTAGTGCATGCGCTTGTTGCAAAGCCTCAGCCTAGGATGATGTTTCCTTTGTTGTTGCAGCAGATCTACTTCGTTGGTGTGTTGTCACTGGTTATCATTGTAGTCTCGGGCTTATTTATTGGCATGGTGTTAGGCCTACAGGGTTACACTATTCTGGTCGACTATGGTTCCGAGCAGGCGGTAGGTCAGATGGTTGCGCTGAGTTTGGTGCGTGAGTTAGCGCCGGTAGTGACTGCTTTGTTGTTTGCCGGTCGAGCGGGTTCTGCATTGACGGCTGAAATTGGTTTAATGAAGGCCACAGAGCAGCTGTCCAGTCTGGAAATGATCGGGGTTGATCCATTGCGGCGGATCATCGCACCACGTTTTTGGGCTGGTTTTTTCTGCATGCCAGTACTGGCAGCAATTTTCTCAGTGGTTGGTATTTATGGCGGTGCGCTGGTGGGTATCGAATGGCTGGGCATATATGAAGGCTCGTTCTGGGCCAATATGCAGCACTCAGTGGACTTCAGTAATGATGTCCTGAACGGTCTGATTAAAGCGGTGGTGTTTGGCTTTGTTGTGACGTGGATTGCTGTGTTTCAGGGATACGACTGTGTTCCAACTTCTGAAGGGATCAGCCAGGCAACAACTCGTACTGTGGTGTTTTCATCACTGGCGGTGCTGGCGTTGGATTTTGTACTTACAGCTTTGATGTTCGGAGAACTTTAATATGCGGATCACAGAGATCAGCGTGGGTGCCTTTCTATTGGCAGGGATTATCGCATTGGTGGTTTTGGCGCTGAATGTCAGTGGGCTGAATGTGTCCAACGCCGAAGGCACTTACACGGTTTATGCTCGGTTTGAAAATATTGGCGGTTTGACCGCGCGGTCTAAAGTCACCATGTCTGGTGTGCAGATTGGCCGGGTGACCAATATAGAACTGGATGAGCAGATGCTGATGGCGCGGGTAGAGATGCAGATCTTTAATAGTGTGGATTATTTAACCAAAGATACTTCCGCCATGATTCTGACAGCCGGTCTGCTGGGGGAAAAATACATCGGTGTTTCCGTTGGTGCTGAGGATGAGGTGCTGAAGGAAGGCGATTATATCAGTGATACCCAGTCAGCGTTGGTATTGGAAGATCTGGTGGGTAAATTCTTGTTAAACAAGGCGAGTGAGTAAAGATCATGAAAGGTTTTGCAACTGCAATTAAGCATTCGTGTGTGACTCTGGCCCTGATGTTGTTGTGTATTGGGCAGGTAAATGCAAGCTGGCAGGAGGCCAGTGCGGTGGTGGACGATAAGTCCAGCCAGATGATTGAACTGTTGAATGATGAGTCCCTGAAGGCCCCTGAGCGTGAGCCGGATTTGATTGCAGCCATCGATAGTGTTTTGGCACCGGTAGTGGACTTTGATTATATCTCCCGTGTCGTGATGGGGAAATATTTCCGTCGTGCGACGCCCGAACAGCACAAGCACTTCTCTGGTGTGTTCAAAACGACTTTGCTGAAAACTTACGCCAGGGCGATGGTGGGGTTCAGTATTACCGGCTATGAAATTCAACAGCCTCGTGTTGATAGTCCTGAACCCGGCAAGCAGGTTGTGACTGTGGATATTATCGGGGATACCGGTACCCGCTACGGTGTGGTGTATTACATGGTTAAAGAAGAAACTAGCTGGCGGCTGGTGAACGTGCTGGTGGATGGCGTAAACCTCAGGCTGACGTTCAAAAATCAGTTTGCTGATATTATTCAACGCAGTAATGGTGATGTTGGTCAGGCGATCACTAACTGGGAAAATATGGTTGACCCGGGCAAAGGTGGCGCCTGATATGGCTGAGGTGCAGCTGCAGGAGAAGAACTGTCTTGCCTTGCAAGGACCCTTGCGGTTCAGTGATATTGTGCCACTGCAGCAGCAAGCTGAGCGCTTGCTTTCAGGTTTGCAGGGTGAGGTCAGGGTTGATTTTTCTGAGGTGACCACGGTTGATAGCTCAGCGTTGTCGTTTTGGCTTTGTTGTCAGCGTAAAAGCCGTGAGCTTGGGGTTGCGATTCAGGCGGTTGCAGTGCCGGATGAACTATTGTCAATTGCCAGACTGGTCGGTTTGGATCATGAGTTGAACTAGTGATCGTAATCCCTGAAGCAGGATCATAAGGCGGTGCTTGGCATCGCCTTTTTTATTGTCTTCCGGTATGATTGAGCGCCTGATTTTATTGACAGTGCGGAGAACATTGCATGCAAGCGGAAGAGGTCAAGCAGATCCTGGAAGCACAGTTAGAAAACTGCGTAGTGACCACAGCTGGCGAAGGTTGCGATTTTCAGGTGACAGTGGTGGGCGATCTATTTGAGGGCCTACGCCCGGTGAAGTCGCAGCAGCTTGTTTATGCCTGTCTTAAAGAGCATATTGCCAATGGCACGATTCACGCTCTGACCATCAAAACGTATACGCCTGCCCAGTGGCAGACGGTCCAGAACTAATACCCAGTCCGGATAACCCGATGGATAAACTAATTATTACCGGTGGTGAGCAACTCTCTGGTGAGGTGCGCATCTCTGGTGCCAAGAACTCGGCCTTGCCAATTCTGGCAGCGACACTGTTGGCAGATAAACCCGTTACCGTGTGCAACCTGCCTCACCTGCATGACATTACTACCATGCTGGAGTTGTTGCGACGCATGGGTGTCGAACTGGTTATTGACGAAAAGCTCAGTGTTGAAGTGGATGCCACCACAATTAAGTCCTTGTGTGCGCCCTATGAGCTGGTCAAAACCATGCGTGCATCTATCCTGGTGCTAGGGCCTATGCTGGCTCACTTTGGTGAAGCGGAAGTCTCTCTGCCAGGTGGCTGTGCTATTGGTTCGCGTCCGGTGGATCTGCATATTCAGGGTCTGCGGGCCATGGGTGCAGACATCACTGTTGAAGGTGGTTATATTCGTGCACGCAGCAATGGTCGCCTCAAGGGTGCCCGAGTGTTTTTCGATACGGTGACAGTTACCGGCACCGAAAATATTCTCATGGCGGCGACGTTGGCTGACGGTCAAACCATTATTGAAAATGCTGCCCGGGAACCTGAGATCACTGATTTGGCGCAGTGCCTGATCGCCATGGGTGCTGATATTACCGGGCATGGTACCGATACTATTATTGTGAACGGTGTTGAGTCACTGCATGGTTGCACCTACTCAGTGGTTGCCGACCGTATTGAAACTGGCACCTACCTGACGGCAGTGGCGGCGACTCGTGGCAATATCCGGATAAAAAATACCTCGCCGCTGATTCTGGATGCAGTATTACAGAAGTTGGAAGAGGCGGGCGCTTGTATCAGTACCGGTGAAGACTGGATTGATCTCGATATGAAGGGCAATCGTCCTAAAGCGGTGAATATTACGACTGCACCTTATCCGGCTTTCCCGACAGATATGCAGGCGCAATTTTCTGCTATGAATGCGGTCTCTGAAGGGGTCAGTATTCTGAAAGAAACCATATTTGAAAACCGCTTTATGCACATGCAGGAAATGATGCGCATGGGGGCGAAAATTACCATTGATGGTAATACCGCTGTGGTCGAAGGGGTTGAGCGTTTGCAGGGGGCGCCAGTGATGGCAACCGACCTGCGTGCCTCTGCCAGTCTGGTTATTGCAGGGCTGGTTGCCAATGGTGATACGGTGATTGATCGCATCTACCACATCGACCGTGGTTATGAATGTATTGAGGAAAAACTGCAGCTCCTCGGTGCACGTATCAAACGTGTTCCGGGCTGAGGGCTAGGAAGACCATGAAGCAACAACTGACCATTGCGCTATCCAAGGGACGTATCTTGGATGAAACCCTGCCTTTGCTGGAAGAAGCAGGCATTGTGCCGGCAGAAGATATTCATAAAAGCCGTAAACTGATCTTTGCTACCAATCATGACAACATCAAACTGGTTGTCATCCGGGCGACCGATGTGCCTACGTACGTGGAGTACGGTGGTGCGGATATGGGTGTTGCGGGTAAAGATGTGCTGATGGAGCATGGTGCTGCAGGGTTATATGAACCTTTGGACCTGAATATCTCGCGGTGCCGGTTGATGGTGGCAGGTCCCAAGAACGCTGAACCTGTTCAGGGCCGCATGAAGGTGGCCAGCAAGTTTGTTAATGTCACTCGAGACTACTTCGCTAAGCAGGGTACTCAAGTTGATATCATCAAACTCTATGGTGCTATGGAGCTTGCGCCCATTCTAGGCTTGGCTGACCGCATTGTTGATATTGTTGATACCGGCAATACCTTGCGGGCCAATGGTCTTGAACCGATGGAAGAGATTGCCGATATCAGCTCCAGGCTGGTGGTGGGGCAACCTTCCATGAAAATGAAATATCGCCAGATTCAGCCGATTCTGGACAAGCTGACCGCGGCAGTTGAACGTCGTCGGATGGAGGCTAACGCATGAGCCAACTAGCGCTAACGAAACTCGATTCTACTCAGCCTGACTTTAATCAGCAGCTGGATCGTTTACTGGCGTGGGAATCGGTGTCTGATGGCAAGGTAAACCAGGTTGTCAACGAGATCTTGCATCGTGTGCGTACTGAAGGTGATGCCGCTGTGCTGGAATACACCGAGCGCTTTGATAACTGTCCCGCTGCCAGTATGGCAGAGCTGGAAATGTCAAAAGAACGCCTGCATCAGTCTCTCGATAACTTGCCGACAGAGCAGCGTCAAGCGCTGGAAGTGGCTGCTGACCGGGTACGTAGTTACCATGAACGCCAGAAAGGTGAGTCATGGAGTTACACCGAAGCCGATGGCACCATGTTGGGCCAGCAAGTTACTCCAGTGGATAAAGTAGGTTTATATGTGCCCGGCGGTAAGGCGGCATATCCATCTTCAGTGCTGATGAATGCGCTCCCGGCCAAAGTGGCGGGTGTTGCAGAGATCATCATGGTTGTGCCAACCCCCGGTGGTGAGGTCAATGAGCTGGTATTGGCGGCGGCAGCGTTATCAGGTGTGGATCGGGTATTCTGTGTCGGTGGTGCGCAGGCTGTGGCTGCTTTGGCTTATGGTACTGAGACAGTGCCTAAAGTCGACAAGATCGTTGGCCCGGGCAATATCTTCGTTGCCACGGCCAAACGTGCTGTGTTCGGAGCGGTGGGCATTGACATGATTGCCGGTCCTTCCGAAATTCTGGTGGTGTGTGATGGGCAAACCGATCCTGATTGGGTCGCCATGGATCTGTTCTCCCAAGCGGAGCATGATGAGGATGCCCAGCCGATTTTGGTTAGCCCGGACGCTGAATTTATTGCAGCGGTGGAAGCCAGCATCAATAAACTGTTACCAACAATGGAACGCAAAGCGATTATCGAGCCGTCGATGGTTAATCGTGCCGCGTTGATCAAGGTTAAGGATATGGATGAGGCGTGTGAGGTCTCTAATCGTATAGCACCGGAGCACCTTGAGCTGTCTGTTGCTGATCCTGAAAGCTTGCTGCCAAAAATTCGCCATGCGGGTGCCATTTTTATGGGGCGCTACACCGCAGAGGCTCTGGGTGATTACTGTGCAGGTCCCAATCACGTGCTGCCAACATCCGGTACTGCGAGATTCTCTTCGCCCTTGGGTGTGTATGATTTCCAGAAGCGCTCTTCGCTGATTATGTTCTCTCATGACGGCGCTTCTGAGATGGGTAAAGTGGCGTCAGTATTGGCGCGGGGTGAAAGCTTGACTGCCCATGCGCGTTCTGCCGAGTACCGCATCAAGGATTAACGGATTAATCAGGGGGGCTTTAGCCTCCCTTCTTTTTGTCAGTATGTTGGACGTAGGGCTGTTTTATCTTCACTTATGTCAAAATATTGTGGGCAGGGTGAAGGTTAGCGTGCATATCAATCAAGACTATCTATTTTGGCGTAAAGACTTGTTTTTCAAGTTGATATTTGGCTTGAACAGCTTGTTGGTGTTTTGGTTTCTTGCGAACAGCATTGTCGGCAATAAATCTCCAGCGACCTCACTTTTGTTGCTGTGCAGCCTGCTGTTTTTAATCCCGAGTCTGAAAAAAATACCTCAAATATGGTCTAGCCAGAAATGGTGGATCATCAGTCTGTTTGCGTTTGGGCTTTTTCATCTATTGCACTTGTGGGCTCATGCCGTCCCATTGGGTGACGATTATGATAAACCGGCTAAGGCTGTGGCTGCCGTTTTTATCTTCCTGTACCTGCTGCGGTATGGCTTCAGTCATCAGGTTGTCGGTATTGCTATAGCGATTGCGGCGTTGGCTGCTGGTGGCTATGCCATTTATGAAAAGTTCATTCTTGAGCTGCCTAGGGCAGGCACCATGACAAACCCTATCCGGTATGGGTATCTGGTAATCACAGTAAGCCTGATCTGTTTTTTTTATATCGGAATATATAAAAACCGTTGGTTTCGATTGTTGTTTTTGATGGCGGGTTGCGTGGGGGCCGTGGGTGCATATGCAACGGGCACCAGAGGCATTGCGCTTATTCTTTTAGCAGTAATACTGTTCCTGATTTGGCAAGTTCTTCGCAGAGGCTACATATCAAGACTGAAGTTAGTCATGTTGATCACAGTGTTCATTTCAGTTTTGGTCTTGATTGCGGCAAATGCTAATATTTTTGACCGCGCAGTTAAAAGAACACAAATGGAAGTACAAAGAACTCTGGATGGAAATTTGAATACAGGGGTGGGACATCGGCTCCAAATGTGGCATACCGCACTTTATCTGGGTGTTAGTGAACCTCTAACTGGGGCAGGCACAGACTATGTCCAGATCAGGCAAAAAGCGTCGGCGTTTATCGAGCAGCATGGATATGACCCCGGTGTATTAGTTAGATATGGTCATTTCCATAACCAGTACCTTGATGCGTTTGCCAAACAGGGTATTCCTGGGGTCATAGTCTGGTGCCTGCTGTTAGCTGGGGCTTTGATCGGTATGAGAACTCGTTATCGGTACGCTGTACTGATAATCGTTGCAACCTTGGCTGTGGGTGGATTAACAGAAGCAGTGCTGAGAAGCAGTAGGTTGTTTTATCTGATGGTGATTGGTATCAGTATTTTCAGGTGCCTTGACTATTTTGAGTGGGAGAAAGGCGCTGGTCAGTTTTCACTGCACAACAACCATTGCATTGGTAAAGCTTAAGTTTTATTACGGTCCTTCTCGAATAGTTGAGAGGTCTTGCTTTGTTCGGCTTGAGGCGAGCAGAGCTCCAATTTTACGCGGAATCGCTAGTCCATATCATCTGTCTGTTAATTCTGGAACGTTTTCTGTAAATATTTTGTAGATAGTTGATACAAAATATCTAATACTGCGCGCTAACTTATCCGCTGTCTCGGTTATTGGTATGGGTTTGAAAAAAGAGTTGCTGAAGTTGTTCGGTAGGGGTAACAAACGCAAGTCTAGTAAAGGGCAAGAGGTCTTCGCAGGTGAAATAAAGGCCGTTCGATCGGGTGTTGCGGCTTATAAAGTCGATCATCAGCCGGCCCAGCAGCACTCTCCGTTGCTCCGGCGGAACACTCATCGTCTCGAGAAAGGTCTGTGTTTTCCAAATGCGAAAAAAACTTTCGCAGAAAAGTATATTGGTGAAACAGTCCAGGCATATCAAGCGGCAGTATCTTCCGGTTGTCATGATGAGGCAGAGCTTGAGTGGTCTAATGCTGTCTTGAGTCGCTATTTTGATACCGTTGAGAAAAGTGACGATAAAGTTGCTCTGGCTTATCAGGCGTTTCGACAGATTGTTGTTGCACATATATCAGGCTCAGATAAAACTCCGTTCTCATTTCGTGAGATAACACACGACAGTGGTTTCGATGCTGATCGTTTCCTTCAATTATGTGAAAACAGAGTCTCTTGCCGCTGGTTTGAAGATCGAAAGGTTATGCGGCATCAGGTTGAGCATGCCGTCAGCTGTGCGACGCAGGCAGCATCTGCCTGCAACAGGCAGCCGTATCGTTATTTGTTAATAGAAAATCCTTGTATCAAACAGCAGATCGTAAACCTGCCCTTTGGTACTGCGGGGTTTGGTAATGAGCTGCCACATTTGATTATGGTGTTGGGAGACCTTTCTAATTTTGCACTAGCGCGTGACCGGCATCTGATTTATATAGATTCAGCATTGGCAACATCTCAACTTATGCTGGGCTTTACTGCGCAAGGGTTGGCCAGTGTGCCGATTAATTGGCCTGATGTGGAGGCCAATCACCAGTCTGCCCGGGATTTGCTTGATTTAGAAAGTTTCCATGTGCCTATTATGTTAGTCGGTTTTGGCTACCCTGACCCGGATGCCTTAATTCCTTTTTCACAAAAAAAATCACCCCAAAGTTTGTTAAAGGTTTATGAGTAAAAAGCGTCCAGTTTATATAGAGTTGATTGGCATTGGTTTACCTAACCGTGGTGCTGAGCTATTGGCTCGTGCTGTGATGCAGTCATGCAATAAGCAGTTTGGTAATTGTATATTTGCTACGGCCCAGAAGCTCCCGGAGCCGGAACTTAAAAAGTTGGGTATTAAGCGGTGCTTAAAGAATGGTGCCGGCCGCTTACAGAGCCTGCTCAGCACACTAAAAACAAACAGACTGACGAAAAGTCAGCGGCGGCCTTCTATTTATCGCGCTTTTTCTTGGTTGCCACGCGAACAAAGAGATCGCCTGGATATTGTTCTGGAGCAAGATGTTGATCTGGTGATCGATGCTTCAGGGTTTGCCTATGGAGATTATTGGGGCAGTGCTAAGGCGCAGCGGCGCTTGGAAGACCGCAGAGCCGGTTGGCAAGCACAGAATAAGCCTCTGGTTTTCCTGCCTCAGTCCTTTGGGCCATTTGACACTGATGGCTTTAAAACCAGTTTAAAACCTAGTCTCGACTGTGCGGCTTGTGTTTGTGTCCGGGATCGACAATCAGCTCAGTATTTAGTGCCCTTTATTAAGAAAGCCAGACTTTACCCTGATATTACTTTCCTTTTGGATTGTGGTACTTCATTGCCTGCCACTAAGCCATATTCTTTATTTATCCCCAATAATAAAGTCTTGGAGGCGGGTGCAGTTGATCATGCAGAATATATCTCCGTAGCGAGGGAGTTCATCAGGTTATCCAGGCAGTTAAATGTCGAACCGATTATGCTGAATCATGAGGGTGTGAAAGATCTGGCAATATGCCAACAGCTCTCTGACCTTGATCAGGTGCGGGTGCTTAATCCTGCGGACGCTTTGTTGATTAAGGCTTACATCGCTGGGGCTGAGTTTGTGTTTTCATCCCGGTATCATGGTGTGGTATCGAGCCTGGCAACTGAAACCCCTGTGGTGGTATTTGGTTGGAGTCATAAATATCGAGAGTTGCTGCAGGACTTTGGCTTGGAGCATTGGTTGATTGATGATATTCATCAGGCTTCTAAAGTGTTGGGAGAATTCTGTGCCCCTCCTGCACTGGCAGAAATACGTGGCAAAATTAATGGCCACTTGCCATGGGTGCGCCAGCAACTGAATGAGATGTGGCGCTGGATATTTTCTAGTGTCCACCTGCCCAGACTGTAGTGTGTGAACTGTTTTTGTGTTCTCAGTGTTGAGTAGCCTTCGTTTGGGTACAGGCGCTTCAGTCACCACAGTTAGAAATCTAACATTAAGAATTTAACAGGCAGCTTTGGTCTATGGTAGATATCTGTATTTGCGTTTGCACATGTCAGCGTGGTGAATTGCTCAAAACCTGCCTTGCAAGTCTCGCAGCAGTGAGTGTGCAAGGTTTTCAACTGTCTGTTCTTATCGTCGACAATGATGCTGACCGTTCTGCGGAGTCTCTGGTCAACGGCTTTAATGAATCATTTCCTTTTCCATTACGTTATGTCTGTGAAGCAAAACGCGGCATTCCCTGTGCTCGAAACCGTGCAGTGGAGGACGTTCTTCAGCAGGGCAGCGACTATCTGGTGTTTATTGATGATGATGAATGGGTAGAGCCTGACTGGCTGCTTAAGCTGTTTCAGCTGTGTCAGGAAAATAGCGGTGAGGTGGTTGTGTCAGGTGGTGTAATGTCAGAACTTCCTACGGAAACGCCGCCGGAGATCAGGGCGCTATTTAACAAGCGTCTAAACAGCCATGCGCGTGGCAAACGGCTTGAATCATGTGCGACCAATAATGTTTTGGTACCAATGGCGGCCATCAAACAACACTCCCTTAGGTTTGATGAATCCCGGCCATTGGCAGGTGGCACTGACGTCATTTTCTTTAAAGAAGCGACTGCCAAAGGCGTGCGTATTTTAAAGTGTCCAGACGCATTGGTGCATGAGATTATTCCTGTTAGCAGAACCCGCCTAGGCTGGTTGTCCAAGCGTAAGTACCGGGCAGGTATCACTGAAGCATGGCGTAAGAAAAAAAATGGTCGCGCTGTATTTGGTATCTTTGTTTCGGCGCTGTTTCAGATCGTTGTTTTATGTTGCAAGGCGGGGGTATCTGCGTTGTTTGGACGCAAAGTCGCCAGAAATCAGAGTTGGTTAAAAGCTTGTCGGGCTTTGGGCGTGGCGGCTGGTGTATTTGGCGTTGAAGTAGATAGTTATCGCCAGATCGATGGCTGAAAGCCTCCAGCGCCAACTGATTGATTATTGTGCAGGCCTTTGTAACGGACGTTCACCAATTGAGATCGTTAGTGTTTCGCTCTTCCCGTCACGCAGAATATCGATAGCGATGGTTTCACCCGGTCGATAACGAGCCACCTCGATCATTGAGCGGCGGCCATTCATAATTGGTTTTTTATCGATGCTGAGCATGATATCACCCGGTTGTAATCCGCCTTTATGAGCCGGACTATCGCGAAAAACTCCCGCAATAATAAGCCCCTGCATCTCCTTCAGGCCGAATGATTCAGCCAGCCGGGGAGTCATTTCCTGTACTTCGATACCGAGCCAGCCACGAATAACCCGGCCGTTATTGATCAGGTCCTTCATTACTTGTTCAGTCAGGCTGGATGGGATAGCAAAGCCGATGCCCTGAGAGCCGCCTGATTTAGAAAATATTGCGGTATTGATACCGATCAGATTGCCTTGGGCATCAATGAGCGCGCCGCCGGAATTTCCGGGGTTGATGGCTGCATCGGTCTGGATGAAGTTTTCGTAGGTATTGATGCCTAGACTATTGCGCTCGGTTGCACTGATAATACCCATTGTTACGGTCTGGCCCACTCCAAAGGGGTTGCCGATCGCCAGAACGACATCGCCAACCCGGATGTTGTCAGAATTATTCAGGCTTATTACCGGAAGCTCTTTGAGTTCAATTTTCAGCAACGCTAAATCGGTTTCCGGATCGGTACCGATGACTTCGGCAATCGCTTCACGGCCATCCTTCAGGGCGACGACAATGCTGTCAGCACCTGCAATGACATGGTTGTTGGTGGCGATATATCCCTGATCACTGAGAATTACCCCTGATCCCAGGCTGGACTGAATGCGTTCGCGTTGTGGGATGCTGTCGTCATCAAAAAAACGCCGAAAAAACGGATCGTTAAATAATGGGTGAACGCTCTGTTTGATGACCGTACGGGTATAGATATTAACCACTGCTGGTGAGGCCAGCTCCACGGCATCCGCATAGCTAAAGGGACCGCTTGCTGACGCTGTAGGGTGGGAGCCAGAAGTGCGGTGTAATGTCAGGCCAGTGCTGCCTCCATTCGTGAGGGCAGGGAAGTACTGAAGCAGCAGCAAGGCAACCAGTATTCCTGATAAAACCGGCCAGAATAGAAAATTAAATTTACGCATGGTGTTTGGTTGCAACTGCTGAAAGATTCATAGGATTATACGTTGTGAATAAATATTGTGAATGGCTTAGCGCAGATGGCAACAAAACTTAACGAAATCATTCAGCACCTCGAGCAGCTATTGCAGCCGGACATGTATGCAGATTATTGCCCTAATGGTTTGCAAGTGGAAGGGTGCAGTGATGTGCGTAAAATTGTGACTGGCGTGACTGCGTCCCAGGCGCTAATTGATGCAGCCATTGCTGCTGATGCTGATATGCTTCTGGTGCACCACGGTTTTTTCTGGAAAGGAGAGAGCAGCTGCATTACGGGGATTAAAAGGCGCCGTATACGTGCTTTGCTGCAACACGATATCAGTTTGGTCGCCTACCATTTGCCTTTGGATGCTCATTCTGAGCTGGGCAATAACGTGCAATTGGCGCAACGGCTTGGGGTCAAGGTGACTGGCCCGTTGGAACCCGGCAGTGCGCGAAGCATCGGATTGGTGGGGGAGCTGACAAACCCTGTCGAGCCAGAAGTGTTTTGCCGGACCGTGGCGGCTGTTTTGCACCGTTCCCCGCAATTAATTACGGGCGGTGGCCACTTGATTAAAACAGTTGGCTGGTGCACAGGTGCAGCACAAGGGTACATTGATAAAGCCATTGCTTTGGGGTTGGATGCGTTTTTGTCTGGTGAAATTTCAGAACCAACGGTGCATAGTGCGCGTGAAAACGGTATTCACTATATTGCAGCCGGTCACCATGCCACAGAGCGTTATGGCGTTCAGGCACTGGGTGAAGCACTGGCGCAAACGTTTGAAGTGGAGCATCAGTTTATAGAAATAGAAAACCCGGTTTAAGCCGGGTTTTTGTGTGCTTCAGGAGGCAGCCTTACTTGGCTCTGGCGTTTCCTCTTCAGGCAGTTTTTTATCATCTACCCCGTAATTTTCAGACAGCGTGCCGGCATCACCCGGTGCTTTAGGGGCGTAATCGCGGGGCGGTTCTGCATTGCCACTCTGGTCGGAATCTTCCTGGGCTAGCTGGGGCTTGATAGAAGATTCGAGGGAGCGGACAATCTCTTCAGACTGACACAGTTGCTGTGCCCCACCAGCCAGGTGTTGGTATACATCTTTATAACTGTCAGTGAGATTGTTAAACAAGTTTGCAGTTTTGCTGAAGTGCTGCGCTACATCTTCACGGTAATTTTCCAGCGCCTGCCGGGCCTCTTCCAATTCTTCTTCTAACTCGGCCTGGCGGTTATCCTGCGGGCTGTTGCGGCCCAACATGTAACCAATAACAGCGCCCACGATTAGGGCAACCAGACTCATCAACCAAAGATTTTCCACATGTGCTCCTTTCATCACCTGTGCGGGTTTTCGTTAGTCATTATAAATGACTCTGAGCTTCTGGACAGGTGCATTGTGCGAAAACTACAAACAGTGGGCTATAACCGTTTAGTCGTGTCTATGGGCGTGTGCTTGTTGGGCTTCGTGCTGTAGTCGTTCCAGGTAGTCAAGCTGCTCCAGCATGATGTTTGTCGCCAAAGCCGTATTGCGGCTATGCACTGCATCTAATAAACGGCGGTGTTGGTTCAGGATGACAGCTCGCTCGCGGAAATGATATGCCAGCATATTCGCCACAGGTTGCAGTGCTTCGATCAAACAATACATGACAAAACCCAACATCCGGTTGTGGCTAGCATCGACTAGGGTGCGGTGGAACTGCACATCGGCGGCACAAAACGCCTCAGCACTGATCTGTGAATCGCTCTGCTTACCGAGTGCGTTTTCCAGCCGCTGGAGGTCTTTATCTGTGCGATTCTGACAAGCCAGGCGACAGCAGAGCGTTTCCATCTCTTTGCGGGTCTCACTGATCTCTTCTAAAGAGATATTGTTCATGCTGACAAACATTGTTGTTGCTGTGACCAGGCTATCGCTTAGCTCTGCAGCACCTAGCTCATTAACAAAGGTGCCACCCGCAGGGCCACGTTTTGAACGAACCAGTTTTTTTGCTGCGAGCCGTTTCATGGCTTCGCGAATGGTGGCCCGTGAAACACTGAAGCGTTTTGACATCTCCTCTTCGGTGGGCAAGCGGTCATTTGCCCTGAGGCTGCCTTCCATAATGGCGTCTTCAAGCTGATCTGCGATCTGCTTAGAGAGACTGGTGCGTTGAACGGGTTCAAGCTCAATGGTCATAGGGGCCACAACAATGATTCGAGTTTTGCCTATTATAAACACTGTTGATGATATTTTCACAATAATATATATTTGTATGACAAATAGATAATAACCTGAGAAGGTGGGTAAAATGTTCAAAGCGTTGGTACTGGAACAAGACAGTGACAAAAAGACATTGGCAGAAATTAAAAATCTGTCCGAAACGGACCTGCCGGCAGGTGATGTGCTGATTAAGGTTGCGTATTCCTCATTGAATTATAAGGATGGCCTGGCAGTTACCGGGTTAGGCAAGATTATTCGTCAGTTCCCGATGGTACCGGGGATTGATTTTGTGGGTACCGTAGAAAAGAGCTCTGACAGTCGATACCAGCCTGGCATGTCAGTGGTACTGACCGGTTGGGGTGTGGGTGAGCAGTACTGGGGTGGTTTTTCACAGTATGCCCGTGTTAACGGTGACTGGCTGGTGCCCTTACCTGAAGATATGACAGCGTTGCGCACTATGGAGATTGGCACCGCCGGGCTTACGGCGATGTTGTGCGTACTTGCTCTTGAAGAGGGTGGCCTGACCCCGGAGTCTGGTCCAATCATCGTGAGTGGAGCTGCAGGTGGGGTTGGTAGTATCGCTGTGGTGCTGTTGTCTAAGCTTGGCTATGAGGTCGCTGCTATTACGGGTCGTCCAGAAACTGGAGACTACCTGAAACAGCTCGGGGCTAGCCAAATTCTGACACGTGCCGAAATGGCGGAGCCTG
Source organism: Pontibacter sp. JAM-7 (assembly GCF_048548695.2). Taxonomy (NCBI): domain Bacteria; kingdom Pseudomonadati; phylum Bacteroidota; class Cytophagia; order Cytophagales; family Hymenobacteraceae; genus Pontibacter; species Pontibacter sp. JAM-7. The sequence goes on from NZ_JBLYIF020000006.1 coordinate 60,484, forward strand.
CCCGTCCACTGGAAAAACAACGTTGGGCCGGTGGTATCGATACGGTGGGTGATACGATTCTTGCCCGTATCCTAGCCGAAACCGACTACAGTGGTACCGTTGCTGCCTGCGGCCTGGCAGCCAGCTTTAAGCTGCCGTCAACTGTGATGCCGTTTATTCTGCGTAATGTGCGTTTGCAGGGTGTTGATTCCGTTAGTTGCCCATATGAGCGCCGTCGTTTAGCCTGGCAGCGGTTGCAGGATCTGCTACCTGCCGAGCTGTCCGGTAATGTGACCAACATTATTGGACTGGATCAGGTGCCGGATTATGCCCAGCGGATTGTGCAGGGCCAGGTGCGTGGGCGTGTCGTGGTGGATATGCAACGCTAATTAGCCAAATAGACCGTCCTGTCTGGGCTGGATCAGTATCGGCAGATACCGAATCAGGAAAAACAGCCAGCCCAGGCTCCATAATATCGCTGTCAGACTGAGTCCTGTTGTATACGTCAGCGGCAGACTTGGTAGGCTGATGCGCAGCAGTGCAGCAATCGCCATCAGGCTGAACGCGGTGGTTATGACTCTGCAACTTGCCAGAGATCGTCCGGTATGGCCCAGTGATACTCGTGCCATCATCCCCAGAGTCAGGCAACCAATACCCCCCGCAGCGAAGGCGTGTATTGCACTGCTGCTACCGACTACGTCAAGCAAGCTAAGGCCATACAATACAAAGCCTAATGCGATAAAGCCGTAACCAAGGTGCAGTATCCACAGCAGTGGCTGGGACAATAGTTGGCGGTTAAACCAGCCTGCCACTCTGACGCTGTTCATAAAACCCAGTACCAGCGTGACTACTGCCGCAAGTTTTGTCAGCGGACTCAGGGCCAATAACAACCCTAGAACTGTCAGGGGTAGAAGACTTTTTTCCAGCCAGGTAAACCGTTTACAGGTAATGCCGGAAATGGCCCGTTCGGTGAAGAAAGGGATCACTCTGCCACCCATTAATGTCATGATCAGCACTACCAGAAACAGCGCCAACAGTAAGCCCGACTGACGGGTATGGCTGGTAACGCCCATAATATCGAGATGAACCAGTAAATTGGCGAACCAAAAAGCACTGAGTAGAACCAGGAACATCAGGTTACGGTAGTTACGCGCTTGCCATATAGGTACGGCCAAGCTGATGATCAGCAGGGGGAGAAAACTCAGGTCAATCACCGCCAGTAAGATATCAGGCACGCCAGGTAACCAGGGCAGGATTCTTGCTGCCAGCCAGAGCAACGCCAGTAATGCTAAAGGCAAACCCTGGAGTGTGTTTTGTGACGTCCAGTTACGCACGGCGGTCAATAAAAAACCGGCAATGATTGCCAGCGCAAAACCAAATAACATCTCATGACCATGCCAGGTGACTCCGTCTGGGTAATAGTCTGGCTGGAGATGCTGCCAGTACACTGCCAGCCACAGAGGGATAAGCAAACAAGCTAACACTGCGCCGGCCAGAAAGAAGGGCCGGAATCCTAAGTAAAACAGAGCAAAGCGCCCCGGAATTTGACGTTCTTGCAGTGGAATCATATCGACTTTCCTGTGCATGCAATAAAGATGCAATTAAAATACATGTTATGGTTTATTTTAACCATGATCTCGATCATTTTTCCTGATCAGGTTGCAAATTAATGCTAATTGCAGACTTCATGCGAGCAAACGCTTAATATGTCCGCATAGCCCGTTTGGGTTAAATTACGTTTTTTGCAGGAGTCAGGCGGGTCTATGCCGCTTAATACAACCCTTAACAGAATTCAGCAAAATCTGAGCAGTCTGGGTGACCTTCCGGTGTTTAGTAACACCCTGGCTCGGATCAAGCAGATCAGCAACTCTGAAGAAAGTGATGCCATGGCGCTGGCGATGGCAGTCATGAAAGACCCCAATTTGACGGCGCGTTTACTCACACTGGCCAACTCTTCCACTTATCATCGTGGCTCCGGGCCCATCAAAGTGGTTTCCCGGGCAGTGGTGCTACTTGGCTTCAATCAGATTAAGAATCTGACAATGACGTTGAAGTTAATAGAGCAGTTTCAGAATACCCATCCCGATCTTGATGTGCCTCAGTTACTGGTTCGTGCGGTGTTGTCCGCTAATCTGGCGCGTGAACTGGCGGTGCAGAGCCGTCGTCGGGTGGATGCGGAAGAAGCCTATATCAGTGCACTGTTGTTGAATATTGGTGAAATTATTGTCGCCTGCACTCTGCCGGATACGTACCGTAACATGCTGGCTCAAAAAGCGATGGGGGCCCGTTCATGGGCCGAGGTGCAGCAAGACGTACTAGGCAGTAGTTTTAGTCACCTGGGCCAGGAATTGGCGGCCAGTTGGGGTTATTCGGGCGAGGTGATGACCCAGTTACGTAATGACAATTTTGATCCGCGTAAGAGTAGTGCCAGTGCCACAGCTGCGGTATCCAGTGTCAGCGGGGAGTTGTTGCAACACTTGTTTGATCCGGAGGAGACGGATCGAAGCTTTACTGATCTGGTTGATAAAATGGCAGAGATTACTCAACTGCCAACTGATCATGTATCTGATGTGGTTTTAGATAGTTTCAAAAAGGTGACCAAGGTCTGCCGGGATATGGGATTGAGCCAGAAGCTCCTGGTACCTGACTATGCAGAGACTGGCGAAGATGAACGCGATGACCTGATTCGACAGGTATCGTTTTTGGTACATAGCGAAGCGGAATCGGAATCTTCGAATCAGCAAGTAAGTTATCAGCTGCATAATGTCATGCAGGAAAATGACCGCCAGAAAAAAGTACTTGAGTATTTACGCAGCTTCGCTCAATTGCTGGCAACAGGCGACCAACTGCATGCAGTGTTTAAGTTGTTTGTTGATGCTGTGGATGCCTGCACCGGATTTGACCGGGTCATCATTGGTTTGATGGATGCACAGGGTAAATCAATTTCAGTGAAATTGTTGGCGGGTAGACAGACTGAGCCGCTGCAGGATTACTTCCAGCGTCAGCGTACCGGAGGCCCGGATGATCTCTTCTTTAAGGTGATTCAGTTGCAGAATACTTTTTTAGTTGAGGATGCGATCGATTCAGGTTGGCAGCAACGGCTGCCGCCAAGTTTCAGAGCGCAGGTGAACTGCAAAGGTTTTGTCCTGGAACCGTTGACCCGGGGTAAGCGGGCAGTGGGTATGCTGTATGCCGATTACCTGTCTGATCGCGACGCGATTAATGCTGAAGACTTTGAAGGGTTTATGCAGATGGCAGGGCAGGTCCGGCTGGCATTGAACCACGCCGGCCGAACTGGATAAGCGTACGTTACTCTTCTGTCATGCCGCGAAAGAAAGACTTAGTGCCTTCCCAGGCGTTTTTGCTGGCTTCAACACCGGAATCAACCAGATCACCACCAAAATCAACTGCGGTTTCGGCACCATGTTGCGTAGAGCAGAGCGCGCGTTTACCCGCGCAGCGTGATTTACAGCCGAGCTGGGCGGCTTCGTTTTGTTCATGTTTTAAGTTGCATTCATTGATACACATATTTTGCTCAAGTGGACAGTCCGCCATCGCTATGTGTGATGAAGCAGTTAATATGGCCATCAGGAGCAGGGTAAATAAACGTTTCACGGTACATTCCCTTATGTTTTTTATTGTGAGTCCCTAAGTTAGATGCGGGTTCCCTGGCTGCCAGAAGACTTCCGTTCCACCATCTTGTCGGGCCAGTACACGGCACAGTACAAACAGCAGATCTGATAGACGATTAAGGTAAACCGCGGCCTCAGGGTTACAGCTTTGAGTATTATCTGCAAGTAATGCCAGCATGCGCCGCTCTGCGCGGCGGCAGATGCAACGTGCCATATGACAATGCGCTGCTGCAGGGCTACCGCCGGGTAAAATAAACTCCCGTAGCGGCGGCAGTGTGGCATTCATTGTATCGATCTTTTGCTCCAGAGCAGCGACCTGTTGCGGCGTGGTAGTGACATAGTTCGGGTCAGCCATGGCAAGCTCGCCACCCAGGTCAAATAGTTGGTGCTGCAGGGCAGTCAGTAAGCCAATTTCCGGGTGCTGTTTCGGTAAGAGTGCCAATACGATACCCAGCGCGGCATTCAATTCGTCAACGGTGCCCAGGACTTCAATTCGGCCAGCGGTTTTGTCTACCCGCTGGCCGTTGCCCAGTCCAGTTTTGCCCTGGTCGCCGCTGCGAGTATAAATACGTGTTAAGCGTTCCGTCATTAAGATCTCTCGTGTGCTTGGTTAGCCAGAGGTTTGGTCTAGTTGGGTGACCGCTGAGTATAACGCCTGGTTGATGGGGAGTGACATCTGCAATGCTGCAGCCCGCTGCAACAGGTAGCCGGTGATATAGTCGATCTCGCTTTGCCGACCTTGACGAATATCCTGTAGCATAGATGAGTAGTTGTCTCCGGTTTGTCTGGCGATCTGCTCAGCAACCGGCAGTAAGCCGCTGCTGAACAGCTGAAGACCTTCACCTGCTAGCAGCTGGTCGACTTCGTGGCATACTTGGGCCAGTTCTGTATGTAACGCAGGGGTGCTGACCAGTTGTCCATTTTGGCAGCCATGCACGGCGGTCAGAGGATTAATGGCACAATTAATCGCCAGCTTGCGCCAAAGTGCCTGATCGATATACAGGTCCCAAGAAATGTCCAGGCCCGGTGTTGCTGGCAGTTTGGGCTGAGGCTGGCCTGCAGGGTTTAACAGCCCGAGTTGGGTATTGCCGGTGCCGGCGAGCACAACATGAAATGGCTTTCTTAGCCAGGCACCATTCGTGGTGGTGGCCGCAATGATCGGATGTTCAGGTAGCAGCGTCTGAATGGCTTGTTGGCTACCCATGCCGTTTTGTATCAGAATGATCTGGGCGGTTGCGCTTAGCTGGCCGTGTAGCCGCTTGATTGCTGGCAGCGCGTCATAGGCTTTTGTCGCAACGAGTAAATGGCCAATGGTGGGGCAGTCTGCTGCTAGCCGACCGGCTACCGGGTAGTGTGCAGTACCCTGTTTAGACTCGATAGTAATGCCACCGTTGTGTTCTAATTGGGCCAGCCGTTCAGGGCTGCGCACTATCAGACTGACACGACTACCACCCTTGAGCAATGCCGCGGCCCATTGGCAGCCAATGGCACCGGCACCCAAAATATACCAATGTGAATTCATTCTGCCTCCTCAGCGCCTATATTGTGACGTGAAATAGGGGGGCGGGTCAGCTAAAATCGGCAAAAAACACCCGGGAGATTAAAGTAATGCCTTCATTTGATATCGTTTCTGAACTGGATATGCATGAAGTATCCAACGCTGTAGACCAGGCTAACCGTGAGATTCAGAATCGTTATGACTTCAAGGGGATTGATGCCCGCTTTGAACATAGTGAAGGCAGTGTGGTTATCCATGCCGAAGTCGATTTTCAGCTCCAGCAAATGTTGGAAGTGCTGCGTAATAAGCTAACCAGCCGCAAAATTGATATCCGCTGTCTGGATATTAAAGACGCTGAGAAAGCCAACATGCGTGCGCGTCAGGAAGTGCTAATGAAGCAGGGACTGGACCAGCCACTGTGTAAAAAGATCACTAAACTGATCAAGGATGCCAAGATTAAAGTCCAGACTCAGGTGCAGGGTGAGCAGGTGCGCGTCACGGGTAAAAAACGTGATGACCTGCAGCAGGTGATGGCGATGTTACGTGAAGCGGACCTGGAACTGCCACTGCAATTCAACAACTTTCGCGATTAAGTACATCTGCCCGCCACTGATTAGGGATTCAATCTATGCCACAGCCTCAGGTTAGCTGGCGCGAAGCACTTGAGGCGATTGCTCATCCGCGGGTGGTGTGCATGTTGTTTCTCGGCTTTTCTGCCGGGATACCCATCTTGCTGATCTTTTCTTCATTGTCTTTATGGTTGCTGGAAGCGGGCGTTGAGCGCGCCTCGATTACCTTTTTTAGCTGGGCAGCACTCGGATATTCATTCAAATTTGTCTGGGCACCACTAGTCGATCAGTTACCTTTGCCTTTTCTTACGCGTTGGCTGGGACGTCGCCGGGGCTGGCTGCTATTGGCGCAGTTGGCCATTATCAGTTCCATTATGACCATGGCCAGCACTGATCCACATCAGGGTGAATTACTGTGGATGGCACTTGCTGCGGTGGGGCTAGGTTTTTCTTCCGCGACTCAGGATATCGTGATTGATGCTTATCGAATCGAAGCAGCATCAACGCGGCTGCAGAGTTTGATGTCGTCTGCGTACATTGCCGGTTACCGTGTTGCCATGGTGGTGGCGGGTGCCGGAGCACTGTATCTGGCCGCTGGTTTTGGTAGTGAATTAGGCGCTTATGACTACGCCGCCTGGCAAAAAACCTATTTCATTATGGCTGCAGTGATGCTGGCAGGGGTAATTACCACGTTGCTGATTGCCGAACCGGAAACCAGTCAAAACAGGGCCTACAGCCACTCGGCAATAACGTATGCCCGGTTTGTGCTGGTGTTTATGGTCGGAGCAGCTACTTTTGCAGCCAGCTTTTACCTGAGTGCGGATGGCATCAATCAGCTGAAACGAGTGGTTAATGATCCGTTGCTGGGATTTCTGATCGAATTTATACGCCTGGTACTGGCTGTGGTATTAAGCCTGCTGGTGGCAAAAGCATGCGTCATGGTTGGGATGGTGCAACCGGCGATGATTGAAGAAACCTACCGCGTGCCGGTGGCCGATTTCTTTCGTCGGTATGGGGTTAAAACTGCAATATTGTTGTTGTTACTGGTGGGTACTTACCGGATATCCGATATCATTTTGGGCGTGATCTCCAATGTGTTTTATGCGGATATTGGTTTTAGTAAAGAGCAGATAGCCCTGGCAGTGAAAACCTTTGGCGTGGTGATGGCGATCGTCGGTGGTTTTTTGGGTGGTGTACTGTCGATGCGCTATGGCGTGCTGCGGATCCTGTTTTTGGGAGCTTTGTTAGCAGCAGTCACTAACCTGCTGTTTTTGTGGCTGGCGGCAGTGCCAGAACTATGGCTGATGTATCTGGTGGTGGCGGCTGATAATTTGTGTGCTGGCCTGGCTGGTGCCGCATTTGTTGCATTTCTCTCAGGGCTGACTAACGTCTCATTCTCGGCGATGCAATATGCAATCTTTAGCTCTGTCATGACACTATTGCCTAAATTGCTCGCCGGTTATTCCGGTAGCATTGTCGATAGTGTGGGTTATGGTCAGTTCTTTGTCATAACGACACTGTTGGGTTTGCCTGTGCTGTTGTTGGTTATGATAGCAGGCCGCAGATTAATAAATAAATAGTAATAATAATTATTCGCATTTAAGTTAAGCGAGAGATACGTTATGCTGTTCCTGTATCTGATAATCGAGGGACAGCAAGATGACCTATCAAATTGATGCCTGGCTGGAGCGCCGGGAGCCTTACTTGAGAATTGTTGATCGACAATCGGGTGTGGTGGTTATGGAATGGCGGGATCAGCGTTTGCAAGGGTTGCTGGAGCAGGGGGATATCACCCGACAGGAGTTAGAAGGCGATCATGTTAACCAGCAGACGTTGGTGCGAGACCTGTTTCTATATGACTGTATAACCTGATACTGAGGGTTGGTTGGGGCTGAAAGCAAAAAAGCCACGACAGAGTCGTGGCTTTTCAGAAAACGGTGCAGCGATTAGATACGCAGGCCGCCGTCGACTTCGAAGCAACGACCAGAGACGTAGTCGTTTTCCAGAATGAACGCTACGGTAGAAGCGATCTCTTCTGGTTTACCCAGACGCTTAGCAGGGATACCAGCAGCGATTTTTTCCAGTGCTTCTGGTTTCATGCTCATTACCATCTCGGTACCAATATAACCCGGTGCGATGGATGCAGCACGAATGCCGTAGCGGGACAGCTCTTTAGACCAGGTTACAGCCATGGCTTCAACAGCTGCCTTGGTGGCGGTGTAGTTGGTCTGACCCATGTTGCCGGAGCGAGAGATGGAAGAGATGTTGATGATGCAGCCTGGGGTGCCCAGATCGATCATCTTAGCAACCGCTTCGCGGGCACACAGGAAAGTGCCGGTCAGATTGACGTCCATTACCAGATTCCACTGATCCATGGTCATTTTCTTAGCAACTTTACCGGTTTCACGGTCGACCTTCATAAAGAGGCCGTCACGGGTAATCCCAGCGTTGTTAACTAGACCGTGAACAGCACCGAAGTCAGCAACAATATCGTCGAACAGTTTTTCTACGTCTTCTTCTTTAGCAACGTTACAGATATAACCGCGGGCATCTACGCCTTTTTCGGCACACATCCCTACTGTTGCATCGAGATCTTCCTGGCTCAAGTCAGCCAGTGCAAGTTTTGCGCCTCGAGCAGCCAGATCCAATGCCATAGCGCGACCTAGGCCACGACCACCGCCAGTTACAACAATTACTTTATCTTTAAGTTCCATTGAGGATTACCCTAACTTCAATTGTCTTTTGTGCATTGCGCCATTGTGCAGACGTTCAAGTTATCTTGCTTTCGCAAAAATGTCCATAACTTGATCAATCTGTTGAAAAATCAGGATTTGCGGAAAAATAGAAAGTCGTAAAAAGGCTTTTCTTGTGCACTTGCTAAGCCTATGAAATATCACTTGTTTTCGTAGGTTTTGTCGCGGTGCGGTACTTTGGTAGGTGGAATGGTCTTGTGCCCAAAGTCAACCTTGGTTAGTCCGAAAAGAGGGCTAAAAGAGGCATATTGTCTTACACTGTGGCGGCAAAAAATATTGCGCTTAAAGCTATGGTGTGGATTGAATTTATACGGTTTGCGCCAATCTAGATGTTAGTTGCTATCAGTTTTCGTTCAGTGATGTTCGCCGGGCGACGTTTTGGGGTCTTGCATGCGCTTTCTTTTTCTCCTGTTTATTATCCTGCCTATTCTCGAGATTACTCTGCTGATTCAGGTTGGGCAGATGATTGGTACCTGGAATACCGTGGGGCTGGTTTTACTGTCGGCTTTTATTGGCGTAAATATGCTGCGTTATCAGAGTCTCGCGACGCTGGCCCGCGCGCAGCAGCGAGCGCAGGCGGGTGAAATCCCGGGACAGGAAATGGTAGAGGGTATTGCGCTGGCTGTTGGTGGTGCCCTGTTGGTTACGCCAGGCTTTGTCACCGATGTTATCGGCTTTAGTTGTTTGCTGCCATACAGTCGCAAATGGATGGCGGCCCAGCTGATGAAACGATTCACCGTGGTGGCTTCCTCCCATGGTTATCAGCAACAGGAGTTTGATGAGCACTATACCCACCAAGCGAGGCGACCAGATGGTCGTCGCCCATCCGTCAGCGGTGATGTGATTGACGGCGAATATGAACGTAAAGATTAAGCCGGAATGTCTTCCACTTAACCTGATACCAGGAAAAAAATTATCCTCAGCTATTGAAAACGAATCAACTGCCCCAACCTTGCAATCCAATGGATAATTTAGCCATGGATGCCTTGGCTGGAGATATCCGCCGCAAACAAAAAAATGTGTTTTTGATCAGACGATCAGGAGAAAAAAACAGATGAAAATTCGTCCGCTTCACGACCGTGTTGTTATCCGTCGTAACGAGGAAGAAGCTACTACTGCCAGCGGCATTGTGCTGCCGGGTTCTGCTCAGGAAAAGCCGAATCAGGGAAAAGTTGTTGCGATTGGTGAAGGCCGTCTGCTGAATAACGGTGAAGTGAAACCTATGTCTGTAAACGTAGGCGATACCGTTCTGTTTGGTGGGTATGCCAACACCATCAAAGTTGATGGCGAAGAGTTGCTGATTCTAAGCGAAAGTGAAATCTACGCTGTAATGGAAGGCTAAGGTCAGGGACCTCCCCTTCAATTGTGAAACGAATTTTTGAAACAGGATTATAACAATGGCTAAAGATGTACGTTTTGGTAATGACGCTCGTCAGAGAATGCTGGCAGGTGTAAACATCCTGGCTGATGCGGTTAAAACCACGCTGGGCCCTAAAGGCCGCAATGTTGTGCTGGAAAAATCTTTCGGTGCACCGACCGTAACCAAAGACGGTGTTTCCGTCGCGAAAGAGATTGAACTGGAAGACCGTTTCGAAAATATGGGCGCGCAGATGGTGAAAGAAGTTGCGTCTAAAGCCAACGACACAGCAGGTGACGGTACCACTACTGCAACTGTACTGGCTCAGGCAATCGTTAATGAAGGCCTGAAGTCTGTGGCGGCAGGTATGAACCCAATGGATCTGAAACGCGGCATTGATAAAGCTGCGGCGGCGGTTGTGACTAAGATCCAGGAACTGGCGGTGCCATGTACTGATTTCAAAGCGATCGCTCAGGTAGGCACAATCTCTGCTAACTCTGATACCCAGGTCGGCGAAATTATCGCGACTGCGATGGAGCGAGTGGGTAAAGAGGGTGTTATCACCGTCGAAGAAGGCTCTGGCCTGGAAAACGAACTGGCTGTTGTTGAAGGTATGCAGTTCGATCGTGGTTACCTGTCACCTTATTTCATCAACAATCAGGAAAGCATGACTGCTGAAGTTGAGCAGCCATTTATCCTGTTGGTCGACAAGAAAATCTCCAACATCCGTGAACTGTTGCCGATTCTGGAGCAGGTTGCTAAATCGTCTCGTCCGCTGCTGATTATTGCCGAAGACGTTGAAGGTGAAGCCCTGGCTACTTTGGTTGTTAACAATATGCGTGGCATTGTTAAAGTGGCTGCTGTTAAAGCGCCAGGCTTTGGTGACCGCCGTAAGGCAATGTTGGAAGATATCGCGGTACTGACTGGTGGTACTGTGATCTCTGAAGAAGTTGGTCTGAGCCTGGAAGAAGCAGGACTGGAGCAGCTGGGTCAGGCAAAACGTGTAACTATCACTAAAGATAACACCACGCTGGTTGACGGCATTGGTGCTACAGAAGCAATTGAAGGTCGTGTCAGTCAGATTCGTGCCCAGATTGCAGAAACATCTTCTGATTACGACCGTGAAAAACTGCAGGAACGTGTGGCTAAACTGGCTGGCGGTGTTGCCGTAATCAAGGTCGGCGCTGCTACTGAAGTGGAAATGAAAGAGAAAAAAGCTCGCGTAGAAGATGCTTTGCACGCAACCCGTGCGGCTGTTGAAGAAGGTGTAGTACCCGGTGGTGGTGTTGCGCTGATTCGTGCGCTGGCTAATGTTGGTGATCTGAAAGGTGATAACCATGACCAGACTGTTGGTGTCGAGCTGGCGTTTCGTGCCATGGAAGCACCACTGCGTCAGATCGTAGGCAATGCTGGCGAAGAAGGTTCTGTTATCGTATCTAAGGTGCGTGATGGCAAAGGTAACTTCGGCTTTAACGCAGGTACTGGTGAATACGGTGACATGATGGAAATGGGTATCCTGGATCCCGCTAAGGTAACCCGTTCTGCGTTGCAGGCTGCAGCATCTGTTGCTGGCCTGATGATTACTACCGAAGCAATGGTAGCGGATAAGCCAGCAGACAATTCGGGTCCTGCTATGCCTGATATGGGCGGCATGGGCGGCATGGGCGGCATGGGCGGCATGATGTAATTCAGCCCCCGGCTACTAAAAAACCCCGCGGATGCGGGGTTTTTTGTGTTATGGCTCCCACGTATTACGCTTTTGTCTAACCCGTAAAACTGTTAGTGTTTGGCTGATTTTTTGTAACTCTGGAATCTGTTATGAGTCGACAGGATGATGATCTGAATGTGCCGGACCTTGGGCCGGCAGGAATGGATCGTAATGACATAGGTGCGCGAAAGGGCTCTGGCCATGAACGTGGCCACAAGTCGGTTAATAGTACGCGCAGCGGGGCAGGTTGGTTTACCTCTCTGGTGTTGATTATTCTGGTTAGTGCCGTCACTGGATTGGGGTATGTCGGATTTGGTTTGTACCAGCAGCAGGAGCAGCGGGCCCAGACGTTTGCTCAGGCACAGCAGCAGATTACTGAGTTACGTGAACTGCTGAAAATGGCGGAGCAGGGCGCAGAAGAGTCGGGCCAAACGCTGTTGGGCCGGTTGCAAAAACTTGAAATGACCCATGCTGACAAGAACAAACATTTTGACTCTGAAATTGCCAAACTTTGGGCTATCGCTTATCAGAAAAATGCGCCAAAACTGGAGCAGCACAATAAAACCATTAATGCCCAGAAGAGCCAGTTGGATAAACAAGCGGACCAGATTGCCAAACAGGATAAAACCATTCAGGCACTGCAGGGTCAGGTGGCGGGTTATAGCGAACAGCTGCAGTCGTTGGATGCGCTGAAAAAGCAGCAAGCTGCGTTACAAAAACAAGTAACTGAAAAAGAAGCAAGTATCAGTAAATTGGTGGCACGCATGGAAACTCAACTAGCGGCAACCAGTGAACTGCTGCAGGAACAGCTGGATCAGTTAAAGGCCAGTCAGCAACAACTTGCCAGTAAACCAGAAACGGTCGATAAGGGCATGCTGGCGGATCTTGAGCGCCGCTTGCGCTTGAATGAGCAGTCTGTGCGCGCATTTGACTCTACTCGGCAACAGCTTAATCAGGAGCTGCTGCAGGTCAAGCAGAAGCTTAATACCCTGCAGTTAGTCATCGAGTCTCGCTAAGCCATTGCTGCGGCTGGGTATTCGGCTTAAGACTGGGTTCTGCACTGCTTTTAAGACGTTCCGCATTTGCGTAAGCCTGAGGCAGAGGGCAGAATATGCCTTTGTACCAGTAGCGGAGCCGGACCTGCGTAATGAATTTAAGGGCTTTTTTTGCACTACGCCTGCCGGATGCGGTTGTGCGCTGGCTGTCGGATCAAGCAGATACCCTTTGTCAGTTTGATCAAGGCGGCGAAGTCAGCTGGGTGGATACTGACCGTTATCACCTGACCTTATGCTTTCTTGGCGATATCTCACTTGATCAGGTTGCACGCCTGGAATCCTGTGCACGGCAGCACCTGTCGCATGTCAGCTCTTTTCAGGTACACATAAACAGCACGGCATATTATCGGGTCAACCAGAGGTTGGCACTGGTTGCTGCGATCCCTGAATTGAGTGAGGCCCTGCAGAACTTACACCTCGGCATGGTGCAAGTTGTTGAAGCGGCGGATATCTCTTATAAAGAGATCGGTTTTAAGCCACACATTACACTGGGCCGTCTGTCCGGTGACAATCAGTTTCAACCACCCGACAAGTTTCCGGCTATCGACATGTACAGCCTGGCCGATGCGGTGGTGCTGATGCAGAGTCGGCCTGTCGAAGGGGGATCTATTTATACCCCCTTGTTTGAAGTGCCGTTGCAAACCATGATTTGAGCCTGTTAGGTAACCAACACCGATGCAAACCCCTGAACTCCTGTCCCCTGCCGGGACTTTGAAAAATATGAAGTATGCTTTTGCTTACGGCGCGGATGCTGTGTATGCGGGGCAGCCACGTTATAGCCTGCGGGTACGCAATAATGACTTCAATATGGATAACTTGGGCGAAGGGATTGCCACAGCGCACCAGTTGGGGAAGAAGTTTTATCTGGCCAGCAATATTTTGCCGCATAACAGTAAGTTGACTAGCTATATTGATGACCTCAGGCCGGTGATTGAAATGGGTCCTGATGCGTTGATCATGTCTGACCCCGGTCTAATCTGGATGGTGAAAGAGCACTTCCCTGATATCCCAATTCACTTGTCAGTCCAAGCGAATACCATGAACTGGGCTGCAGTGAAATTCTGGCACCAAATGGGTATTGAGCGGGTTATCTTGTCGCGAGAACTGTCGTTGGATGAGGTTGAAGAGATCCGTCAGCGTTGCCCGGAGATGGAGCTTGAAGTGTTTGTTCATGGTGCCCTCTGTATCGCATATTCCGGCCGCTGTCTGCTCTCGGGGTATATCAATAAGCGTGACCCGAATCAGGGGACCTGCACTAATACCTGTCGCTGGAAATACGATGCCCATGAAGCAACGCAAAATGAATCCGGAGATGTGGTTGCGGTAGAGCAGTTTGACCCGGCAGCAACAGGTGAAACACAACCCGCTCTGGGCCAGGGCAAACCCACTGATCAGATCTTCCTGTTGCAGGAGGAAACGCGCCCGGGTGAGTATATGCCGGCGTTTGAAGATGAGCATGGCACTTACATCATGAATTCCAAAGACCTGCGGGCCATTCAGCATGTACACCGGCTGGCAGAGATGGGAGTCAGCTCGCTGAAAATCGAAGGGCGCACTAAGTCGCATTATTATGTTGCCCGCACCGCTCAGGCATACCGCAAGGCGATTGATGATGCGGTAGCTGGCAAACCGTTTGATATGCACTTGATGGATGAGTTAGAAAATCTGGCCAGTCGTGGTTATACCGAAGGTTTTTACCGCCGCCATGTGCACGACGAATATCAAAACTATCAAACTGGAAATTCGGTCGGTGTGCATCAGCAGTTTGTCGGTGAGGTGCTTGGCTATGATCGCCAAGCCGGATTACTGGAGGTGGATGTCAAAAACCGCTTCATGCAGGGTGACACTCTGGAGTTGATGACTCCGGCGGGCAATCACAAATTCCGGCTGGATACTTTATTGGATAAAAAGGGCAAGCAAACCGAGGTCGCGCCAGGCTCGGGCCATCGGGTGCGTATACCCATGGCATTTGAGCAACCGCCAGAATTTGCATTACTGATGCGTGATCTGCCAAATGCGCCGCCTAAACAGGGATGATGTCAGGCCTCTATTGTGATCTTTGTTTCCAAATATAATTTTCGTAAGGCGCTACGGCCGTTTTCTCTGAGTGTCAGTTTAGTCGCTTGCAGCACGGGTTTATTTAGTGCTTACCGTGACGGCTTTTATGACACTGTGACGGCCGTTTTGGTGTTGCTGTCTGGTGTGCTGTTGCAAGCCGGGGTTAACCTGATTAACGACTATGCCGATGGGCATGGGCTGGCTGATGAGTTCCAGCGTCGTATCCGGCGTAATTTTTTTTGTGGCCTGATAGCCTTTGCCGCTACCGTTCCCATGGCGTTATATCTGATCATGCATTCCGGGCCCGGCCTAATGTGGTTGATATTTTTCGGTGTTGTTGGGGCGATTGGCTACACCATGGAGCCGATTAATTATAAGCGTCGTGGCCTGGGCGTGCCGCTGGTATTCTGGCTGATGGGTATGCTGATGGTGGCAGGGGCTTATTATGCGCAAGCGGGCCAGTTTGCCGCTCATGTCTGGTTACAGGCGGTTCCCATTAGTGTGCTTGTCGCTATGTTGCTGCTGAGTAATGAGTTACGCGATTACGAGTCAGACAAAAAAGAGGGTATGTTGACCCTCAGTGTGCGGCTTGGCTACCAACCGGCGATGTGGTTATTCCGGGCCGGCTTGCTGTTGAGTTATCTATTGGCATTTGTGTGGGTACCAACCGCCATTCTGCCAGCTGGCTGGTTGGTGATTTTTGCTTTTCCATTAGCAGCGGCACCTTGGTTGTTGAGCGCGAAGCAGGACCCAGTGGCTCGGAAGTTGATTACCGTGATGACGGGTCGGTTACTGGCTGGATTTGGTTTTTTCTATTGTGCCGCGTTTTTGATCAATCCACCGCTGTGACCGGACGGATCTAATACCAAGGCGGAACACGCCAATTTAGGGTTTTGGTGTATAATGCCGCCCTGTTTAGCTTCCCGCAGAGGAAGTCATCATTCATTTCCACCCTGACTTCAGGATGGATCGATCTTAGATAGATAAGAGCTTAAGTGGGAGCCTCAACATGAGCGTAATCCGTGAAGACGACTTCGTCAGCAGTATTGCTGACGCCTTGCAGTTTATCTCCTATTACCACCCTCTAGACTTTATTCAGGGTGTACACGAGGCTTACCAGAAAGAGCAGAATCCGGCCGCTAAAGATGCGATGGCCCAGATTTTGATTAACTCGCGGATGTGTGCCGAAGGGCATCGTCCACTCTGTCAGGATACGGGTATTGTCACGGTATTTTTGAAAGTGGGTATGAATGTGACCTGGGATGCGAAACAAAGCGTTACTGATATGGTCAATGAAGGGGTGCGTCGTGCCTATACTCACCCTGATAACGTGTTGCGTGCCTCAATTCTGGCTGACCCTGCGGGTAAGCGCCAAAACACTAAGGATAATACCCCTGCGGTTATTCACTATGAAATCGTTGAAGGCGATGAAGTAGAAGTACATGTGGCGGCCAAGGGCGGCGGTTCTGAGAACAAGTCCAAGATGGTGATGCTGAACCCGTCTGATAGTATTGTGGATTGGATTGTTAAAACGGTACCCACCATGGGTGCGGGCTGGTGTCCGCCGGGCATGTTGGGTCTGGGGATCGGCGGTACCGCTGAAAAAGCGGCTGTCTTGGCAAAAGAATCCCTGATGGATCCGATTGATATCCATGAACTACGTGAACGTGGTCCGCAGAATCGGGTTGAAGAGCTGCGTATCGAGATTATGGATGCGGTTAATGATCTGGGTATCGGTGCTCAGGGCCTGGGTGGTCTGACCACCGTGCTGGATGTGAAAATCAAGGATTACCCCACTCATGCCGCTTCGTTGCCGGTGTGTATGATTCCTAACTGTGCGGCAACCCGGCATACTCATTTCAAATTGAATGGCAATGGCCCGGCTGTGTTGACCCCGCCAAGCCTGTCTGACTGGCCAGAAGTGACGTTTGAGGTAGGCGCTAATACCCGTCGCGTTAACCTGGATGAGATTACTCCGGAAGCGGTTAAAGACTGGAAAGTGGGTGAAACTGTATTGCTTAATGGCAAGATGCTGACTGGCCGTGATGCAGCGCATAAAAAAATGGTTGAGATGCTGAATAACGGTGAAAAGCTGCCGGTAGATCTGAAAGGTCGCTTTATTTATTACGTAGGTCCGGTTGACCCGGTTCGTGAGGAAGTTGTAGGCCCGGCGGGTCCGACGACCTCTACACGTATGGATAAGTTTACCCGACAGGTGCTGGAAAGCACGGGTTTGCTGGGTATGATCGGTAAGTCTGAGCGTGGCCCGGTTGCCATTGAAGCGATTAAGGATAATGGTGCGGTGTATTTGATGGCTGTTGGTGGTGCTGCTTATCTGGTATCAAAAGCGATTACCAATGCAGAGGTACTGGCATTCCCTGAACTGGGTATGGAAGCGATCTATGAATTTGAAGTGCAAGATATGCCGGTGACAGTAGCAGTAGATGTAAACGGTGAGTCTGTTCACAATACGGGTCCGGCAAAATGGAAAGAGATTATTGCTAAACAAGCATAAGCTCTGGAAATATTGAGAATTTAATAAAACGCAGCCTTTGGGCTGCGTTTTTTTTGATACGCGTCAAGTAATGCTTGGTTAGTTCATTGCCACAGATAAAAGCTTGCTAATATGCCAATCAAGCCTATGGTAAACAGGGGCTGCAGGGTGAAATTCCCACAAGCTCAGTGTGTTAGGCACCAGTTAAATTTTCTATATTAAGGGCGAGAAATATGAATGCTAAAACTGCAAAGATGTTTGCTTTGATCCTGCCATTGGCAGTTGGCAATGCGGCACTGGCTGATGAAGCAGCGATGCAGGCAGCGGGCGCCGAAGTGTTTCAGAAGTGCGCCGCGTGTCACTCTGTTGATACCAGTAAAAATGCCTTTGGCCCTAGTTTGGTGGGTGTGGTTGGTCGTGA
This sequence comes from Pontibacter sp. JAM-7, assembly GCF_048548695.2. Classification (NCBI taxonomy): domain Bacteria; kingdom Pseudomonadati; phylum Bacteroidota; class Cytophagia; order Cytophagales; family Hymenobacteraceae; genus Pontibacter; species Pontibacter sp. JAM-7. Next base: position 78,008 of record NZ_JBLYIF020000006.1, read on the forward strand.
AGCGGGTAGTTTGCCACGCTTTGCCTACTCTGATGCACTGAAAGCGTCCAAAATTATTTGGACCGAAGACAATCTGCGGAAGTGGATTTCAGGCAACGACAAGTTTGTTCCTGGTACTCGTATGCGGCATGTTGAAATTACTGACACTGCAGAGCAGGATTACTTACTGGCTTATCTGAAAAGCCTCAAGTAAAAGTAGGTACAAAACAACGCGGCTTAGGCCGCGTTATTTATTTAGGGACAGGGACACTCGCTGCCTCATAAGGCAGGTAGAAAATGTTGCGGATAGCGAGTAACTACCTCAGGAAGCGTTTAATACTTTGCGTTGCTCTTCCATATAACGCGGCATGGGCCCCGCGTCTTCATAGATCTCTTCACCATCTTCAATGCGGATCACCTTATTGCCCGGTACATAGGGCATCTTGGCTTCCAACTCTTGCAGAGCTTCATGAATCAACGAAGCCACGACTTCTTCTTTTGGCAGCCGGTACATTCGAGCCAGTGCTTCCAGCTTCACCGAATCGGCTTGATACAATGAGAGTGTTTCATCTACCCGGCCGCTGACATGGCGTGCCCGGTTCTCCCATCCTTCAAGAAGTTTTGATAAATTTTGGTTTGGCATATGTGTTTCCCCCTTACAAGCTCACACATTCAGTTTAGAAGCTGTTTTCTGCATTGCAAAAAAAATGATCGCTTATTTAAGGTTAGCGGTCGCTGAATGGATCACTTAAGGTGTTTTTAATTCGTGGCCAGTGAAGGCGGTTTAAATCTGATGCAGTAACCGGCACAATCGGTACCTGATTCAGTAGGAGAAAGATTGATGGCAAATATCAAGCTAATGATAGGCACCGTTTATGGTAATGCAGAGGAGGTTGCAGTTGCCTGTGCTGAAAATTTAAACGCGGCTGGACATCAGGTTGCATTGCTGCGCCGACCTGAGCTTTCCGATCTGCTTGCTGCGGATACCGACGTGCTGCTGTTTTGTTCATCAACCACGGGTCAGGGTGAGTTACCCGATGAAATGTTGCATCTGTATCTGCAGATGAAGGATGCCTGCCCACCCCTGCCACAACTGCGTTATGGCTTGATAGGTCTGGGTGATAGTGGTTATGAGGAATTTGCCGGTGGACCCAAAATGCTTAATGAGCTGTTGTTTGAATTGCAGCTTAAATGTGTAGGGATTCCACTATATATTGATGCTTGTGACACCATGGATCCGGTTGCTGCTGCATTGACTTGGTTAGATGCGTGGCAACAACAGCTTTAGCTGGTTTCTGTATTGGGAACCAGGATTTGTCTGAATGTCAGATTGATGCGTGGTTTTGGGCAAGCGCGGGTTTTCGGTAGGCTATGTTGCCAACATGTTTGTATGCCTGAACCCATCCATAACAGAGAACCGTGGGACAGGTTGATGCCCACCGAGCGTTCATTTTTTGTTCGCATTTTGCGGCGCAGCAAAAAACGTCGTTCAGTTCCCAATGAAATACTGGCGATTTGCGGGTTTTGTCCCAGCTCAGGTTCATCATCACTGTGCCAGCCCATACTGTCATTGCCATCGCGATAAAGGTTGAGCAATACAGAATTAAATCGGTAGCCGGTGTCGGCCAGTAACCGTTCTGCCAGCAGGGCAACGGTGGGGTGCCAGGGGTGTGTGATCAGGCGTTCACCTGAGTAACTGTAACTTACCTCTTTGTCACCCATAAAGTATTGTAATCGAGGTGTTTTTTGTGGTTTTCCAAACAGCCTGACCCGCCCCTGCTGCCACTCGATCTCTGTTAATAATTGATGCAGAAAATGATCAGCTGTTTCGCCGTCTAGATAGTGCTGGTTAAACCATAATTCTCCCGGCGCCAGCTGAATTTTTTCAGCGTGTTTCATAATAGGTCGCGGGTGGCTTGGGCCAGAGCGGGGTGCAGGTCAATCTGGTTCGAGGGGTGAAGTACAGTGTTGCAGGTGATGACATCGGCCTGTTTACTCAGTTGCGTATAAGCCCTGTCGGCAAATAAACCGTGCACTGCAATACAAGTTGCGCGGGGTAACCCCTGTGCGCCAAGCTGCTGCAACGTGGTCAACATGGTTCCGCCGCTGGAGACAATATCGTCCACCAGAATCGGGGTGTGTTGCGAGAAACGCGCAGTATCAAGGGTGGATATTTCCACGTCATAATCACCATGCCGGGTTTTCTGTAGGATTTGATAGGGCGCCCCCGCCAGTTTTGCTACCCGAGACACCCACTGTTCACTTTCGCTGTCAGGACCGATCAGCAGGGGCTGTTTGATTTGTTGTTGAATCCAGTGGGCAATGGCCGGAGCCGCCTCAACCACCCGGGTTTGTAATGTATAGATCTCATTCAAGCTATGGTAGCGGTGCAGGTGCGGATCAACGGTCACCAGCCAATCCAGCGCTTGTGACAGTATCTGGGCAAAGTATCTGGAGGTAATCACTTCCCCGTCGAGAAACGCTTTATCCTGTCGCATGTAGGGCAGGTAAGGAGTGATCAGGCCAATGCGGGTTGCGCCCTGTTCTCGAGCGGCTGCAGCCAGAAACAGCACTTCAAGTAGTTTACTGTTGGGCTGATTCAGATGGCAGCAGATTATTACGCGTCGGTCCCGGCAATCGGTCAGCAGCCGCAGATAATGTTCTCCGTCTGGAAAATTGCGGCGTTCCAGCTGGCCGATTTCAGCTTCCAGCTCTGCCGCCAGCGCAGCGGCCAAAGGGTCTGCCGATAAGGCGTAGATCAGGGCAGGTATCTGTTCAGTTTTCATAACGCTCCAGTTCAATCATTTCAGGATGATCCTCCAGAAACTCCACGGCATAGTTTAACTCCCCCGGGCTTTCGGCATGAAGTGTAAGCAGGGGCTGGTGCTTGCTGAGCCGGTCACCGACTTTACAGTGCAGGTCGACGCCAGAGGCGGGTGAGGCGGGTGCGCCAGCCAGTTTTGCCACCTTGGCCAGCAAGCGGTTATCAAATTGCAGAACCTTGCCACCACCGTTTACCAGATATTCGTAACGGTAAGGTGCGACCGGGGGTGTTTTCAACCCGCCCTGAGCCTGGCAAATCGCCTGGAATTTCTGCCAGGCTTGTCCTGAGCGAAGAATCTCGCTGGCGTGCTGTTCGCCCTCACCGGGTTGGGCGATCTGAGCCATCTCTAGCATGGCACCAGCAACGGCGGCGGCACGTTGAAACAGATCATTGGGCATTGCCGGGTCATTTTGTAATACCTGTAAAATATCCCTGGCCTCCAATGCCGGGCCTATCCCGCGCCCTACTGGCTGGCTGCCATCAGTTAACAACACGGATAGCTCTAGGCCAAGGGTCTCAGCAACGGCTTGGAAACTATCGGCCAGCTGCCTTGCTGCCTGATCACTGCGTACCTTGGCCGTGGGTCCGACCGGGATGTCGATCAGGACATGAGTGGCACCGGCGGCTATTTTTTTGGAGAGTACCGAAGCGATCAATTGTCCTTCGCTGTCTATATCCAGTGCACGTTCCACTTGAATCAACAAATCATCTGAAGGGGATAGCCTGACGGAACCGCCCCACGCAAGACAGCCACCTTCTTTCTTTACCACCCTGCGCATATCCTTGAGGGACAGACTGACAACAGTCAGGGTTTCCATGGTATCGGCGGTGCCAGCGGGCGAAGTGATAGCCCGGGATGAGGTTTTGGGCATGGTCAGACCGGCGGCACACAGAATCGGTACGACGATGGGAGTGGTGCGGTTGCCAGGCAGCCCGCCAACACAATGCTTATCTACCACCATCGGCTGATTCCAGTCGATGCTGTTACCCGAATCGACCATCGCTCGGGTCAGGGCTATAACCTCGTTAATATCCATATTGTCGCCGCTACAGGCGGTGATAAACGCTGCCAGATGCACATCGGCGTAACGCCCCGCAACAATGTCGGCAATGATTTCGTGCAGTTGTTCGGGGGTGAATGATTTGCCGTATACTTTGCCGCGGATGTAGCTGATGGACTGAACTGGCCGGGGATGAGATAGCCAGACTTCCGTCTGTGCTTTCAGTTTGAGGTGGTGCCAGGCTGATTCTGAAAAACCGACGCAGCCCGGTTGCAGCAGATCTCCAGTCACAATGTTGACGGTGGCAATCAGGTGGTGGTGCTGACTGCGCACCAGAACCCGTGACAGGGCAGTGAACCCTTCTGAGTGACAGACTGGGCTGTCTGCACGCAAATAAATGGTGTGTTCCTGGTGAGTGTCCAGGCCAAGCCGACAGGCATGGAGTGCAGTTGTTCGCTCGGGCACAAAACTCATGGCATCCCCTTGTTCTGCAGAGTGAAAAGCCAGGCAGTTGCAACGCCAGGGTGTTAGCAGTTTGCTAGAGTAAGATTAGTCAACAGATTGAGGAATAAGTTGTGTTAACTCAAGAGCAATGTGAAGCCTGTCGTACCGGTGCACCAAAAGTGACTGCGCAGGAAGCAACGGAGCTGCTGCTGCAGCTGCCGCAATGGCAGATATGCACCCAAGAGGGCGTCTCGCGACTGGAGCGGACTTATACCTTCCGCAACTTTGCTGAAGCCCTGGCGTTCACTAATCAGGTAGGGGGGCTGGCTGAGGCAGAACAGCACCATCCGGATATACTCACGGCTTGGGGTCGGGTGGAAGTGGTGTGGTATACCCATAAGATTGGGGGATTGCATCGTAACGATTTTATCTGCGCTGCGCGCTGTGATCTGCTTTATAAGCCAGGCTGAATGCGTTTTGGTGGTGCCTGTTTGAGTGCATTCAGTCATTTGCCAGTGTTCGGCTTGCTGCTAGAATAGCCAGCCTTATTGGTATAATGCATTGGGAATTTGGCAATGGAACGTAGATTCAGACTGGTACTGGCATGCCCTGACCGGGTGGGCATTGTGGCGATGGTGAGTAATTTTATCTCCAGTCATGGCGGTTCTATTGCCGATGCTAATCAGCACAGTGATGGTTCCACCGGATGGTTTTTTATGCGGGTTGAGATCAGCGCCTGCACTTTGCCCTTTTCGCTGGATGAACTGCGTGTCGCCTTTACACCGATTGCTAAGTCATTTCAGATGGAATGGGAGATTAGTGATTCGGGTAAACCGAAAAAAGTGGTGTTGATGGCCAGTCGAGAATCGCATTGTCTGGCTGACTTGCTGTATCGTTACCATGAGCAAGAGTTGGATTGTGAAATCCCTTGTGTCATTTCCAATCATGATGATCTACGCAGCATGGTGGAATGGCATAAAATACCTTTCCTACATGTGCCGGTTGATCGTGACAACAAACAACTTCACTTTGAACGGGTGAGTCAGCTGATTCGGGAGTACCAGGCTGACGTGGTGGTGCTGGCGCGCTATATGCAAATTTTGCCGCAAGATATTTGCGACAGTTATGCGCACCGGATTATTAATATTCACCACAGTTTCCTACCATCTTTCGCCGGTGCTCGGCCTTATCACCAGGCTCACGAGCGTGGTGTAAAGCTGATTGGTGCCACCTGTCATTATGTGACAGCTGATCTGGATGCAGGTCCGATTATTGACCAGGATGTGATTCGTATCAGTCACCGAGATCGCCCAGAAGATATGGTTCGCCTGGGACGTGATGTGGAAAAAGCGGTTTTAGCGCGAGGTTTGCGTTGGCATCTGGAAGACCGGATCTTGGTGCAGGGAAATAAAACCGTCGTATTTAATTGATCCCCGACGTGGAACCTTCTACATTGGCGAAAAGAAGTGGAAACAGCGGCTAAAGATCAATAACCGGCCACCGCTCACTGTATTAGCATAACCAACAATAATCAGGTAACCATGTGGTTGCCGTTTGCCCGTGCATGTGATGGAGGAAAGGGGATGTTAAGATCAGTCAAAGCTCAGGACTATATGACAAGAGATCTGGTGACATTTAAGCCAGATACTGATCTATTTCAGGCAATCAACATGTTGCTGGAATACCGTATTAGCGGTGCACCAGTGGTGGATGAGAATGGTTGCCTGGTAGGACTGATTTCGGAAGGTGACTGTCTCAAGGCGATATTGACGCTGACCTATCATGAAGAAGAGATGGGTGGTGTGGTCGGTACTTACATGACGCGTGATGTACAAACGATTCCTCATGACGCAGATATCATTCGGGTAGCGAATGAATTTATTCAGAATAGTCGCCGTCGTTTTCCAGTTGTAAAAGAAGGCCGTTTGATTGGCCAGATCAGCCGCCGCGATGTGCTGCGTGCTGTTGAGAAGTTCGCTCAAAATAGTTAACCCAACCCCTGCGTCTGGACCATTTGAGTAGTCTGTTCGTGGCAAGGAATACACGTTGTAATGAGTTTCCAGTTCCCGGAGTCCCCGCTGCTGCTGTACCCATCCCTGATTGATGCTTTGGGGGTGGACGGGGCGCTGCTGTTAACGCTATATCATCAGCACAGTCAGCAGCAGGGAAATAGCAGCTGGCAGCTGGATAATGCAGCCTGGTTGGCGTTAGCGCGCTACTGGGAAGAGGACCAGGTTGCACAGCTAACCTCCATGCTGGTTGAGGCGGGTTATATCGATGCCCGTTTTAGCCCGGAAGGGGCTGTAAAGGTGCGGTTTTTGGATTTCAGCGAAGATACGCAGTTAGATTATTCTGAAGCAGCGTCGGCTGAAGTGGTGAGTCGTTTGCCTGTCCTGGAAACGAGCCCGCCGCGACCCAAACCCTTAGCTGAGACGGTGCCTCAGGCCGGTGTGGGGCCTGCGCCAACCTTTGGAGGTAGTATCGGTTGGGCCAGAAATAATCGTCAGGGCGATGAACTACATGCCTTATTCCAACAGCATGAAACTCGCAACCAGCAACTGCACACCATGCATATGGGCTGGCAGCCCTCCGAAAATTTTTTTGCTCTGTTGCCCCGGCACAATATAGCCAATGACTTTGCGCGTGGCTGTGTCGATGAGTTTGTTCTTTACTGGCTGGATAAAGATCGTAAAGAAACCAATTGGGATCAGAAATTTCTTGGTTGGGTAAAGCGAGAGTGGGTGCATAAACAGACTGAAGCCGGCCGTCAGCAACGTATTCAACAAGAGCGTAAATCAGGGGAGTTCCATGAAAACGCCCGCAAAGATACTCGGGAAAACCGAAAACGGGTTACCCAAGCCATCATGGACATCAGAGACACCGACTGGTAAGTCAGAAAAATCTGCCAGTGCTACCCTGAGTGTTGAAATTAAATCTCTGGTGAACATGATCTTCGCCCGGTTTATGGCCATTTATGGTCATAAATTCAAAAGCTGCTTTGAAACGCAGGACGAGATCCGTATCGCTAAACGTGAGTGGGCGATGAGCCTGCAAGGCTATTCCGAAGCTGAATTGGTTGCTGCCGTTGATCAGTGCAAGCTGCAATATGCCTGGATGCCGACCATTGCTGAGTTTGTTGGCGTGTTGCGTGATTTGACAGGCGATTGTGGTTTGCCTCCAGTGTTGCAGGCCTACCAGGAAGCTGGGCGTTTTGCTGATGCTCCATCCAGTCACCGTTGGTCCCATCCCGCCGTCTACCATGCTGGCAAATTAACAGGTTGGTTTCGATTACGTACTGAACCTGATATTCGGATTATGCCGGATTTTCGCTATCAATATGACAGGATCTGTCAGCGGGTCAGGGCGGGTGAAAGTCTGGATATCCCTCGCGTGGAAGGATTGCCTGATCAGCAAGACCAGTCATTGTTTAGCTTTATTCAAACTTGGGGTGAGCAGCATGGTATTGCGCCGGAAATCGCTAGCAAATGGCTGTTTTACCTGACCAAACCCAAGGGTAGTCAGGTGCGTGCACGCTACCGCCAACAGGCTCAGAAGCAGGCTGATCAGCAGGGTATCACGCTGCCAGACGATTTCCGCTAGGACGGGCTGTACAATCTGTCGTTAATGGGTGGTGAACGTCTGCCCAAACATCTCACCGATTGCCTTACTCAGCATTTCGCTGCGCTGATTGCTGCGGAACTGCAACAGAATCAGACCGCGCAGTGCGGGTATAAACATCAGATCCGATAAAATGCGCGAAAAGCCGGCTTGGCCTGCTTTGCCTGCTGCTAGTTTCTCCAGGAAGGGGTGTAGGAGTTCTGGGTGTTGCAATGCGTCGGTACAACGAGTTGCGATGGCGGCAATCACTTCTGCTTCAAGGGCATAATCGGAATTCAAAATTTGCAGTAACAATGCGTTTTTGCGGGCCTGATCACGACCATTAGAGAGGCCGCGTATCAGTGCAGCAATGTGGTTACCGCTGGCGTTGCCGCGTTGCAGGGTCTGTTCCGTTCGCAGACAGAGCGCTTCGAACAGTTCATGCGTGGGTTCGATATGCTCCAGACAGGTACAGAGTACCTCGAAGGGGGCATCTGGCAGTGAAGGAATAGCGTTGCTGATGAGTTGACTGTTGTTGTCTTGCTGATGCCGAATAACCAGATCGGCAATTCCCTGGAAACCCAGTGCTTGCCAGTTTTCAAATCGGTCACGGCCGCTGAAGTAATCTTGCGCGCCAGCGTAGTAGTTGGAAGCAGGCTCCACGGTGGCGAGGGTTGAACAGGCGTGAAATACCGCCATCTTTTCTTGATCCGGGGTAAAAGAGAAGGGGTTGTCCTTCAGTGCATCCGGAGTATCTTTGTCGCCACCACTATTCAGCAGGTTAGAGGCGTTTTGTAACAGGCGATTGAGTAGATCATCGCGCACTGCCTGCATCAGGTAGCCTTGTTCATCCAGTGGTAGTTTAAGGAACCATACGACCCCTTGGGTTTTGTCCTTAGGATTCCACAGCATTAGGGCAAGCCAGGCATGGTGCAGGTAAGGTAGTGGATAAGGGATCTGCTGCTGCTCAATTTTGGCAAATTGCTCGACAGTTAATTTGCTGATACGACGTCCCATATCGAAAAAACGTAGTTGGGCACCGCTATTGCGCAGTAATTCGGTGAGTGAAGTTATCTCTGTCATGGATCGATCCCGCTTTACAAGGCTCGCGATTTTAACAGGTCCAGTAAACGAACTGTAGCGCTGTAGTGGCTGGCTAATATGTCCTTTATCCCGATGGGCTGGATAATGAGACATCACTTAATAAAAGAGGATGTGCGCAGAAAATAGATGGCAGTTTTGAATGCTCTGGCCTGACGTAGGTGCTTGTTCAAGAGCAAGAGAGTCTTTTAGGTATTTTCGGCCACCGTGATCTGCTGCTGAAGGGTTTGGGCAGTGCCAGAACCGGGTCAGTGAACCCGGTTGAGTGCCTGGTCCAGTTGCTTGATAAGTCTTAACAGATCCTGAGTATCCGCAGCCAACTGTTTTACGGCCTCTTCGGCATAGGGTGCGATATGACAGTTGCTTGGCAAGCAGTGATTTTGCTGAATGATCCAATCCAGCCGGGGTAACATAATCCATTGTAGCCACTGATCAAAACTCAAAGTATCGATGGCAAAAGGCTGACGACTTGCCAGTGCTTCATTACTGGGAGGCGTAGCCGCCCAGAGATCGAGGTGTTTCATTTCGGCTTCAATTTTAATCAGCAAGTGTTTAACCGGGTGCATAGGGGGTTAACTTCTCCGTGCGGCTTTAAGTGTGTCCGCGATAAGGAATGCCAGTTCTAGGGCTTGTTCACCATTCAGACGGGGATCGCAGTGGGTGTGATAGCGATCGGCCAAATTGTGTTCAGTGATCTGGTAGGCGCCACCAATGCATTCTGTGACATTTTGGCCCGTCATTTCAAAGTGCACGCCACCGGCATGAGTTCCCTCTGCCTGATGTACAGCAAAGAAACCTTTCATCTCCTGCAGGATGGCATCCACGCTGCGGGTTTTATAGCCGTTGTGGGCTTTTATGGTGTTGCCATGCATAGGGTCGCAGCTCCAAACGACGGCGTGACCTGAGTTGGTCACAGCGCGCACCAGAGCTGGTAGCTTTTCTGTCACCTGTTGACTGCCCATGCGACTGATGAGAGTGATGCGACCGGGTATGTTGTCCGGATTAAGCTTTTCCAGCAGGCGGTTCAGTTCAGCCGGGTCCGAGGTTGGGCCGAGCTTAATACCCAATGGGTTTTTGACGCCGCGTAGGAATTCAACATGTGCATGGTCCGGATGTCGGGTGCGATCACCGATCCACAGCATATGCGCTGAACAGTCATACCAGTGCCCGCTGAGGCTGTCCTGTCGTGTCAGTGCCTGCTCATAACCGAGTAACAACGCCTCATGGGAGGTATATAGGCTTGTCTCATGCAGTTGTGGGGTATTGTTTGGATTAATGCCGCAAGCTGCCATGAAGCGCAAAGCCTGGTCGATTTGATCTGCCAGCTGTTGATACTTTTCACCCTGCGGACTGGCGGCAACAAAACCCTGGTTCCAGGTATGTACTTGCTGCAGGTCAGCAAACCCGCCCTGAGCAAATGCGCGTAATAGATTAAGGGTTGCAGTGGCTTGATGGTAAGCCGCTAACAGTCGCGCCGGATCAGCTTTTCTGGCATCACTGGTGAAGTTGATATCGTTGACGATATCGCCCCGGTAGCTGGGCAGGGTGAGGTCGCCCTGTGTCTCTTCTGCACTGGAGCGCGGCTTGGCATATTGTCCGGCCATGCGCCCGACCTTGATGACCGGACAACTGCCAGCAAAGGTTAAAACAATAGCCATCTGCATCAGCAGCTTGAATGTGTCACGGATTTTATTTGCATTGAATTCGCTGAAGCTCTCGGCGCAGTCACCTCCCTGAAGCAGAAAGCCATGCCCCTGGGCAACGTTACCGAGTTGCTGAGTCAGCGCGTCAATCTCACCGGCAAATACCAATGGCGGCAGGTCAGCTAGGGTCTTTTCCGCCGCTGCTAGACTGGCCGGGTCTTGATAATCGGGTTGTTGCTGAACAGGAAAAGCGCGCCAACTAGAAGGTTGCCACTTGGGTGCAGACATGGTCTCTCCTTACAACTGCATGGCTGGTTTGAGTATATATTTTTAGACCCTGTGGGGCAGGGCCAGGGCCAGCGTCAGGCGGACTTGATACCGGTCAGGGTACGGAATGAGATCTCCTTGGCGGTATTCAGGAAGTCCACCATAAAATCTGCGTTTTGCTGATCTTCACGGATGGCAGCATGCAGTGTGCACCAAATCCCCTTTTCGCCGAGAGGTTTAGAGGCGATGTAGTCACGTTGCAGGTATTCATGCAAAGCCCAGTTAGGCAAAGCGGCAACGCCGCGTCCGCTGGCGACTAGCTGCAGCATCATTAGGGTTAGTTCGGCCGTGCGTGTTGCGGCAGGCTCTACGCCGGCGGGATCGAGAAAATTACGAAATATATCCAGCCTTTGTTGGTCGACTGGGTAGGTGATCAATGTTTCCTTGGCCAGATCTTCGGCGTGGACGAAACGGCGTGCCATCAGGCGATGCTGTTTACTGATCGCCAGTCGTGACTCATAGGTGAAAAGGGGTAGGTAGATAATGCCGTTGCGTGGTTCTGGATCGGAAGTGATCACCAAATCCAGGTCACCTCTTGCCAAGGCAGGCAGCGGCTGAAAGCTGAAGCCGCTGGATAGATCCAGTTCGACTTCTGGCCAGTGCTGGCGGAAATGGTCAATAGTTGGCATCAGCCAGTCAAAGCAGCTGTGACACTCGATACATATATTCAGGCGCCCTGCAGCGCCACCGGCGAGCCGCGCAATATCCCGCTCGGCATTACGAATCATAGGCAGAATTTCATCTGCCAGGCTGAGTAACCGCTGGCCAGCACTGGTGAAGCAAATAGGCTTCGTCTTACGGATAAACAGTGAGCAGTCGAGACGATCCTCAAGATCTTTAATCTGGTGGGACAGAGCGGACTGCGTAAGGTGAATTCTCTCTGCTGCTTCCACCAAACTACCTGCATCACGCAGGGCGGAGAGCGTTTTCAAGTGACGCAACTCTATCATTCAGTTATCTCCGATTACATCAGCTTACGCAGTATAGTATGGCAGAGGAAAAACAGATCGGTTCCCAGGATCTGTTTTGACCGTCTGTGGCAGTATATATGCAGCAGGTTATGCAGTGGCGGGTAAAACTCAGCGCTTGACCAGCAAAAACTCCAATAGAGCTTTTTGGGCATGTAACCTGTTTTCAGCCTCATCAAAGACCACTGAGCGCGGATCTTCCAGCATATCCTCACTGACTTCTTCACCACGGTGGGCTGGCAAGCAATGCATGAACAGGGCGTCGGCTGCTGCCAGATCCATAAGCTCAGGTGAGACCTGGAAACCGTCGAACTGCTCCATGCGCTCCTCTTGCTCATCTTCCTGGCCCATTGAGGCCCAGACATCAGTTACCACTAAATGGCTACCGGCAACTGCCTCTTCTGGCGTGTCACAGATTGTGACCCTGTTTTGGTTCTCAGTCACCAGTTTATTGGCGGGGTCAAAACCAGACGGGCAGGCGATACGCAGCTGAAAATCAAATTGTCGTGCGGCGTTAATGTAGGAGTGGCACATGTTGTTGCCATCGCCAATCCAGCTGACGGTTTTGCCAGCGATATCGCCACGCACCTCAAAGAAGGTCTGCATATCCGCCAGTAGCTGGCAGGGATGATACACATCCGTTAACGCATTGATCACCGGGACGCTGGAGTTCGCGGCAAACTCTTCAACCAGGGTATGGCTGAAGGTACGAATCATCACTACATCGACCATGCTGGAGATCACACGAGCGCTGTCACTAATTGGTTCGCCCCGGCCCAGTTGAGTGTCCCGCGGAGAGAGGAACATGGCATGGCCACCAAATTGCGCCATGCCTGCCTCAAAAGAGACGCGGGTACGGGTCGATGACTTTTCAAAGATCATCGCCATGACCTGGTTTTTCAGGGGCTCATAAACCTCACCCCGGTTACGCATTGCCTTGAGTTCTGTGGCGCGATGAATTATGGAACGCAACTCATCAGGCGTCATATCCAGCAAGGTGAGGAAGTGTCGGGTGCTCATTACAGGGCTATTCTCTTTTTTGATGAGGCTACTGAGTCACCGGTTCGTCCGCAGCATAAACCTTAATAAGGCGGGACACGGTATTGACCAGTAGATCTGCTTCGCTGTCCGTCATGGTCAGTGGAGGTAGCATTCGGATAACCTTACCGCCGCCGGTGACATTCAGCAATATTCCTTTTACTTTTGCCAGAACTGCGAGTTCGGCTCCCGCTTCATTCAGCTCGATTGCCAGGAGCAAACCCTTGCCCCGAATATCGCTGATATAAGGCGCGTCTTTGAGTTCCTGCCGGAAACCAGCAAGTATTCGTTCGCTCAGGCTAGCTGCGCGGTCACACAGTTTCTCTTCGATAATGGTATCCACTACGGCTAACGCGGCCGCACAGGCCAGTGGGTTGCCACCATAGGTGGAACCGTGTGAGCCAGGCACCAGAATGCCAGCTGCCTTACCTTGTGCCAAACAAGCGCCGATCGGCATGCCGTTACCCAGTCCTTTGGCGGTGGTTACGACATCAGGCAGGATATTATTGTGTTGGTAAGCGAAGTATTTGCCGCTGCGGCCATTACCGCTTTGAACTTCATCGAGTATCAGCAGTAAATTGCGTTCATTACAGATGTCGCGTAGCTGATTAAGGTAATCGTCGGCAGGAATGCGAATGCCTGATTCACCCTGAATGGGTTCCACCATAACGGCTACGATATTGGGGTTGTTTTCCGCAATGTTGCGAACCGCCTCAACATCATCGAAAGGCGCGCGCACGAAACCGCTGACCAGTGGTTCAAAACCGGCCTGTGCGCCACGATTACCAGTCGCGCTCAGCGTTGCCATGGTACGGCCATGAAATGCGTTATCCATCACAATGATGGATGGGTTCTCGATATTCAGTACCTGATGACCGTATCGACGTGCCAGTTTGATGGCGGCTTCATTGGCTTCAGCGCCTGAATTGCAAAAGAAAACACTCTCCATGCCAGACACTTGAGTCAGGCGCTTGGCAAGTTCCTGTTGGCGGGGAATGGTATACAGATTAGAGGTGTGGATCAGTTTGCTGGCTTGGTCGCAGATAGCATGGGTTACTGCTGGGTGGGAGTGACCCAGGCCACAGACGGCAATGCCACTCAGCGCATCCAGATATTTGTTGCCATCGGTATCAAACAGCCAGCTGCCTTCCCCGTGCTCGAACGCGACGGAGAGCCGGTTATAGGTATTCATTAAGGAATCTTGAGGCATGTTTTTCCCCTACAACGCAAAAAGGCAGCCAAGGCTGCCAAACAAAGAAGCCATCATATTCAGCTTGAAGCCCGTTGGCAAGCGCCAAAAGGGGCTGGGAGTAGGCCTTTTTGTTGTGCGGGTGCGGCAAGTTGGGTTTGGACTCATGCAGGGGGATGTGGTGAAATATCAGAGTAAAATAGTCGGAATTTATGGTATATTGATGCTTTGCGGAACAGAGTGCATTGCTTGAAAGTCGACTCCTGACTTAGGCGCTGTATCATGTCCGTTTGAACAATAGATTTCCGGAACCAGTGGTCGCTTGGTGGCCATAGTAAGCAGCAGGTGTAGCAATGAGCGTAATAGATACCATTAAAGAGCAGATTGAAAGCAACGACATTCTGCTTTACATGAAAGGCACTCCACGTTTTCCTCAGTGTGGTTTTTCTTCTCGAGCATCGGAGGCTTTGATGTCCTGTGGCGAGCGCTTTGCGTTTGTTAACATTCTGGAAAATCCGGACATTCGGGCAGAGCTGCCAAACTATGCTAATTGGCCAACCTTTCCTCAGCTGTGGATCAAAGGTGAACTGATTGGCGGTTGTGACATCATATGTGAGATGTCAGCATCCGGTGAGTTGCTGACATTGGTGAAAGAAGCTGCGCCTGAATCTGACGCAGAATAAGATAAAATTTTCGCCTGGGGCATTGAATTGTCAGCTGGCGGTCTTATCTATTAATTTTTATCGCAAATTAAGTATAAGAACGGAGACTCTTAACCATGGGTGTACTAGTAGGCAAGCAAGCTCCTGATTTCACTGCAGCAGCAGTGCTGGGTGATGGTCAGATCGTAGATAGCTTTAGCCTGAAAGAAACCATTAAAGGTAAATATGGCCTGGTATTTTTCTACCCGCTGGACTTTACCTTCGTTTGTCCATCCGAACTGATCGCTCTGGATCACCGTATGGATGCCTTTACCGAGCGTGGTGTTGAAGTGATTGGTGTTTCTATCGATTCCCAGTTTACGCACAATGCATGGCGTAACACACCGGTTAATCAGGGTGGTATTGGTCCTGTTAAATACACGCTGGTTGCCGACGTGAAGCACGAAATTTGCCAGGCATATGATGTTGAACATGATGCGGGTGTCGCTTTCCGTGGTGCTTTCCTGATCGATAATAACGGTGTGGTTCGCTCTCAGATTGTCAATGATCTGCCGTTGGGTCGTAACATGGATGAGCTGATTCGTCTGGTTGACGCACTGCAGTTCCACGAAGAACACGGCGAAGTTTGCCCGGCTGGCTGGAACAAAGGTGACAAGGGCATGACTGCTTCTTCTGAAGGTGTTGCCGCTTACCTGTCTGACGAAGCTGATAAGCTTTAATATCCTTACGGGATATAAAAAAACCCGCCATCAGGCGGGTTTTTTGTTAGTCCTGCCAGCCACCCAGTGCTTTCCATTTATTCACGATTTGGCAGTACAGCTCAGCGGTCTTCAGAGTATCGTAAAGTGCGGAGTGAGCCTGTTTGCCATCAAACTCAATTGCTGCTGCTTCACAGGCTTTAGCTAGCACGGTTTGGCCAAAGGCTAAGCCAGCCAGTGTGGCTGTATCAAAGGTCGAAAATGGATGGAAGGGATTGCGCTTGATATCCGCACGCGCGGTGGCCGCATTGATAAAACTCTGGTCAAATGCTGCATTGTGGCCAACCAACACTGCGCGTTTGCAGTCATGGTGTTTGATTGCGCGCCGCACGGGTTTAAATATCTCTTCTAAGGCTTCTCTTTCGGGCACGGCTTCCCGTTCAGGGTCAAATGGGTCAATGCCGGTAAAGTCCAGAGCCGCTTTTTCTAGATTGGCGCCCTCAAAAGGATCAACCTGTGCGGAAAAGCTCTGATCTATGACCAGATCGCCCTTATCATCCATGGTAAGCAGTACTGCCGCTACTTCTAGCAGGGCGTCTGTCCGCGGGTTGAAACCGGCGGTTTCTACATCCACGACCACCGGAAGAAATCCCCGGAAGCGCTGAGCCATTGGATGTGGGTTGCAAGATTGATCTGACAAAAGAAACCCTTACTGTTGAGGCGTAATCGAGTAGGGCATTTTACCCTAGGGCGGCGGCGTCTCCAACCGTATCATTTTTGGGGGTATCTTCGGCGGCTTTTCAATGCTGTATTATTAAAGAACTAGGCCTGTGAGCCGAAACAGAAGCTATATGCCACAGTGGTGGATGGGATGATGTTGGGTGTAAAACAGCAATGGTTATTTGTCATATTGGGCAGCATATTCAGTTATGCCGCCCAGGCTGTGACTTTTTCCAGTCAGCTGGACAATACTCGCTGGCAGTTGGAAGCGTCAAAATTTAGCTGCCGATTAAGTCAGGAAATACCAACATTCGGGCGGGCCGTCTTTGAGCATGAGGCTGGAGAGGCAGTTCGTTTTCAGCTGCAACCGATAGAAAAAGTACATTTTACCCAAGGAGCCGAGTTGTTTGCCGAAGCTGCTCCCTGGCAGCCGGGGCTCTCGCCATGGCGCATTGGCAGCGTTAAGCAGGATGGTCAGGGTAAGCTGGATGTGCGATCTGAGTATGCTCAGAATATGCTGGCGGCGCTGTCTAAAGGGATGATGCCTACCTTTACCTCCGCAGGTTGGTATGGCACAGATGAATCCCTGCGTGTGGCGGTGTCTGCGGTCAATTTTCAGACAGCTTACTCAGACTACGTTAACTGTACCTCTGATCTGTTACCGGTAAATTTTCGTCAGGTGGCAAGAACTGCAATTCTTTTCCCGGCTGCGCAAACGCAGTTGTCTGATGCCTCTCGTGAACGATTACGCTTAATTGCTCTCTATGTGCAAAACGATAACAGTGTGAAATCACTCTATATCGATGGCCACTCAGACAATCTGGGTCGGCGCTTGTTGAACCGAGATCTATCCAAACAGCGCGCTGAAGCTGTAACAGACTATCTGGTTAGCTTGGGTATTAGTTCTGACATTATCACCACCCGCTACCATGGTGAACGTTACCCGGTGGTGAAAAATAACAGCGCCGAAAACCGTACCAGAAACCGTCGAGTCACCATCCGGCTGGAACGGGAATAAGCCTGTTTAGAGTTTAGGCTTAACCCTCTCTGTTTTCTGATCCGTCTCTGCTATACTTTCGCCCCTCATTTTTCTCTGCGGACGGAGTGCTGTTGTTGCAGTTTCTGTCACAGGTGTCTTTTGCAAGTTGGAGCTTGAGATGTCCGATATCAAAAAGGTCGTTCTGGCCTATTCCGGTGGACTGGATACTTCGGTAATCGTCCGCTGGCTGCAAGATGAATATAACGCTGAAGTGGTGACCTTTACGGCTGACCTTGGTCAGGGTGAAGAGGTTGAACCGGCGCGGGCCAAAGCCGAAGCGCTGGGTGTTAAAGAGATCTATATCGAAGATCTTCGGGAAGAGTTTGTGCGTGACTATGTCTTCCCAATGTTCCGTGCCAACACGATTTATGAAGGCGAATACCTGCTGGGTACTTCTATCGCCCGTCCGCTGATTGCTAAACGCCTAATTGAAATAGCCAATGAAACGGGTGCGGATGCTATCTCTCATGGTGCGACCGGTAAGGGTAATGACCAGGTGCGCTTTGAACTGGGTGCATACGCGCTCAAACCGGGTGTGCATGTGATAGCACCTTGGCGTGAATGGGATCTGACCTCCCGTGAAACGCTGATGCAGTATTGCGAAGATCGCGATATCCCTGTGGATTTTTCTTCCAAGAAGAAAAAATCTCCTTATTCTATGGATGCCAATTTGCTGCATATCTCTTATGAGGGCGGCATTCTGGAAGACCCATGGGCTGAGGCGGAAGAAGATATGTGGCGTTGGTCTGTGGCACCTGAGCAGGCACCGGATGAGCCAACTTACCTCGAGCTGACCTATAGCAATGGTGATATTGTTGCCATTAATGGTGAGAAGATGTCACCGGCGACTGTTTTGGAATACCTGAACAAGGTCGGTGGTGCCAATGGTGTTGGCCGTCTGGATATTGTGGAAAACCGTTTTGTTGGTATGAAATCTCGTGGCTGTTATGAGACTCCAGGGGGCACCATCATGTTGAAAGCCCATCGTGCTATTGAATCACTGACACTCGATCGTGAAACCGCACACCTGAAAGATGAACTGATGCCGCGTTACGCCAAGGTTATTTATAACGGCTTCTGGTGGTCGGATGAGCGTAAAATGTTGCAGCAGATGATCGATTATTCCCAGCGCTATGTGAATGGTGATGTTCGGGTCAAGCTCTACAAAGGCGCTGTTTCTGTGGTGGGTCGTCGTTCAGAAGAAAGTTTGTTTGATGAAAATATCGCGACGTTTGAAGACGATGCCGGTTCATACGACCAGAAAGATGCAGCCGGATTTATCAAACTGAATGCGCTGCGTATGCGTATTGCTGCCAATAAGGGTCGGGATCTGCTGAAAGACTGATTCAGGCTGCTGTTGAATTAAAAAAACCCCGTTACCTTTGGTGCGGGGTTTTTTCTGTTTCAAACACCGCAGCCTTTGCTAATGAGTTGATTCCTATGCTACTTTTGGTCGGTCTCTGTTAGTGTTCAAGTCATGGAAAACCGCAATACAGGCAAATCTGTCCTGATCGTAGATCGCAGTCATGAAGACCTTGGTACTCTGCGGAGTTGTCTGAGTCGGTTGGGCTTTGCCTCTATTATGCCCGCATCATCGGTGAATATGGCGTTGAGCCTGATGCGGGAGATGCAATTTGACTTAGTGTTTTCTGTATATGAGATGGGCGATGGGCAGAAAAATGGCCTGCAATTGCTGCAGGAAGCCAATCATGAAAAAATCCTCAGTGTCACCAGCTGCTTTTTCCTGATAGTGGATCAGGAAACCTCAGAAGTTTTGCACGGCTCGTTGGAAAATTCCCCCGACCATTTTATCGCTAAGCCTTACGATTTTCCCCGCTTACAGACCGCCATCGAAAAATTGATGCGCATGAAAAAGGTTTTAGCCTCGGTCGAGGGACTGATAGACAGCGGCAAGCTTGAGTCTGTGCCGCAGGCATGTGATCAGGTGATGGGGCAGTATCCCGGCCTGCACCAGTATTTGCTGCGTATTAAAGCGATTGCG
Organism: Pontibacter sp. JAM-7; assembly: GCF_048548695.2. Lineage (NCBI taxonomy): Bacteria > Pseudomonadati > Bacteroidota > Cytophagia > Cytophagales > Hymenobacteraceae > Pontibacter > Pontibacter sp. JAM-7. The sequence goes on from NZ_JBLYIF020000006.1 coordinate 97,240, forward strand.
CTATTGGGGCAGGGGGAGTATGAACAGGCCCTATTACTGTTTGAGTCCATGACCAAGAGCAGAGAGCTGCCATGGGCGGAAGTGGGTAAAGGCATGGCGTGCTATCACCTGGGGCGCTTTAAGCAGGCTGCAGGTTATTTCCACCGGTTAATTGATCAGGGCCAGGTATCGCTTGAGGCCTACTTATGGTTGGCTCGTTGTTATCGCGACAGTTGCGAGCTGGAACGGGCAGTGATGCTGCTGCGTAAGGCGGTAATGCTGCAACCCTGTATGCCATTACTGCAGGCCGAGCTGGCAGATCTGGCATTTCAGGCCGGCCAATATCCTTTATCGGTCACTGCCTATCAGGAGGCTATTCAGTACGCTAAGCATTCGGTTTTTCAGACTCCTGAATGGTACTTTGGCTGTGCACGAGCATTGGGCTTATGTAATGGTCAGGGGCAGGCTGAGCGAGACATGGTAGAGCTGCTTGAACGTGTCGGGATGGAGTTTGAGACACTTGAAGTAAAGTTTATTGCAAAACTGATGGCATCGGTATTTTACCGGGAGTCCGGTAATGAGCAGCGCCAGTTACAAATTTTGCAGGATGCCTGGCGTTTGTACCAGTCGTTACCGCAGTCAGAACAGTGTGAGCGGATGGAGTTGATGGCTGACGCGGTACAGGATACTGAATTGGCAGCCGGGTTTCAGGAGCGGCGACGGGAAGTCAATAAATGGATGTTGGAACTGCCCTGGGGCAGACATAACCTGAAGGGCATGGCTGCATTCAAAAAGGGTGATGTGAAGCTGGCGTATGAGTGTTTCAGTGCTGCTCAGCAGACTTTGCCGACTCATATGAGTATTGCTTTAAACCGTGTACAGGCATCTTTGGAACTGGTTAAACAGGATCCGCACAATGCGCTGCCATTATTACTTGCCTGCGCGGACATCATGCGCGGAATCAATTTCGCGGCACTAACCCGGTCCCAGCAATCCCGTTATACGCGATTTTCTGAACGATGCGCTCAACTTTTGCCAGAATTAAGCGCTAACACTTAAAAGTTGTCGTCTTCTTCAATCAGGAAGGAGCTGGCGTCGGCCGGGGTGTCGGCGGGTTGATCTGGATTTTGCAGGTTACGCACAAGCTTGCGGCCCAACAGTTTTTTCTGGGCAGGTTCGGGAAGGTCGGTGAACATAATCATGTTTTTTGTGATCAGAACATCGATAAGGTCTTCCAGAATTCGAGCGATGGCAGCATCCGAATTTTCCAGGAAGTCACCGTTATTTATGGCGTCATTGCCGATGGCCAGAAAGCGCAGCACTTCTTCATCTTGCAGAGCAACAGGCTCTGAGTTCGACTGCTGAGCTTCTGACAGGCTAATGATATGGCCTGCAGCGTTACGGATGGCGTATAACATATTGGTTTGTTAGAGTAATTCAGTTTAGTTTATGTGTATATCGTCAGTATCCTGTCACGGTCGCACCAGGTCAAGCGCGACTACGTTTATTCGGTAAGGTAATTTAATGGATGTAAACCACGATCCGCTGCTTGGTTGTCTGGTACACCTGACAGAGCAGAATCACCGGCCGCTGTCTGCCGAAGTGTTGTGTGATGGTCTGCCACTGGAAGATGGCAAGCTGACCCCGAAGTTATTTATTCGCGCCGCTAAAAATGCCGGTTTTTCTGCCGCTGTGCGTCAGCGTTCCTTGCGTAAAATCTCTCCCTTGGTGCTACCTGCGGTGTTGCTGCTGGACAATGCCGATGCTTGTGTGTTGCTCAGTATCGATATAGGCCAGGATGAGGCGGTGCTGTATCAGCCGGAGAGTGGTGGCAGTCATACCTGCAGCATCGCTGAGTTGGAAGCGCGTTATCTGGGGTATGCAATTTTTGTTCGCCTCGAGTACCAGTTCCAAAAACAGATGACCCGCTTGCTGGAAGGGCATAAGGGTCACTGGTTCTGGGGCAGTATTAAATACTCTTCAGCAATCTATCGAGATGTGCTGCTCGCCTCATTCCTGATTAATCTGTTTGTGTTAGCTAATCCGCTGTTTGTGATGAACGTGTATGACCGGGTGGTGCCGAATGATGCTCTGGAAACGCTCTGGGTGCTGGCAGCCGGTGTCTTTATTATTTACTTGTTTGATTTTCTTTTGAAAATGCTGCGGGCTTACTTTATTGAAGTAGCTGCCAAAAAAGGGGACGTAATGATGTCCTCGATTATCTTTGAAAAAGTGATGTCGCTGCGCTTTGAAGCCCTGCCGGCATCCGTCGGCTCATTTGCCAGCAACTTGCGTGAATTTGATAGTCTGAGAAATTTTCTCTATTCCACGTCCAATACCATTCTGATTGACCTGCCGTTTGCGTTCCTGTTTTTACTGGTGATTGCTTATATTGGTGGTCCGCTGGTGGTTGTTCCGGTGGTGGCGATTCCGTTGATTATTATCTATGCCTTGATTGCCAAAGGTCGTTTAAAGCAGGCAGTAGAAAAAACCTTTGCTTCTACTGCGCAGAAAAATTCGACGCTGGTCGAAAGCTTAACGGCGATGGAGACTGTGAAGACGCAACGGGTCGCCTCTTCCATGCAATTAAAATGGGAGCAAGCCAGCGGCTATATCGCCAAATGGGGTCTGCGTTCTCGGGTGCTGTCAGCCTCTGTGGTCAATTTTGCCGGTTTTATGCAGCAACTGACGTCTGTGGGTATCGTAGTTGGCGGTGTCTACCTGATCAGTGAACGTGAAATGACGATGGGGGCATTGATTGCCTGCGTTATTTTATCGGGTCGGGCGCTGGCCCCGATGTCTCAGGTCGCCAACTTGGTTATCGGTCTACACCAGGCGTCAACGGCGTTGAAATCACTGAATGCGATTATGGCGCTGCCAGTCGAGCGTGAAGAGGGGCAGGAGTTTGTTAACCGCGAACATCTGGCGGGCAAGGTTGAATTTCGTGATGTCAGCTTTGCCTACCCAGAAGCCGAGCAGAAAGCGCTGGAACATGTTTCATTTAAGGTCCAGCCTGGTGAGCGCGTGGCGCTGATTGGCCGGATTGGCTCTGGTAAAACCACCATCGAAAAATTGCTCATGGGACTGTACCAGGCTAAAGACGGCTCCATTCGGCTAGATGGGGTGGATGTTAAACAGATTGATCCGGTCGACCTGCGTCGAAATGTCGGTTATGTGCCGCAGGATGTGATGTTATTTGCCGGTACGCTGCGGGAAAATATTGTCAAAGGTTCGCCTTATGTACTGGACTCGGTGTTGCTTAAGGCTGCTGAGCTATCGGGTGTCAGTGAGTTTGTGAATACCCACCCTCAGGGGTATGACATGCAGGTGGGCGAGCGAGGGGCGCGTTTGTCGGGTGGCCAGCGTCAGGCGGTTGCTATTGCCAGGGCGTTAATTCATGAACCGAAGATCTTGATACTGGACGAGCCAACCGCGTCGATGGATAACACCTCAGAAGAGCAGGTTAAAAAATCTTTACTTAGTCTGCCAGCTGAAACCACCATGCTGGTGGTTACCCATAAGATGTCACTGTTGCCGTTGGTCGGGCGCATTATTGTGTTGGATCAGGGACGGGTTGTGGCAGATGGGCCAAAAGACAGTGTGCTGGAAGCATTGAAGTCCGGCCGCTTGCAGATCCGGCGCTAGGAGCAAATTATGAAACCGAACAGCGACGATCTGAAATTCATGTCCAGTGTCAGCGAAGCGATGCTGGAGCAAACACCCCGTGGGGCAAAGTGGCTGATCTGGATCTGTGCAGCATTTATTGTAATAGCCATCGTCTGGGCTAACTTGGCTCAGTTGGATGAAATTACCCGAGGGGATGGTGAAATCATACCGTCCAGTCAACTGCAGCAGGTAGAAACCCTTGAGGGCGGTGCAGTCTCTGAAATTTTGGTACGCGAAGGGGACGTGGTGCAAAAAGGTCAGATATTGCTACGCATCGATGATGTGCGATTTGCCAGTAGTTTCAAGGAAAACCAGGTTCGTAAATATGAATTGATTGCAAAGTCGGTGCGGCTACGCTCAGAGTCTTTCGGTGGAGAATTTAAAACCCCTAGCGGTTACCCCGATGAGTTTCTGGATATGTTGGGACAGGAAGAGTCGCTGTATGTGAGCCGCGCTCAGGAACAGCGAGCTGCGGTCGCTGGTCTGGAACAAAAGATTACCCAGCGCAATCAGGAGCTAAAAGGTGCTCGTGCGCAGGAGTCGCAATTGACGCGCAGTACTCAGTTACTGCAGCAGGAGATGAATATCACCCGTCCGCTGGTGGATGAGGGTGTGGTTTCCGAAGTTGAATACCTCAGGCTGCGGCGGCAGTTGAATGACTTAAAGGGCGAGTTAAACCGGGTAAGATTGGATATCCCCCGTATTCAGTCCACTTTGTCTGAAACGCGGGAAAAGCGTGATGAAATTGAGCTGCAGTTTCGGAATGAGGCACGCCGGGAGTTGAACGAAGTGAATGCCGAAATCTCGCGGATCAATGAAATGCTAACGGGTATGAGTGACCGTATCAGCAGGGCCGAAGTACGGGCACCGGTGACAGGTACAGTGAAGCAGTTGTTTGTGAATACCATTGATGGTGTTGTGCAGCCGGGGGATGAACTGCTGAACATTATTCCCTGGGAAGATAAGTTATTGGTTGAGGCGCGCATCAAGCCCTCTGATATCGCCAATATTCAGCCTGGACAAACCGCACGAATTAAAGTCAGTGCCTATGATTTCTCAATTTATGGCGGTGTTGATGCAAAAGTGGTCTTTGTCAGCCCGAGTACTATTCTTGACGAGCAGGATGAGAGTTATTATCTGGCGCGTCTGGAAACTAAGAACTCCTATATCGGCAATGATAAAACCTCGCTGCCGTTGATTGCGGGCATGACGGTAAGTGTTGATATCCTGACGGGTAAAAAATCCGTTATGGATTACTTGTTAAAACCGATTCTGAAAGCTAAAGATAAAGCTTTGACTGAACGATAACAGATCTATCTGTTTAGATTTATGTTGTAATGACCGGTGAAAAAAGCCGTTTATTGCGTCTCTTTTTAAGGATGAAACACACACATGCAGGTATTTCTGTTTGGCCATCGGGTCAAGGTTTTGGCCCGCTGGAGCGCGTCACTGGCCGTTCAGAATCCAGAGATTATAGCGCTGAACACACTGCAGTCTGCTGTCATAGCTGATCCCGCCGTGGTGTTTGTGCATATTAGTTCCATCTCGGCAGATGAATACCAGCAACTGGTAGCGATTCTCCACAAAACGCCAGCATTGAAATTGGTTGCCGGCGATGATGTGCCTGATGATGACCGTGGCATGCAATGTTTGCAGGATGGTTTCAGTGGCTATACCAACACTTTTGTTACGCCGGTAATTCAGCAACAGATCATCAGTACGGTAAGCAGAGATGAAATCTGGGCCGGCCCGGAAGTGTTACAGAAACTTGTACAGAAACTGTTACACCGCCCAGCTGTTTTAAATTCGTATACCCCGGCACCTGATGAACGGCTAAAAGATCTTAGTGAACGGGAGCAGGATGTATTGTCGGAATTATCTAAAGGTATGAGTAACAAAGAAATTGCCAGAACATTAGATATTACCGAGCGTACTGTTAAAGCACACTTGAGTTCGATCTTCAGTAAAACGGGGATGTCAGACCGTGTTTCATTAGTTTTACTGTTAAGTGGAAAATTGTAATAAAATTGAGCTAAACTTCGGAAGTGGCCTTGAACAACAATACAAGGGAAGGAATATGAAAAAAAATCTAGTGTTGGCTGCCATTCTGGCAACAATGTCAGCATCCTCCATAGCGGCAACACTTGAGGACGTTGTAATTCAGGGATTGAATACCAACCCGGAAGTCCAAAGTGCACTGAGTTCGCGCAATGCTGTTTATCAGGAAGTCGTGCAAGCGCGTGCCGGATACCTGCCTACTTTAGATTTTGCTGGTGGCGTTGGTTGGGAAAAAACTAACAATACAACTACCCGTGCCAATGGTTTTGATAACGTCGAGCTACACCGGAAGGAAGCCAGTCTTAGTCTGCGTCAGATGCTGTTTGATGGTTTTGCCACCAAACAGGAAGTAGAACGTCAGACCGCTCGTGCTGATTCTGCTGATCAGCGTGTAGTCGAAACTGCTGAGCGTTATGCGCTTGAAGCCAGTCGTGCTTATCTAGAAGTCATGCGCCGCCAAGAGCTGCTGCAGCAGGCCAAAGAGACCTTATTTAGTCATGTCCGTATCTACGACCAGATTAAACGTCGGTCGGAGTCAGGCCTGGGCGCGCTGGCATCAATTCAGCAGGCTGAAGGTCGTTTAGCACTGGCTGAAGTAAATGTTTTGGCGGCTGAGAATAATCTTGTTGATGCGCAGGCAACTTACCAGCGTATTACAGGTCAGCTGCCAGAAGGCGAATTTATGATGCCTAAACTGGACGTTAGCTTGCCTGAAACCAGAGAAGGTGCGGTTAAGTATGCGTTGGAAAACCATCCAACGCTGGGTGTGGCAGAAGCAGATACTATGGCGGCAGTCGCTCAGTATGAGGCTTCTCGTGCCCGCTGGGCTCCGCGTTTGCACCTCGAAGTAGACCGTACCTGGAATAATGATATTGATGGTGTTGATGGCATCAACGAAGACTTTGTTGCCATGTTGCGCCTGCGCTACAACATGTACAACGGTGGCGCTGACCGTGCTCGTGTTCGTCAAACCCAGCACCAGATCGAAGCAGCAAAATCGATATCTGCAGATACCCACCGTCAGGTAGTACAGAGTGTTGAGTTGTCCTGGAATGCACAGGAGATTCTGGCGCGCCAGATCCCTTATCTGCAGCAGCACGTTGTGGCCAGTGAGCAGACCCGTAATTCCTACCAGAAACAATTCAATATCGGCCAGCGCTCTTTGCTTGATTTGCTGGATACCGAGAATGAAGTATTTTCTGCGAAAAACGACCTGACCAATGCACTGTACGATCACATGATCGCCCAGTATCGTTTGCTGAATGGTATGGGGCAGTTGCTGGATACTATGCAGCTAGTCTTGCCTGAACCTAACCTGGGTAATGTAAAACCAGAGCAGGAACAGGGTTAAGCGGGTTGCATTACCGGTAGGGGGTTCTATAGAATCCCTGCCAACCTGTTGTTATAAAAAAGGGTTGCCTTAGGCAGCCCTTTTTTCTTTACTCCTGCTGGCGCACCGCCGATGAAAACACACAAAATCACTCAGGCTCCAGTACCCATGCGTAGTGTGGGGCCGATTAACATCTGCGGCCCAGTGCTGCAGGAAAAGCTCAGTGTTCCTCTGGCTACTTACGAGACACCGTTATGGCACTCTGTTGGCCGGGGTGCCCGGGTATCATGTTTGACTGAGGGTATCAAAACCACGGTAGTGGATGAGCGTATGACACGTTCGATTTTGCTGGAGGCAGCTGACGCCCCTGCCGCTGTGGCTGCGTTGCATAGCCTGGTGACCCGTCTGGACGATATGAATCAAGTGGTTGCTCAGAGCAGTCGTTTTGCACGGCTAATTGATATGCATAGCCAGATAGTGGCCAACCTGATGTATTTGCGGTTGGAGTTCACCACGGGTGATGCTTCAGGCCACAACATGGTCACTAATGCGGCGGATAAACTGATTCCATGGATACTTACCGAGTACCCGCAGTTAACATATTGTTCTATTTCCGGTAACTATTGCTCTGATAAAAAAGCCACAGCGGTTAATGGCATTCTGGGCCGGGGTAAATATGTTATCAGTGAAATCACGATTTCCCGTGAACTATGTGAGAGGCGCCTGAAAACCACGCCGGAAAAAGTGGTTGACCTCAATATTAAAAAGAACCTGATTGGTACGATGATCGCTGGTGGTTTGCGCAGTGCGAATGCACACTATGCCAATATGCTGTTAGCTTTCTATCTTGCTACCGGCCAGGATGCCGCCAATATTATTGAAGGTTCACAGGGCGTGGTACATGCCGAAGTTCGTGAAGGTGACCTATATTTCTCCTGTACACTGCCTAACCTGATAGTTGGTTCGGTTGGTAACGGTAAAGGCTTGGGCTTTGTGGAAGAAAATCTCAGCGCGCTGGGGTGTAAAGAGAGTCGTGAGCCGGGAGAAAATGCCCGCCGTCTTGCAGCAATCTGTGCTGCAACTGTGCTGTGTGGTGAGCTATCGCTACTGGCAGCTCAGACCAACCCTGGTGAGCTGATGGAAGCACATCTGAAACTGGAGCGGTGATGTCTGATCCGACCAATAATCGAAAAGTCGAGCATATCCGTATTATTGGTGATGATCCGGATACCGATCGCCAGGCTGCCTATTTTGATCAGATTCAGCTGCAGCATCGGGCATTGCCAGAATTGGCGCTGTCAGCTATTGATACCCGCACTGAATTTTTAGGTCGCCCCCTGAGTTTTCCTTTGTTGATCTCATCCATGACGGGCGGTGATCATGATTTGGTGGCCCGGATTAATCGTAATTTGGCAGAAGCAGCGCAGCGTTGCGGGGTTGCCTTAGCGGTTGGGTCGCAACGGGTGATGTTCACTCATCCCGCCGCTCGTAACAGCTTTGAATTACGTAAATTTGCTCCGGATATCCCGCTGCTGGCCAATATGGGCGCCGTACAGTTGAACTATGGCATGGGCATCGTAGAAGCTCAGGCAGCCGTGGACTGTCTGCAGGCTGATGGTTTGTATCTGCATTTGAATCCGCTACAGGAAGCTGTGCAGCCGGAAGGAGATACGGATTTCTCCGGGCTGGCAGACAAAATTGCGGCTATTGCCGGACAATTGTCAGTGCCCGTGCTACTGAAAGAAGTCGGCTGTGGCCTCACTGCACCGGATATTGAACTGGGATTAAAGGCCGGCGTCCGTCACTTTGACGTGGCCGGTGCCGGCGGTACTTCCTGGAGCCGTATAGAACATCACCGGGCGGGCAGTGGTGATGATCTGGGACTCAAATTTCAGGATTGGGGAGTGCCAACTCCTGTGGCCCTGCAGCAATCTGCAGTGTTTCTTGATCGTGCCACCATAGTCGCAAGTGGCGGGTTAAGAGATGGGATCGACATGGTGAAATCTGTTATACTCGGCGCCTCTTTGTGTGGCATGGCGGCCCCATTCCTGCAACCGGCGATGAAATCCGCCGATGCAGTGGTGGTAGAGATTGAAAAATTACATCAACAATTCACCACCGCTATGTTCCTGTTGGGTGTTCCGGATATCAAAACTTTGTTCAATAACCGGACGCTTGTGTTAGATAAGTACTGAGGATTGAGATCCAAGAATGTCTGTCGGTATTGACGAAATCAGTTTCTATACACCCAATTATTACTTGGATTTAAGGACGCTCGCTGAGGTCCAACAGACAGAATCCGAGAAGTATTATCAGGGGATCGGCCAGGAAAAAATGTCCATGCCCGCGCCTGATGAAGATATTGTTACCATGGCTGCCAATGCCGCTCAGCCTTTGGTTGAGCGGGTCGGTAGTGGAGCAATCTCCACCCTGCTATTTGCAACTGAGACCGGTATAGATCAGTCCAAAGCCGCAGGAATTTATGTCCACCGGCTGCTCGGCTTAAATGCTAACTGTCGTGTCGTGGAACTCAAACAGGCTTGCTACAGTGCTACGGCAGCGATTCAGATGGCCTGTGCTCTGGTAACCCGCCAGCCTGATAAGCAGGTTATGGTAATTGCTTCTGATGTGGCCCGTTATGATCTCGATACTGCGGGTGAAGCCACTCAGGGTGCGGGTGCCGTTGCCATGTTGATCAGCGCCAACCCCCGGTTGATTGAAATTGCCCCGGAAGTGGGTAATCACACGGAAGATGTGATGGATTTCTGGCGGCCAAATTACCGTAATACCGCGCTGGTAGATGGTAAGTATTCCACCAAGGTGTATCTCAAATCGCTGAAAAAAGCCTGGGAAAATTTTGTCGAAGCCAGTTCTTTAGCGTTTTCCGATTTTTCTCATTTCTGCTATCACCTTCCGTTTAGTCGTATGGCAGAAAAAGCCCATAAACACCTGGCGAAACTGAACAAGTGTGGCTTGAACCCTGATCAGTTGGAGCAGCAGATCGAAGATACCCTGTATTACAATCGTCTGATCGGCAACAGTTATACCGCGTCCATGTATATCGGGCTCAGTTCGTTACTTGAGAACTGTAAGCAGAATCTGGCGGGTAAGAGAATCGGTTTTTTCAGTTATGGCTCTGGATGTGTCGCCGAATTCTTTGCTGGCACTGTGGTTGTCGGTTATGAACACTGTCTACATACACTGGTGCACAAGAATATGCTGGAGACCCGGCAATCCGTCAGCTATGACGAATACCTGTCTCTGTACCGTTATCCCGACCCACGGGATGGCGAGCATCATGATATCCCCCAAGGTACCACCGGACGTTTTCGCTTGGCTGCCATCAGCGGACATAAGCGGGAATACGTCATCTGCTAATGAAAGCGCAGGCCCCCGGCAAGCTGATTCTGAGTGGTGAGCACTCAGTCGTTTACGGAGCACCTGCGCTGGCAATGGCTGTTCAAGAACGGGTCGAGGTGAGTTTTACCCCAGCGCCTTGTTCTGAACAACTGACCTTCCTAAGTCCTGTGTTTGCTGAAACCAGTATCGCCTTATCCAGCCTGTCTGGTTGGCGTATGCAACTGGATCAGGCATATCAGCAATTCCTCGATGGCCAGCTGAGTATGAGTGAGGTGCTGGGCCAGCCGATCGAACTGTTGTTCTACATTTTGTCGCTTTATCCGCCAACCGGCGGATGTTTTACGCTTAACAGCAGTATTCCAACCGGCGCGGGTCTCGGCTCATCGGCAGCGGTGATTGCCGCCATGTTGCAATGTACCCCAGCCCGGTTATTGGAGCGATGTGCATTTATGCAGCAGGTTCGATTTTGTGAACGGTTGCAGCATGGCAGGGGCAGTTTGCTGGATGCCGCTACGGTAACCTTTGGTGGTGCTGTTAAAGTGCAGAATGACAGAGTGTCCGCCGTATCACTGCCGCTTGGCTCGGGTTGGTGCCGCATGGACACTGGACGTCCGGACTGCTCTACCGGAGACGTAGTAGAACAGGTCAGGCTGCGCTATGCAGAGAGTCATATATGGAACGAGTTTGCTGATCTGACGGATCAGATTGAACAGAATTGGCTCCGTGTCGACAAAGTGATCGGTTTGATCCGTGACAACCATCGCCTGTTACAACAGATCGGTGTGGTACCTGACCGGGTGGCGGCACTTATCCAACAGATTGAAAATCTTGGTGGTGCAGCTAAAGTCAGTGGCGCCGGTGCCCACCGGGGTGATCAGGCAGGCCAGGTACTGGTTTTTTTGCCTGAAGATGTATCAATAAACACTTGTGAAGCGGTCACAGGTATCAGGCCAGTGGTATTGCAGCAGTCCGCTCGGGGGGCTTGGTGTGCAGACGATTAAGTTGAGTGTGCCAGGCAGTATTATGCTGCTGGGTGAACATGCCATTTTGTTTGGCGAGCAGGCGGTTGCTTGCGCGGTAGATAAATATATTCATATTACCCTCACCCCCCGGTCTGACCGGTTGGTGCAGGTGGATTCTGCGCTGGGGCAACACCAGACCTGTTTGGAGCAACTTGCGCCGCATGCGTCGCTAAGCTTTGTCATGGCGGCGATCCGCCAGGTACAGTCTGAGCTCCCTGCTGGTTTTACGCTGAAAATCGAGTCCGAGTTTTCTCATACTGTAGGTCTGGGTTCATCCGCAGCGGTTACTGCCGGCACGGTGGCTGCTCTGCATGCCTATGCAGGCTTGTCATTGGAGCCCGTTGAGTTATTTGATCGAGCCCTCGCTGCGGTTCATGAGGTGCAACAGGGCAGGGGCTCCGGCACCGATCTGGTGGCCAGTATTTACGGTGGCCTGGTGGCCTATCGCTTTGCGCCTCGTGAAATTGTGCCCCTGGCGGCAGCACCGCAATTGGGGCTGTATTACGCCGGATATAAAACCCCGACACCAGAGGTTCTGCGCGCGGTGGAACATCAGTCAGCGCAATGCCCGGTGCTGTATAAACAGCTGTATCGCTTGATGGGCGAAACAAGTCAGCAGAGTATTGCTGCTATCCAGTCAGCGCAGTGGGCAGTGGTCGGGCGCACCATGAATCTATATCAGGGACTGTTGGATGCTCTTGGGGTCAATGATGCAACCCTGAGCGATATGATCTATCGCTTACGAGGTTTTCCTGAGGTTCTGGGGGTGAAGATATCCGGTTCTGGTTTGGGAGACTGTGTAGTGACGCTGGGCGCTGCCCCTGAGTTAACTGGTTATGAGCAGATTCCGATTGCCGTGTCCCGGCAGGGAGTGAGCATTGAGTTTATCTAAAGCCACGGTAGTCGCGCAGGTGCTGCCAAACTCTCCGCAACCGGGTAAGCAGGCAGACGCCTTTGCGCCCAGTAATATCGCTTTGTGCAAATACTGGGGTAAACGCGATCGCGAACTCAACCTGCCGGTCAATGCATCGTTATCAATTTCATTGGGAAGCCTGGGCAGCCAGACCAGGATCACTCCGGCGGATGGTCACGACCAGGTCTGGCTCAATGGCCAGCGACTGGAACTCGATACGAATTTTAGTCGCAAAGTGTTGGAGTTTATCGGTCTGTTTCGGCGCGACCTGCAACAGTCGGTGATGGTAGAAACGGTAAATAATATCCCGACCGCTGCCGGGCTGGCATCTTCAGCGTCAGGTTTTGCAGCGCTTATGTTGGCGCTGAATGAGTTTTATCAGCTGCAGCTGAATCCAGAGCAGTTATCAGCTTTTGCACGGATGGGCAGTGGCAGCGCCAGCCGCTCAATGTTTGACGGTTTTGTTGAATGGCACAAAGGGCAGCAACCCGATGGGATGGACAGTTTTGCTGAACCGCTGCCACAGAGTTGGCCTGGTTTCTGTATCGGATTACTGAAAGTCTGTACGGCAGAAAAAACAGTGGATTCCCGTGCGGGTATGCAGCGTACGCTGGAGACTGCACCGCTGTACCAGTCCTGGCCGCAACAGGCCGAACAGGACCTGAAAACCCTAAAACAGGCGATTTATCAGCGCAATTTCACCCGCTTGGGAGAAACCGCAGAACAAAATGCATTGTCCATGCATGCCACTATGATCGCCGCTTGGCCACCACTCTTGTATTGGCAACCCGAGTCTGTGGCCGCGATGCAGCGTGTTTGGCAGCTGCGGGCCGCGGGCACTGAAATTTACCTCACCATGGATGCAGGCCCAAACCTGAAACTGTTGTTTCAAAGCAGCGATATTGAATTGGTCCGTCAGGCGTTTCCGGAGTTACAGGCTCCGGACATCGTGACTCCGTTTGACTGATGCCGCCGCGCTTCAAACCGGATTTCTACTGACCCGGCAGCAGCGTGATAGCCAGCAAGGCATCTGTTTTACCTATTGGTTGCAGACCTCGGCTGGAGCTCAGTCCCTGACGCTCACGCATCAATCGAATGTTTTTTTTGTCCATGCATCCGCTGCAAATCAGATTAAGCAATTATTACAGCCTTTGTCAGGCTGGCACCTGGCTGATGTGGAGCTACATGACTTACAGCAACAGCCGGTCATGGCGCTGTATTGCAATGCACTGTCACTAAGCCGCAACGTTATCAGCCGACTAGAGGACGCTGGTATTGCTGTCATGGAAGAGGATATCCGGCCGGTAGATCGTTACCTGATGGAGCGATTTATTCAGGGCGGTGTTCATTGGCGGCACGATGAAAATGGCGGCTTAAAGCTGGCTCCCTGTGAGGTTGTGCCTGTGTTTCGGGTGCTATCAATCGACCTTGAAACGACCTTAAACGCTGACCGGATATTGTCAGCGGCGCTTTATGCTGAAGATCTGCAACGGGTTTGGGTTGTGGGAGCAGGCCACTCTGATACGACGGTGATTTATGTCAGAGATGAATCCAGCCTGATCAGGGCCTTACTGCAACAGATCAACCGCTATGACCCGGATTTGCTCATTGGCTGGAATGTCATCCAGTTTGATTGTCGTGTGTTGTTGCGTCGGGCACGGCAGCTCGGCATTCCCCTGGCACTGGGGCGAGACGGCTCTGCCATGCAGATGAGTCCTGAGGGGGAAGGCAATAGCTGGGTGCGAATCGCTGGCCGCGTGGTATTGGATGGTATCGATACCTTACGTGGCGCTACCTGGCAGTTTGAGAGCTTTGCTCTGGACTTTGTCGCCAACACGCTGTTGCAGCGAGGCAAGTTAATTGACCATCCCGCCGACCGTGGTGAAGAAATTCAACGCTTGTATCGGGAAGATAAACCGGCGCTGGCACGCTACAACCTGGAAGACTGCCGGTTAGTGCTGGATATCTTCGCCAAGGCTGAACTGCTTGATTATCTGGTGGAGCGGGCGCGACTGACCGGACTGGCGTTGGATCGTGTTGGGGGGTCAGCCACTGCATTTGATAACCAGTATCTGCCGCGTCTGCATCGCGCCGGTTATGTTGCGCCCCCTTATGCGTCCGGCATGTCGGGACTGGGTGCCCCCGGTGGCTATGTCATGGACTCAGTTCCGGGTTTGTATCGGCAGGTGTTGGTGCTGGACTTCAAAAGCCTGTATCCCAGTATTATCCGTACCTTCTGTATCGACCCATTAAGCCTGGCCGAAGGCCTTAAAACCGGGGCTGTAGCTGATGATCTGCTGCCGGGTTTTAACCATGCCATTTTCTCCCGTAGCAAACATATTCTGCCAGCACTGATCTCGGGCCTTTGGCAGGCACGGGACCGGGCCAAACAAAAACAGAACCAACCTCTGTCGCAGGCGATAAAAATCATTATGAACGCCTTTTATGGAGTATTGGGTTCGAATCTTTGTCGCTTCTACGATGAGCGTTTATCCAGCTCAATTACGCTGCGCGGGCATGAGATTTTGTTGAAAACCCGCGAGTGTATTGAGCAAGAGTTTGGCGTTAAGGTGATCTACGGTGATACCGACTCAGTGTTTGTTTGGTTAGGGGATGATTATCCGCAGGCCGATGCAACTGCCAAAGGGGAAGCCATGGCCGCGTATTTGAATCGCTGGTGGCGTGATAACCTGAAGCAGCGTTTTGGTCTGGAAAGCTGTCTTGAAATTGAGTACGAAACCCATTATCGGCGCTTTATGATGCCGACTATCCGACATTCGGAAAAGGGCAGCAAAAAACGTTATGCGGGTTTGAAAATCAGCCGAGAGGGCGAAGAAACACTGATTTTCCGTGGTCTGGAAAATGTACGCAGTGACTGGACTCCGCTGGCGCGCCAGTTTCAGGAACAGCTGTACCAGAAAATTTTTCATGATGAACCCTGGTTACCGCTGATTCAGCATACGGTGTCTCAGGTGATGGCGGGTCAAATGGATGAGGCGTTGGTGTATCGCAAGCGTCTACGCCAGTCGTTGTCAGATTATCGTAAAAACCGTCCACCACAGGTCCAGGCGGCGCTTAAGGCAGAGCAGGTGTATCTCAGACGGGGACAGTCCAGTCCATTCCATCCCGGTAGCCGGATCGCGTATTTGATGACAGTCAATGGCCCGGAACCTGTTGAGTTTCGGCAATCACCATTGGATTACCAGCACTATATCGAGAAACAGATTCGTCCGGTGGCGGAGAGTATTCTGCAGTTCTTAGGGGTGGATTTTGATACCTTGATCACGCCGCAGAGAGCGCTGTTTTAGCGATAGAACGATGGTCTTCAGGCCATCACGTCGATCTGAGTGCCCAGGCTGCTTAAGGGGTCAAGACTCAATTGGGTCTGGCCCGCAACCTGCAACAGCTGCAACATCATTTCGCCCTGGGCTTCAATCATATCGTTTGCCATGTCGACAGACTTTACCGCCAGCTCGGTTTGAACGGCCTGCTGGCTCATGGCGGTAGCCAGGTTGGCGATGCCGGAGACTTCCATTGCTATTTCCTCTGTTTAGGTAAACGGGTTGTCGGCCTGTTTTCGCCTGACTTTATTGTAAAAACCTAACAGCCGTTTTAAGCCGGTGTTTTTTTTGCATCAGATGATTTTTTTTATTGCGAGGTAGGTCATTCGGTGCTATTTAGCAATCTTTAATTACAAGGTTCAGGTGCCCAGACAATCAGTTTCTGAGCGGGCAAGCACCCACCCTCGAATGGATTGCGGCCTATGAAACCTGATACACCTCATTGCGTTGATGAAGGCGCTTCGTCACTACTGCCATCTTCATTTCTCAGCTTATTGTCTCTATTAATTCACACGCCCAGTGTGGTGGGGGCAGAGCACTCTTTTTTCCGGGTTTTGCAGCGTGAGCTGGAATTGCGGGGTGCCAATGTCACTTGGTACGAAGGGGTGCTTGTCGCTCAGGGCAATGATCCGTACAGCATGATGTTTTCTGCTCACTCAGATCGCCATGGTTTGATTTGTACCGGACCCAATGAGTTCCAGTATGCCGCTTTTGTTGCTGGCGCCCGTTCCGACCTGCTGGGTAACTCAGTCGATGAGCAGTTAATGAAAAAAATTGTCGATCGTTTCTCATCGGAAACAGTGTTTGCCTACGAACCCTGGTCAGGCGCTTATCGTGGTCGCGGCGAAGTGGATAAGGCGTACATCTGTGAATACCGTAATAACCTGATTTTTATTCTTAAGGGCTTGGAGCACCTGGAGGCTGGAACCCCTGTGGCTTTTACGGACCGGCTAAAGGTTGATGAGAATAGCCTGGTGGCGCAACTGGATAACGTGCTGACTGTCGCTGTACTGGTCTACCTGTTTGAACTGGGTTTTCAGGGAACGGTGTTTTTCACTGCGCAGGAAGAAGCCGGTAAAAGCTGGCGATATCTGCTGGAGTGGTTTCGGCGCTTTGGTAGCAGCACCAACCAGCTCATTGTGGTGGATACCAGCCCCTATCCTGATCAAGAGAGTGCCAGTCAACAACATCTGGTACTGCGTAATCGTGATGCTAATGCCGTGTTTAATCCGGCATTGACAGCCAAATTGGTGAGCGCTTGTGATGCATTGGGTTACCGCTACCAGTTTAAGGACCAGTGGGTTGAAGCTCGCAATACACAACTTATCGCTAAAGGTGAAGAGCCGGGTTCGTTGGGGTCTACTGAGATGGGCCGTATTATTGCGGCATCCGGTGGTCTGGTGGATGGCACTACGTTGCAGATTCCCACTTCGGGGTACCACACCATGTCCGAAACAGCGCCGCTGAATTCTGTGGCCGCATTTATTCAGGTATTGGCGACATTGTCCGGCCTGGCGCTGACGGATAAGGAACTCTAATGCTTAAGACGCTGGTGGTGGTAGATCATGAAGATCTGCTGGCTGAATATCGGGACCTCAATGTGATCGGGTTTGATCACTATCTGACGGATTATCCGCAAAAAAATGAGCCCCGTACCCGAATCATCAACCTATGTGATACCGCGCATTACCTAAGTCGTGGGTATTACTGCTCGCTGTTGGCCGAAGCGCGTCAGCATCGGGTGTTGCCGAATGTGAGTTGTATCAACGACCTGCGTGATCTGTCCCAGGCCGACCTGAGTGGGCTTAGTGTAGGGCATGCCGAAGCATTACGTCAGGCATTGGCCGTTGGTGACACACTAGAACTGAACATTTATTTTGGCTGGACTGCCGTGGAAGCGTGGCAGAAATTGGCCTGCCAACTGTTTGATAATTATCCCGCACCACTGCTGCACCTGTTGGTAAAACGGCAGGCTGAGGGTTTGCAGTTGCAGTTACGGCGTCTGGCAATTACTGAGCTTGATCAGGCGGCACAACAGCAGTTTATGCTGCGGTTGAAACTGTATACGGCACAAAGCTGGAAAGGGCCAGCGGCGAAAAAGCGGCTGCGCTGGGATATGGCAATTCTGGTGGATCCGGAAGAGACGTTTCCGCCCAGTGACAAAGAGGCTATCAAGCTGTTTATAAAAGCAGCTGCCAAAGTGGGTATTCATGCGCAACCTGTCACCGCTCAGGATATGCCTCATATCAGCCAGTTTGATGCATTGTTTATCCGTGAGACTACGGCCATCGATCACCATACCTATCGTCTGGCCCGGCGTGCCGAGCGGGAAGGGCTGGTAGTGATGGATGATTCCACCTCCATTCTGCGCTGCTGCAACAAGGTATTTCTGCACGATGCGTTCAGCTATAACGGTGTGCCTTCATTGAAAACCCGGGTGGTTGGCGATAGCAGTGATGCGTCCTTGGATCTGATCGAGGCTGAATTCAATTATCCGCTGGTATTAAAACTGCCGGAAAGTTCGTTTTCAAAAGGTGTCTTCAAGGTCGATAACCGTGATGCATTGCGGCAGCGTGCCCAGTCGTTGTTAAAGGATACGGCCTTATTGCTGGTGCAGGAGTATCTTTT
Source organism: Pontibacter sp. JAM-7 (assembly GCF_048548695.2). NCBI lineage: Bacteria > Pseudomonadati > Bacteroidota > Cytophagia > Cytophagales > Hymenobacteraceae > Pontibacter > Pontibacter sp. JAM-7. The sequence goes on from NZ_JBLYIF020000006.1 coordinate 115,537, forward strand.
TACCGAGTTTGACTGGCGTATTGGCATCCTGAATGGACGGCCTATCTATGCCTGTCGTTATCATATGGCACGTAACCATTGGCAGATCTATAACCATGGCGATCACAGCACCACTTCAGGTGGCTTTGAGACCCTAGCGACTTTTGAGGTGCCGCGCCGGGTGCTGGATGCTGCGATTAAAGCTGCAGCAATGATCGGGCAAGGCATCTATGGGGTCGACCTGAAACAGAAAGACAATCAGGTGTATGTGATTGAGGTCAATGATAACCCCAGCATTGATCATCGGGTTGAGGACCGTTATCTGGGCAATGAACTGTATATGCAGATTATGCACGAGTTTGCCCGCCGTCTAGAGCAGCGTGGGCGGTGAACTTGCCGGTGACACTGCGCCGGGCTACGCCAGCTGATGCTGCGCGGTTACTGGAGATCGAAAATCTCAGCTTTGTTACCGATCAGATTAAGCCCCGGCAAATGCGTTATCTGATCAGTCGTGCCAGTGCCGTGACCCTGGTTGCTGAGGTTGGTGAGCAAATTGTCGGTTATCTGCTGGTGTTAGTGCCAAAAAGTCCACGCCCGGCACGGATTTATTCGGTGGCTGTGGCTCCTGTTTATCGTGGTCAAAACGTTGCTCAACAGTTGCTTCGATTTGCACTGGGTTATTTGCGGTCACTACAGTATGCTGTTGTGAGACTGGAAGTGAGAGCCGGAGATCAGAGGGCACAGACCCTATACCGGCGTTTGGGTTTCTCACCGGTCAGTCGTTTGGCACAGTATTATGCAGATGGAGAAGCGGCCGTAAGAATGCAGCTGAATCTGGAGGTGCCACACCCTTCCGAGTAGAGAGAACAGGCTAAATCAAGGCATGAAAAATCTGGTACTGGAACTGACACGTATAGTGCAGGCTGTGGCGATGGTGGAGTCGCCCGAGGAGCAGGTCCGTCTGATTGTTGACTCCATCAGCGAATATACCGGTGCCGATGTTTGTAGTCTCTATCGCATTAATGATCAGCAAGAGATGCAACTTCTGGCCAGTCATGGCCTGGATATCACCGGACGGGTAACCATTCCCGCTGGGAAAGGTCTGGTCGGCAAGGTAGCGCAGACCCGGCATCCGATCAATCTGGGTGATGCTGCCAGTCATCCCGATTTTTATTATGTGCAGGGTTCCCATGAGGAACGCTATAAAAGCTACTGTGGCGTGCCGTTGGTTCGCAGTGGCAAAGTCATCGGCGCGCTGGTCGTCCAAAGTGTGTTGGCTGAACCTTTCAGTGATGAAAGTGAAGCCATGTTGTTGACCCTGGCTTCACAACTGGCATTTATCGTCTCTAATCTGCCCAGCAATAGCAGTCATTCAGAAAAGAATCTGCGTGCCAGTGGTATTCGTGGTGCTCCTGGGGTAGGTATTGGCCGGGTAGTGCTGTGTGATTCCGATGAGCTGTCACAGATAGCGGATGCCAGTTGTGACGATATTGACGTTTCGCTGCAGCAATGGCGCAACCTCCTGGTTGAGGTTTGCAGTGAAATTGATGATGAGCGTGCGGCTCTGGGTGATGAACTGTCTGATAGTGTTGCGTCTATTTTCGATACTTATCAGATGCTGCTGGAAGATCGCTCGTTTACTGACAGAGTGGTGAAAGAGATTCAGGCCGGTCACTGGTTGCCCGGGGCACTGCGTTTAACGGTAAACTATTTTACCGAGTTGTTCCGGGCCATGGATGACCCATATTTGCGGGCCCGTCACGAAGATATTCAGCATCTAGGTAACAAGCTCTATCGTGCTTGGCGTGGTGGCAGCGTAGAGCAATCTAACTTTACTGAACCTGTGGTGCTGATCGCGCCACATGTCAGTGTCTCTGCGATAGCCTCGGTGCCTCCGGAACTGCTGGCTGGGGTAATCTGTTTTGAAGGTTCCAGCCTGTCTCATACGGCTGTCCTGGCGAATGCTGTGGGTGTACCCGCAGTCATGGGTGTCGGCGAGCTTAAAGGTATTCACTCCGGGGGGTTGGTAATTGTTGATGGCAATGAAGGTCACCTTATCTTTAATCCCACCCGGGTGGTGGCGGCGGAATACCGTCGTATCTTGCGGCGGGAGAAGAAACTGGTTGCCAAGCTGGATCAGTTACGTGACCTGCCAGCCATTACGCGCGATGAACATTATGTGCAGTTGCTCACCAATACCGGCTTGCTGGCTGATATTACCCCTGGCTTAAACAGTGGCGCAGAAGGGGTGGGCCTGTATCGTACCGAGATTCCGTTTATGGTGCGGGATAGCTTCCCCACGGAAGAGGAGCAGGTGCAGGTATACCGCAAGGTAGCCGAAGCCTACCATGATAAACCTGTCTATATGCGCACCTTGGATGTGGGGGGCGATAAACAGTTACCTTACTTCCCAATTACGAACGAAGCGAATCCGGCACTGGGTTGGCGGGGTATACGTTTCACCCTGGATAATATCCAGTTGCTGATGACCCAGGTCAGGGCGATGATCCGTGCCTTCTCGGGTCATGAACAGCTGCATATTCTGTTGCCAATGGTCAGCTCCACCGTTGAATTGGATAGCTTTATCCAGTTATTGGATGATGCTTGTGCCCAGTTGCAGGAAGAGGGGTTAGCGGTCAAGCGGCCTAAAATCGGTGTGATGATTGAGGTTCCCGCCGCGATTGCCCAACTGCACTTCTGGCACAAAAAGATCGATTTTGTTTCCATCGGCTCTAATGACCTGAGCCAATACCTTCTGTCGTTAGATAGGAATAATAGTAGAGTCGCTCCGCGCTACGATCACGTACATCCGGCAGTGCTGCATGAGATTAAACGGGTGGTGAACACGGCAAAACGCTATGACCTGCCGCTTAGTGTCTGTGGCGAGATGGCCGCCGATCCAGTGGCAGTTGTTTTACTGCTGGGGATGGGGGTGCGTAAACTCAGTATGAGTGCGGCCAAGCTGCCGCAGATAAAATGGCTGATCCGCTCATTATCCATAGCTGAAGCAGAGGCACTGCTAAAGCGGGTGATGAAGGTGGATAACGTTGAGCGTATCCGTCAGAAGGTAAACAAGGAGTTCGACCGGCTGGAGCTCAGGGAAGTTATTCACTGAGCCTATTGCGGTTGTGTTGTCGATTACGGCAGACGAACCGCAGGCATGGCGCCGAATAAAAAAAATACCGACTCAGGCAATCTGACGGCCTTGGCTATGCTGCTGGCTGTGGGCGATAGTGATGCGATTGCTGATAGTATGGCTCAGCAGGATCCGGGCAATGTTGGCCTGGGCGGGTGATTGAGCGGATTGAAGCGTTTGAGCTTGACCAAATATTGAACAATTGTGACCGTTAATCCATCCCGGCAACAGTGATTGTCCCTTCTAAGATTGCAGCAGCGCATGCTGTTACTGTCGAATTTTGATCAGATGCTCTTTCATTCACGTATAGAACAGTGTCCGGTTTTACCGGGGGGATGAATTGCCTGCGCTGAGTGAAACAACTATGAAACTACAATTCTCTGACCTGCCTGGTTTACAACCGATTGAACGGGTTACGGTGCATTCAATAGACTCGATGATCTATCAGGTCAGTGTCACTGTTGGTGGTAAACGTCACTTGCTCTATCAGGGCCAGCAACCCTTTCGTTGCCATAATTTGCTGCAGGTGAAGGAGTTGTTCCAGTTACTGGAAGTGGAACACTATCTTTTGCAACGGCCGGCTTCGGCTTACGATGAAATGGTTGGTCAGCCAGTGCCTATGTTTAATGATGCTATGGAAACCGATTTATGTTGGCGCCAGGTTAAGGTATCCATGCACTAAGCGACAGGTGCGGGGCCGACTTGCCGACCCCGCCGATAGTTTCAGTGGGATTCTTTGAGCAGAAAAATCACTAATTCACAGGGGCCATGCGCACCCATCTGTAGTTTTTGGCCAATATCGGCACTGCGTGATGGGCCGGTGATCATATTCACTGTGCGCGGCATACCGTCAGGATGTGTTTTGCGCAACAGTTGCCAGGCATCTTCATAACTGCCCACCACTTGTGATTCCCGTAGCACCACCAGGTGACAGTCCGGCAGGAAGTTGAGGGTAGTCGGGCTGCTGTTACCAGAATGCAGCATCAGTGTTCCGGTTTCGGCAATGCCTGCCATGCAACCGGTCAGACTGGCCCGGTCACCTGACTGAGCCACCCGCTGGACTCGCTGTATATCGCCCAATGGACTCCAGTCCAGGTCATTAATCCAGTTGTCACTGGCACTGACCAGTTGTTTGAACTGCTGATGTTGCAGCCATTCTGTGACTTTTTGGGGCAGTTCACTGAGATGGTTCAGCTCAATGATTTTGGCAGCGGCTTGAGTTGCCATGGTACGAAACAGCTCTACCTGTGCCGCGTGATCCAGTTGGGCGCGGGCAGGAATCAATACAGGCTTGTGTGCCTGAATGCGTGCCAGTGCTACAGCACGTTGTTCTGCTGTCGGTTCACCTCGATGCAGGCCACGACGAATTTTATTGAAAATCTCGGCTTTGCTCATGACTTTTCTCCGGCCTGACGTTTTTTCCATTGGTCCATAAAAGTGGTGCCTTCAGGGGCGGGCATATCGCGCCAATCGGTCCAGCCCCCGGCTAGCGGTAATTTACGAATACGGCCTTTTTTGCCAGCCAGTTTATGCATAAACCAGGCAGAGCTCCGAGCCAGCCAGCGGTACAGTCCGGGTCTGCGGGCAAAGAATGCCCAACCCGCCAGTCCCCAACGGACAGCACTGGGAGTGAGGTGTTGCTCAAACTCTTTTTCACGCCAATGGCGCATGAGTTTTGGTAGCGGTATACGTACCGGGCACACTTCCTGACATTTGCCACAGGCGGTAGAGGCATTTGGCAGGTGTCCTGAGTTTTCGATGCCAATCATCTGCGGTGTTAGCACCGAACCCATGGGGCCGGGATAGACCCAGCCATAACTGTGGCCACCCACGGCACCGTAGACCGGGCAGTGGTTCATGCAGGCCGCGCAACGAATGCAACGCAGCATGTCCTGGAAATCAGTACCGACCATATCGCTGCGGCCATTATCAACCAGTACCACATGGAAGTTCTCCGGACCGTCCTGATCGCGGCTACGGCGGGGACCGGTGGAGAGGGTGTTGTATACGGTAAATTCCTGGCCGGTTGAGCTGCGGGCCAGCAAACGCAAAAACAGGCTCATATCTTCCAGGGTGGGTACCACTTTTTCGATGGAGCTGATCACGATATGGGTTTTCGGCAATGTTTGGGTTAGGTCGCCATTGCCTTCATTGGTGACAATAATGGTGGAGCCGGTTTCGGCCACAAGGAAATTGGCACCGGTAATACCAACATCGGCACTGACGAATTTCTTGCGCAGTACCTCCCGGGCTTCCTTCATCAGTTGTTGGGGGTCATCGGTGCGGGTTTGGTGGTGATGCTCATGAAACGTATCCGCCACATCATCGACATTCAGATGAATTGCCGGCGCGATAATATGGCTGGGATGGTCGCCGCGCAGTTGCAGGATATATTCGCCGAGATCGGTTTCAACGGGGTCAATGCCATTGGCCTCTAGGTATTCATTAAGATTAATCTCCTCCGAGACCATGGACTTACCCTTGGTCACAGTTTTGGCATCTACTGCCTGACAAATCTCAAGTATCTTTTTTTGTGCATCTTCTGCCGTGCTGCACCAGTGCACATGGCCGCCGTTGGCGGTTACCTGTTGTTCAAACTGTTCCAGGTAGATATCCATATTCTCAATAATATGGTTCTTCAGATCCCGGGCATGATCGCGCAGGGTTTCAAATTCAGGTAGCAGTGCGACCACACGAGCGCGGTTGACTGGGAAACCGTATTTGAATTGGCCCAGTGCTTCTTGCAAAGGTTCATTACGCAGCGCGATACGGGCATTTTCTTTAAATTCTGGGCTGTGAATCTGCATAAAAATAACCTCAGAGGGGTTTGGCCAGGTCGTAATCGGCTTCGCCAATGGCGGGGGTGTCAGTCATACCAGCAAGTATTTCCACTATGTGACGGGCCTGTACCGGCTTGCCTTCGCGTTTTAGCTTGCCGGCCATATTCAACAGGCAGCCCAGGTCGCCGCCGACCAAGGTATCGGCGCTGCTGTCGCTGATGTACTGGCTTTTATTGCTGACCATGCGGTTGGATATTTCGGGGTATTTGACACAGAAGGTGCCGCCGAAACCACAGCAGGTCTCCGCTTCTTCCATTTCGTTAAGGCTCAGTTTGTCCACCTTGCCAAGTAGCTGGCGTGGCTGTTGTTTAATTCCCAGCTCACGCAGGCCAGAACAGGAGTCATGGTAGGTGATGGTGCCATCATACTGGGCATTAATCCGATCAAACTGCATGACATCGGTGAGAAAACTAGTGACCTCATAGGCGCGGCTTTTCAGATCCAGTGCCCGCTGCAGCCATGGGTCATCATCGGCAAACAGTTCAGGGTAGTGATGTAACATGCCAATGCATGAACCTGATGGTCCGACTACATAATGAAACCCCTCAAAGGCTTCAATGGTTGTTTTTGCGATATCAGCAGTGGTTTGACGGTCACCAGAGTTGAATGCGGGTTGTCCACAGCAGGTTTGCCGTTCCGGGACGTTAACCCGACAACCGGCAGCTTCCAGCAGTTTAACGGTGGCAAAGGCAACGCTGGGGCGGAACATATCAGCAAGGCAGGTGACAAACAGCCCTACGCTGGGGTGTTCAGAATGATTGGACATGTCAGGGTTCTCTTTTTTGTTATCGCCGTTGAAGATAGATAAGGCAGACGTCTATGAGAATGATAGACGCAAAACTGGTCTGACCAAACGGTGGCGTTGGTGATATTGCTTTAATACTCATCAAGCAGGGTCGAGTTGTTTATAATCCCCCAACTGATGCGCGGGATCGTTCGGGTCATCATCTGTACTTAGCGCAAATTTAATATCCGTATCCGACGGATTGTTTAAGGAAAAGATAACTCACGTGAAAGTGGTTCAGGTATTGCCAGCGTTGGAGCTGGGCGGTGTCGAGCGGGGTACGCTCGAAGTAGCCAAGGGCCTGGTTGATGCCGGTCATGAATCTGTGGTGGTGTCGGCTGGTGGTCGGCTGGTCGCGCAACTGGAGCATGATGGCAGCCGTCATGTGCAGTGGGATATCGGTCGTAAATCTCTGCTGATGTTGTTTCAGGTGCGACGATTCCGTGCCTGGCTGGAACAGGAGCAGCCGGATATTGTGCATGTACGCTCGCGGATGCCTGCCTGGGTGGTATGGCTGGCATGGCGAAAAATGGACCCTGCAACCCGGCCGCGTTTTGTCACCACGCTGCATGGCATGCATTCCGTCAACAGGTACAGCGCGATTATGGGTAAAGGAGAACGGGTTATCGCTGTCTCCGAAACGGCAAGGGACTATCTGCTGACTAACTTTCCTGAGGTCGACCCGGCCAAGGTAACGGTGGTTCATAGAGGGATTGATCCGGCTGAATTCCCGCGTGATTATCAGCTGTCCGCGCAGTGGTTTGAGCAACTTCTGACTGATTACCCCGGGATTAAAGATAAAAAACTCATCTGCTTTCCCGGCAGGATCACCCGCTGGAAAGGTCATCTCGATTTGGTAAAAGTGGTCGCAGCCCTCGCTCAGCAGCGACAGGACTTTCATGTTCTGGTGGTTGGCAGTGACCCCAAGGGTAAATTCCTGAAGGAAGTCCAAACTGCAATCAGCGAAGTCGGTGCTGCGGAGTATTTCAGTTTTCTTGGCACGCGCTCGGATATGAAGCAACTCTATGCTGTGAGTGATGTGATGCTGACCCTGACGTCAACCACTGCGGAAGCTTTTGGTCGCACAGTCGTTGAATGTTTGTCGGTGGGTACACCCGTGGTGGGGTATGCCTACGGTGCTGTGCATGAAACCCTGAGTGCTATATACCCCGCCGGTAAGGTTGAGGCCGGAGAGGTGCAGACGGTGGCGGATAAAGTATCTGCTTTGTTTGATGCTGAATCTGAAGAGGTTCAGCAAAATCCGTTTGTGCTTAGTCAGATGATTGCATCGACCCTGGCGCTGTATACGCAGCTATTGGCCGAAAAATAATCTAGTCTCTTACCTGGGTAAACTGGCTTGTTCGATACAGAGGCGATTTGTCAGAGTTTATTGCGACTCAGCGAGGCGCTGATAGAGTTGTTGGTATGTCCGCAACACACTGGCTGCGGTGTAGTGATCTGCAAATTCCTGATAGCCCTGTTCGGTCAGTTGACTGCGTAGGCGGTCATCTGCAAACAGGTTAGAGATGCTTTGTGCCAGTTGGGCAACGTCATCCTTGGCAAAAATCAGTGCGTTTTTGCCATGGCGGGTAATAGCCGTGGCACCTTGGGAATCTGATGAAATTAAGGGTAGGTGGTGCGACCAGGCTTCCAGCAAAACACTGCCAAAGGGTTCATGTCTGGATGGCACGATAAACGCATCGCTAAGGTAACAATACTGCGAGATATTATCGGTCCAGCCTGTGAATATCACCCGTTTAGTTAACCCCAGAGCTTCGGCCTGCTGCTTTAACTTTGCTTCATCCGGTCCCTGTCCTGCGATGATATAACAGTAGTTGTCAGGCAGTTGGGCAAGGGCCTGGATTGCCGTATCCAAACCTTTCACTGGGTGCAGTCGTGCTGGTGTAAAAAGTACGGTCTTTTCCTGCAGTTGCAACTTTTCTCGTAACTGCTGAGTGACAGCAAGATTCTCTGTTTGTGCCGGATTAACAAAGTTAGGTATCACACAGGACCTAACGGCCGGATGACCACCCTGTATCACATGTTGGCGCAGGTCTTCAGTGGCCGCCACTAACCAGTTCATATTGCGGAAGTTTTTCAACGCGTAGTAGCCACCCAAGCGACCAATGTGTTTAACGCCTGTCATTTTGGGCATCACACTAGCCGCGCGACTCATCCAGCATTGGGTGACTTGGGTATTTGTGTCCCGGGCAATACGTTTTAGCTTGGCGCGGGTCCAGAAGTCATGCCGACCTAAAAATGGCAGGGTATGGAATAGCAGGTCGCTGTGTTGAAGTTGACCCGCCAGCCAGGAGTTACGGCGAACCACAGGTACTACGTTAATGTTTTCGAACTTGGCCAATTCGACACAAAAGCGCAGAAAGTGAGCTTCAGCCCCTCCCGGGTTTTTGCCGCCACATACCTGCATGACAGTGATCATGATTTAGCCTTATCCCGATGTTTTTGGCGGTACAGGTAGCCCTTGCCTTTGGGGTGTGTTTTGAAGCGGCGGTGAACCCACATATATTGCGCTGGATCCTTACGAATGGCTTTTTCAATTTCCGCATTCACCAGCGTGGCATCAGTTGCTTCATCGCCGGTAGGGAAGGGGTCGATGGGTGGGAAAACTTCAAGTACATACCCGGAGTCATCGGGTTTACGGTGCTGGGCCAGCATCATTACAGGTGAGGAGTTGAACTTGACTAGCCGCGTAGTGGCAGTGATCGTGGCGGCCTGTACCCCAAAAAATGGTACAAATACGGAATTACGGTTGCCAAAGTCTTGGTCTGGGGCGTACCAGACAATATGGTTTTGGCGTAATGAACGTACCACTTGGCGAATATCAGAGCGTTCGATGACTACCTCAAAATAGCGCTCACGTCCGCGGGTGATGATGTGTTCCAACAGGGGGTTGTTATGCCGGCGGTACATGGCGTCAACCGGGAAAAACTCGGAAAATAGCAGTCCCCCCAGGTCCAACGTGGAAAAGTGTGCGCCCAGCAGGATAATGCCTTTCCCTTCGGCCAGGGCTTTTTCAATATGTTCCCGGCCCTCCATTTCAATATAAGGCTGAAGTTTTTTCCGCGGTGTCCACCATGCCATCGCGGTTTCGAACAGGCCGATACCATTATTGGCAAATACTTCTTTGACCATGTTGCTTTGCTGCTGGTGACTCAGCTCAGGAAAGCAGAGCCGGATATTGGTTCGTGTCACCCGGCGGCGATGTGGGCTGGTCAGAAAAAGCAGGCGTCCCAGCAATCGCCCGAGACGAATTTGCCAACGCCAGGGCAAACGGTTAAGCAGCCACAACAGACTGATACCCAACCAGACAGGCCAGTATTTTGGCGCTAAAAAATGAGAATTTTTTGTTTGTGCTGTCACAGTGTTGTTCATCAACGAGTGTTGCAGAGAATTGTAAAGAGCTGATCGCTTATCAGCAAACCTGTTTTCGACAAAAGAAGCGAGTTTGAAGCCATGCTGTAATTTGCAAGCGTGTTATCATACGCCACAATTTCGAGATCTGGTTTCAGGAAGGATATAGATGAAGATAGCGGTCGCAGGTACAGGTTATGTCGGGCTGTCTAATGCGGTGCTGCTGGCGCAGCATAATGAAGTTGTTGCACTGGACATTGTGCCGGAGAAGGTTGAGCAGATTAACCAAAGAGTTTCACCGATTGAAGACCATGAAATCAGTGAATATCTAACCACTAAAGAGCTCAATCTTCGCGCGACGCTCATTAAAGAAGAGGCCTATATCGGGGCTGATTTTGTCATCATTGCCACCCCCACGGATTACGATCCGGAAACCAACTACTTCAATACCAACAGTGTAGAAGCGGTGGTACGGGATGTTCAGTCGATAAATCCTGCTGCGGTGATGGTGATCAAATCTACCGTGCCGGTCGGATACACCCAGAACCTGCGTGAACAGCTTGGTCTTGAAAACCTGATGTTTTCACCTGAGTTTCTACGTGAAGGCAAGGCGTTGTATGACAACCTATACCCGTCCCGTATCATCGTTGGTGAAAAGTCGGTGCGGGCTGAAACATTTGCTTCACTTCTACAGCAAGGCGCATTGGCAGATGATATTGCTTGTTTGTTTACCGATGCTACCGAAGCTGAAGCGATAAAATTGTTTGCTAATACCTATCTGGCAATGCGGGTCGCCTATTTTAATGAGCTTGATTCCTATGCGGAGTCACATGGTCTTGATGCTCGCCAGATTATCCAGGGCGTAGGCCTGGACCCGCGTATTGGCGCGCATTACAACAATCCATCGTTTGGTTATGGTGGCTATTGCTTGCCTAAAGATACCAAGCAACTACTGGCTAATTATGACCAGGTGCCAAATAACCTGATTCGGGCCATTGTTGATTCTAATACTACCCGTAAGGACTTCATTGCTAATGCTGTACTGAAGCGTGAACCCAAGGTGGTGGGTATTTATCGGCTGGTGATGAAGTCTGGCTCTGACAATTTCCGTGCTTCGGCTATCCAGGGGGTGATGAAGCGGATCAAGGCCAAGGGTATTGAAGTGGTGGTTTATGAACCGGTTATGCAGGAGAGCCACTTTTTTCATTCGCGGGTTATCACTGACTTGAATGAGTTTAAACAGCTGAGTGATGTGATTATTGCCAACCGGCTTTCTGAAGAGATCGAGGATTGCGCCGACAAGGTGTATACCCGTGACCTGTTTGGTAACGATTCTTAATCTCTTAGGTTCCAGGAACCCTGAATGAGTGAATCAAACAAAGGCAACGCTCTATCTGAGACCGACGCCGAACAAAGTGCCTGGAAAGTCTATCGTCGACTACTAGGCTATGTGCGCACGCTCTGGTGGGGTTTTGCGATCAGCTTCGTGGGCTTTGCTCTCTATGGTGCAGGTCAGGCACTCTCCGCTAAATGGCTAGAGAGCGTTATTAATGCGGTACAGGAAGGCGCCTATGAACAGCGCGGAATATTAGCGCTGGCTGTGCTGGGCATCTTCCTTATGCGTGGTACCGGTTTGTTTATTGGTAACTACTGTATTGCTTATGTGGGTAGGGAAGTTATTCACATGCTTCGCACTCAGGTTTTTTCCAAGTTGTTGCTACTACCCTCGCTCTATTACAACCAGCACTCCAGTGGCGAGCTGTTGGCTAAACTGACATTTAATGTTGAGCAGGTGACTGAATCAGTGACCAATGCCATCAAGATCCTGTTTCGAGAGGGACTGACGGTTACTGCGTTGCTGGGTTACATGTTCTACTTGAATTGGAAACTGACGCTGATCTTCTTTGTGACGGCTCCTTTTATTGGCTTGGTGGTATCTATCGCGTCCAAGCGGATGCGCAGGCTGAGTAAGCGCATACAGGAGTCGGTGGGCAATATAACGGAAGCGGCATCTGAGTCCATTAAGGGTTACCAGATCGTCAGAATTTTCGGCGGTGCCGAGTCCAGTGCCCAGCGTTTTGAAGCGGCCAGTAACCGAAATAAACGGCAGTTTATGAAGTTGGTGGTGACCAAATCACTTAATACCCCCTTGATTCAGTTCCTGGTGGCGTTGGCTTTGGCAGCCTTGTTATATCTGGCGATGCACCCCTCAGTGATGGGTTCCATGACCACCGGTGGCTTTGTGGCATTCCTCACTGCGGCCGGGATGGTCACCAAACCCCTGCGTTTGCTGACTGATGTTGTGGCGATCGTGCAACGAGGTATTGCTGCGTCTGAAAGCCTGTTCCAGATTCTGGATGAGCAAGAGGAGCAGGATACCGGTACGCAAACCCTGCAACAGGTTGGTGATATTCAACTGAACCGCTTGAGTTTTTCCTATCCAGGGTCACCGCGTCCGGTACTGGTTGATGTGTCGCTGGAAATGCCTAAAGGTAAAACCATTGCGCTGGTCGGGCGCTCTGGTAGTGGCAAATCGACTCTGGCGGGGCTGTTATCACGTTTTAATGATGGCTGGCAGGGTGAATTGTTGGTGAATGGTATCCCACTGCAACATTTCACACTGGAAAGCCTGCGCGAGCAAATCTCACTGGTTAATCAGAATGTCGTGCTGTTTAACGGCACCATCGCTGAAAATATCGCCTATGGCGCCATGGCAAATGCTTCCGTAGAGGCGATACAGCAAGCGGCAGAAGCTGCCCATGTGCTGGAGTTTGTTAACAAATTCCCTGATGGTCTGAATACCCTGATCGGTGAAAATGGTGTTCTACTTTCCGGCGGGCAGCGACAACGCATTGCAATTGCCCGGGCAATTTTGAAAGATGCGCCCATTTTGATTCTAGATGAAGCGACTTCAGCACTTGATACTGAATCAGAACGGCACATTCAGGATGCTTTGGCTGAGGTGATGAAGGGTCGAACCACGCTGGTCATCGCCCATAGACTGTCAACTATCGAACAGGCGGATATGATTGTGGTCATGGAAGATGGCCAGATTGTTGAGCAGGGTAGTCATGCAGAACTCTTAGCGCTGGAAGGTGCTTATGCCCGTTTTCGCACAATGCAGGTAGAGCATCATTAGTGATCTGTGTATGAGGGGCTGATCTGGGATGCAGAATGGCTGAAAAAGAACCGGTGCAACGTCAGAAACTGGTCTTCCAATTGGAACAGAAGATCTTGAATGGTGAGCTACTGCCCGGTCAGTCATTGCCCAGTCAACGTACTCTCGCTGAACGCTGCCAATTATCCCGCGCCACTGTTCGGGAAGCTATTCAAGCTCTCGAACTGCAGGGGTTGATTGAAACGCACCATGGGGGCCGTTCCCGCTGTCTTAATTTGCTTGACCCCTTTCTCGAAATGCCACAAGAACCTGTCCAGGGGGTAGGTTTTTTGCTGCAGGTTATGGAAATGCGGGCTGTGTTGGAGGGGGAGGCTGCTTATTATGCTGCCAGGCGTGCCACAGCAGAGCAGCTGCAACGCATAGATAGCGAGTTTCGTGCCATGCAGTTACGCAGTGCCGGGGCGAGTACGCTTAAGAAAGCCAAAGCAGATCTACGCTTTCATACTCTGATCGCAGAATCTAGTCATCATCTGCTGGTGATCTCTTTCAGCCAGATATTTTATACCCGATATTTCAACGCGATATATAGCGTTCTGGATCGCACACTGAAAAAATTTGGTCGTTATCCCGAACGCATCGCCGCCCAGCATGGCCGGGTTCATCAGGCGTTACTTAACCGTAATGCCGAGATGGCTCGCGTGGCTGCAACTGAGCATATCCTCTACACCCGAGATCTGTTGAAGGCTTGCGAATAGTTTTCAGGTTGGATTCATTCCTCTCCACGCATACTGCTGAGGCAGCCTTGCTCACCTTTGTTTAAAGGCTATTCTGAGCGAAAGTGCCTTGGGTCAGGGTCAGCTTTACATAACTTTACCCCGTCGCAACCCTTGTTTTCGCTGGGTGTTGTCAAAATAGATAACAGTGAGGTTGTTCCAGTGGGAAAGCGTGACTTGACCCGGGTAGCCCGGGTCTTTTTTCCTGAACACCAAACCGGCATGAAAATGTCAATTTATAAAGACATGGGGGTGAACCATGCGAAAATTTACCCAATATGCACTGGCTCTGGCGTTAAGCCTGGGTATGGCAGTGCCAGTATTAGCACATGGCCCGTCATCCGTTCGGGTTGAGCCGACCTATCAGCGGGCAGATCATCCCCGGCATCAGCATCGGGATTACAAACGGAGCCACAAACGGGACCACAAACGGGACCACAAACGGGACCACAAACGATATCGCTCTGGACGTTACTACGACAGCAAAAGTGATTACCGCTATCGGGGTGATCATGGCTACCATCGTGGCCACAATAAATACTGGAAGCACCAGCCGCAACATTATGACCGATACCCTAAGCATAAACGCCGTCATAGCGGGGAGTGGGTGAAAGTTTTACCGCGTGGTAGTTATGCATTGGTGATTGGTGGTGACCTGTATCATCGCTGGCGTGATAACTACTACATCTCCGGATTTCATCAAGGAGAGAAGGTGTTCTTCTCAGTGGACTTCCGCCTGTAACCTAAAAACCGTGCGTAAAAGCACGGTTTTTTATGCCTGAATTAAGTTGGCTGGCGTTATTCTGGTTGTTTCTGAAGCCCCGGCATCTGCAGTAGCCAGCGGCCGGCAATACCAAGGATCGAGCAAAACAGCATAACCGTTGCCATGGGCAGTGGCGTGCCATCACCCCACAACCCCACTAGAGCGCCACTGACGCCACCCATAGCAAACCCGCTGGCGCCCAAAATGGCGGTAGCTGTGGCGCTGCTGTGAGGGAAGAATTCAATGGTGCTGGAGGTGGCATTGGCAATCATCAAGCCCATTGCACCGATATAAATCACAATCAACATGACGACCAGAGGCAGCCAGGGGGTTGCGCTAATCAACAGGTAGCCGAGTAGGCTCAATCCCGCGCTCAGCTGTAAGAGTTGCCCGAAGGTGAGAATTTGGTGTGGGTTAAAGCGGTGTAGTAAGCGAATGTTGAGCCGGTTGGCGCTAATCATGCCGATAATGTTGGCGCCAAATAGCAGGGGATATACGGCTTCGCTGACGTCGAAGAACTGCATGTACACCAGTGGTGAGCTGGTGATAAACGCAAACATGCCGGCAAAGGCAAAGCACTGTGATAAGACAAAGCCAAGGGCATAACGATGACTAAGTACCTCAGCGTATCGCGCCAGGACACTGGTGCGTATGGGTTGTGGGCGTCGGGTTTCCGGTAGTTTGCAATAGAGTGCTGCGCCAATCAGAACACCGTACACCAGAAGAAACTCAAAGATTAGCCGCCACCCCTGGAGGTGAAGTAACAGGGCTCCAATCATTGGTGCAAGCAAGGGAGCGAGCATCATAATAACGGAAATGTTGGATAAGTGACGGGCACTGTCCCGGCCATGACTTAAATCGCGAATTACTGCTGATGAATTGACCACCGCCAGTCCGCCGCCGAGTGCCTGAATGCCTCGGAATAACCAGACGCTTTCCATACTGCTGCTTAACATAATGCCCAATGAGCCTAGGCAGAACAGACTAATGCCGCAGCCTGAAGCGATCCGCCGCCCGGCATGGTCGGAAAAGGGACCGCCGATTAACTGACCACAGGCAAAACCAGCCAGGAATATACTCAGGGACAGTTCTGCATCATGGATGCTGACCGAAAAATGCATAGCCATTTCCGGTAATGCGGGTAGGTAAGCATCCACCGCTAACGGCGCCATGGCGGTCAGGGCTGCTAACAGATAGATCAGCAATGTGGTAGGTGAGGCGAGGGCTTGCATTGGTTCAATGAATACTCAGCGCAGGTATAAAGAAACACGAGTAGTGTAACTGTATACACGTTGTTTGAGAGGGCTTTCTGCTGCAACACTGTTTTGTGTGGCTGGTAGCTTGGTTGCATGGCTTTTTACGGGGTGTTCCGTTAGAATGCCAGGCCCTGCTCCGTACTTGGTTTGTACGATGCATTAGCCGTTGAATAACAGCGGGGCCTTACGTAGGGGCCCATGCCTGAGAACAAGGAAATGACATGCCGGTTATTACCCTGCCTGACGGTAGTAAACGTGAGTTTGCTAACCCTGTCACTGTATTTGATGTTGCCGCCGATATTGGTGCTGGTTTAGCAAAAGCTGCACTGGCCGGTAAAGTTGATGGTCAATTAGTTGATACTTCCCATACCATTGCTCAGGATACTCAACTAGCCATTATCACCGCGCGTGATGAAGATGGTCTGGAAGTGATTCGCCATTCTTGTGCTCACCTGATGGCGATGGCGGTGCAGGAGTTGTTTCCCGGTGCTCAGGTCACCATAGGTCCGGTCATTGAAAACGGCTTTTATTACGATTTTGCCTATGAGCGCCCGTTTACCCCGGAAGATCTGGAAAAGATCGAGAAAAAAATGCAGGAACTGTCCAAGCAGAACCTGCCGGTCAGCCGTTCACTGATGAGTCGTGATGAAGCGACCACAATGTTTCAGGAAATGGGAGAGACCTACAAGGTTGAGCTGCTGCAAGCGGTTCCCGATGCTGAGGACCTCTCATTTTATTCGCAGGGCGATTTTATCGATCTGTGCCGTGGCCCACATGTGCCATCAACCAGCCACATCAAGGCCTTCAAGCTGATGAAGGTGGCGGGTGCCTACTGGCGTGGTGATTCCAATAACGAGATGCTACAGCGTATTTATGGTACGGCCTGGGGTGATAAGAAACAGCTGAAGGCTTACCTGCACCGGTTGGAAGAGGCGGAAAAACGCGATCATCGTAAACTGGGTAAGCAGCTTAACTTGTTCCATCTGCAGGAAGAAGCACCGGGTATGGTATTCTGGCACCCGCATGGCTGGACCCTGTATCAGCAGATCGAACAATACATGCGCCGCAAACAGCAGCAGCATGGTTATGATGAAATTAAAACCCCGCAGGTGGTAGAGCGTACCCTGTGGGAGAAGTCTGGTCATTGGGATAAATTCTCTGAGGAGATGTTTACTACCCATTCTGAAAACCATGACTTTGCCATTAAGCCGATGAACTGCCCATGTCACGTGCAGGTGTTCAATCAGGGAATTCGTTCCTATCGTGACCTGCCGTTGCGTCTGGCTGAATTTGGTTGTTGTCACCGTAATGAGCCGTCCGGTGCGCTGCACGGGATTATGCGGGTGCGTGGTTTTGTTCAGGATGATGCACATATTTTCTGTGCAGAAAATTCGATTCAGGCGGAAGTGGCGCGTTTTATCGATTTCCTGCATGAGGTGTACAAGGACTTCGGCTTTAATGAAGTGATTTATAAGCTGTCTACCCGTCCGGAACACCGGGTGGGTTCAGATGAGATCTGGGACAAGGCTGAAAAAGCCTTGGCGGATGCGCTGGATGCGGCGGGCCTGGACTGGCAGATGCTGCCGGGTGAAGGCGCGTTTTATGGTCCTAAAATCGAGTTCTCCCTGAAAGATTGCCTGGGTCGAGTCTGGCAGTGCGGTACAATTCAGGTAGATTTCTCTATGCCGGGTCGTCTGGGCGCGCAGTTTGTCAACGAGCATGGCGACCGAGAAACACCGGTGATGTTACACCGGGCGATTCTGGGTTCATTTGAACGTTTTATTGGTATTTTGATTGAAAACTTCGCTGGTGCGCTGCCAACTTGGCTGGCACCTTTGCAGGTTGTGGTGATGAATATTACCGATAAACAGTCAGAATATTGCAAAAACATAGTGAATCAGCTTGCAGATCAAGGATTTCGTACCGAAGCGGACTTGAGAAATGAAAAGATCGGCTTTAAAATCCGCGAGCGTACTTTACAGAAAGTCCCTTACCTGCTGGTAATTGGTGACAAAGAAGTCGAGGCAGGTGCTGTCGCGGTGCGTACTCGTACCGGTGAAGATCTTGGATCCATGCCTCTGAGTGAATTTACAGCCTTGCTTGGCAATGATGTAGCCAAAAGGGGACGTCATGACTCTAATGAGTCGGGAGAATAACTATCAGGCGTGAAACTAGAAGGGGCGCTCGACGTGAGCAGCCCATGATCAATGAGTTTTTATTAAGTGTTGCCAGTGAATGCAGGCTTATTGGTCCCGATGGCACCCAGATTGGCGTTGTATCGATAAGTGACGCTCTTGAGGCATCTCAGGAAGCGGGACTTGATCTGGTTAAAATTTCTGATGCGGATCCTATCGTCTGTAAGGTGATGGATTATGGTAAGCACCAGTATGAGCTGAAGAAAAAGGCGAATGAAGCCAAGAAAAAACAGCATCAGATCCAGATCAAGGAAGTGAAATTCCGTCCTAATACGGAAGAAGGGGATTATCAGGTAAAACTACGCAACCTGATACGTTTCCTTGAAGCAGGAGACAAGGCCAAGGTAACCCTTAGGTTCCGCGGTCGTGAGATGGCTCACCAGGAGCTGGGCATGCAGCTGATGAACCGGGTTGAAAAAGACCTGGAAGAGTTAGCTGTTGTTGAACAGCGCGCCAAAATGGAAGGCCGTCAGATGACCATGGTGTTGGCTCCGAAAAAGAAAAAGTAACGCGCTGCGTTCAAACCCGTAACCCCCCATGTGGTGGCTGCGGGTTTTTCCGTTGTTTCGCGTGAAAAAAAACTAAACGAATGCGTGGGGATTTTTGTAATGCCTAAAATCAAATCTTGTCGCGGTGCGGCAAAGCGATTCAAAAAAACTGCCAATGGCTTTAAGCACAAGCAGTCCTTCACTAGTCACATTCTGACCAAGAAGAGCACTAAGCGTAAGCGTCAGCTGCGTCCGATGCTGCAGGTTCATGCTGCAGATAAGGCGCTGGTTCGTCGCATGCTGCCGTACATCTAAGTACAGCTTTTTTCAGTTAACAGAATATCGAATAGGAAGGTAAATCATGGCTCGCGTAAAACGTGGTGTTATTGCACGTCGTCGTCACAAAAAGGTCCTGAAAAAAGCAAAAGGTTATTACGGTGCTCGTAGCCGGGTATTCCGCGTTGCTAAACAGGCAGTCATTAAAGCTGGTCAGTATGCATACCGTGACCGTCGTCAGCGTAAGCGTCAGTTCCGCGCACTGTGGATCGCACGAATCAACGCTGCTGCACGCATCAACGGTCTGTCTTACAGCCGTTTCATCGCTGGTCTGAAAAAGGCTAACGTTGAAATCGACCGTAAAGTACTGGCTGACCTGGCTGTATACGAAGCTGGTGCCTTTACCGCTGTTGTAGAGAAAGCGAAAGCTGCTCTGGCGTAAGGCTACCCGCCTCTTGTAGGTCAAATATTCACAGGGGAAGGGTGTAAACTCTTCCCCTGTTTTTTTGATGCTTTTGCCCAGTGTTTAGTTAAATGCTTGGCAAAATCATCATGTACCGGGCAAAGCTTTTGCCCATGCAGTAAACCTCCCTTTATCGGAGCCGGATAATGGAAAACCTCGAAATCCTGTTGGCAGCAGGTAAAGACGCTGTCGCCAAGGCTACATCTACTCAGGACCTGGATCAGGTGCGGGTACAGTACCTGGGCAAAAAAGGTGAACTCACCG
Organism: Pontibacter sp. JAM-7; assembly: GCF_048548695.2. NCBI lineage: Bacteria > Pseudomonadati > Bacteroidota > Cytophagia > Cytophagales > Hymenobacteraceae > Pontibacter > Pontibacter sp. JAM-7. The sequence continues at coordinate 135,244 of NZ_JBLYIF020000006.1, forward strand.
CCTTGTTGAAAGGCCTGGGTCGTCTGTCAGCTGAAGAGCGCCCTAAAGCGGGTGCCTTGATCAACGAAGCTAAAGAAGCACTGCAGAACGTGATCAACCAGCGAAAAACCGAGCTGGAATCGGCTGCCTTAGAAGCTAAGCTGGCGGCTGAGACTGTGGATGTGACGCTGCCTGGGCGGGGTCAGAACTTGGGTGGCTTGCATCCTGTGACCCGCACGCTACAGCGGATCGAGCAGTTTTTTGCGGGCATTGGTTACAGTGTCGAGGAAGGTCCGGAGATTGAAGACGATTACCATAACTTTGAAGCGCTGAATATCCCATCGCACCATCCGGCCCGGGCGATGCATGATACCTTCTACTTCAATGCCAACACGCTGTTACGTACCCATACATCTGGCGTGCAGGTGCGTACTATGGAAACGCAACAGCCGCCGCTGCGTATTATCTGTCCGGGGCGGGTATACCGTTGTGATTACGATCAGACCCATTCGCCAATGTTTCATCAGGTAGAAGGTTTGATTGTCGATAAGGGAATCAGCTTTGCTGACCTGAAAGGCACGCTTGAGCAGTTCCTGCGCGAGTTCTTTGAGGAAGATGTGAATGTGCGTTTCCGTCCCTCTTATTTCCCGTTCACTGAACCTTCTATTGAAGTGGATATCGATCGGGGCGATGGCAAGTGGCTGGAAGTCCTCGGTTGCGGCATGGTGCACCCGAAAGTGTTTGAAGCCTCAGGTATAGATCCAGAAGAGTACACCGGTTTTGCTTTTGGTATGGGGGTTGAGCGTCTGGCGATGTTGCGGTATGGCGTCAATGACCTGCGACTGTTCTTTGAAAATGATCTTCGTTTTTTACATCAGTTCAACTGATGCATTGATGGCTTAGAACAGTTAACAGAACGTATTTCGGGAAAGCATTATGAAATTCAGTGAACAGTGGTTACGAGAACTGGTAAATCCTGCCATCGATACTCAGGGATTGGTGGACCAGATCACCATGGCCGGTCTTGAAGTCGATGAAGTAGATCCGGTTGCCAAAGCTTTCAGCGGTGTCGTGGTGGGTGAAATTTTAACGGCTGAACAGCACCCCAATGCCGATAAATTGCAGGTGTGTTCTGTGTCCGATGGACAGGATGCCTATCAGGTTGTCTGTGGCGCGCCCAATGCGCGTGCTGGTCTGAAAACTGCGTTTGCTACGCTGGGGGCAGAGCTGCCCACACCAGACGGCAGTGTGTTTAAAATCAAAAAAGCCAAGCTGCGTCAGGTCGAGTCCTTCGGCATGCTATGTGCGGATGACGAGCTGGGTATATCCGACGATCATGCCGGTATTATGGAGCTGCCCGCAGACGCGCCAGTGGGCACCTGTCTGCGTACATACCTGGACCTGAATGATCAGGTCATTGATGTTGATCTGACACCTAACCGCGGTGACTGCCTGAGTATCATCGGTCTGGCGCGTGAAGTCGGGGTGCTGAATAAAGCGCCGGTGACCTTTGTGGCTGATACAACCACGCCGGCTGCGATTGATGATACTTTTGCTGTTAGCCTGGATGCCAGCGAAGACTGCCCCCGCTATGTTGGCCGGGTGATTCGTAATATCAACCCTCAGGCCCAAACACCGCAGTGGATGCAGCAGAAGCTGGAACGATCCGGCGTGCGCTGTATTGACCCGGTGGTGGATGTGACCAATTTTGTTTTGCTGGAACTAGGTCAGCCAATGCACGCCTTTGACCTGGAAAAGTTGCAGCAGGAGATCCGGGTGCGTCGTGCCAACCAGGGTGAAAAACTAACCCTGCTGGATGGCCAGGAAGTAGAGCTAAACACAGATACCCTGGTTATTGCCGATGCATCTGGCCCGATCGCTATGGCCGGTATCATGGGTGGGGAACCCACCAGTGTTACAGATACAACCCAGCATATTTTCTTGGAAAGTGCTTTTTTTAATCCGATCTCTATTGCAGGTCGGGCACGGAGCTATGGCTTGCATACCGACTCTTCCCACCGGTTTGAACGCGGTGTTGATTGGCAGTTACAGGCACGGGCAGTAAACCGTGCCACGGAACTGCTGCTGCAGATTGTTGGTGGTGAAGCGGGTCCTGTGGTTGAAACGGTCGACAGTGACGCGCTGCCAGCGCCCCGTCAGGTGCGCCTGCGGCAGAGTAAAATTAACAGTATGCTGTCTTTTGAGATGCCAGCAGCAGAAGTAGAAGAGATTCTGACCCGGCTGGGACTCAGTCTTTCGGCCTCGGCCGTTGCCGGTGAATGGCAGGTCGCGGTGCCATCCTACCGTTTTGATATCGCTCTGGAAGTGGATCTGATCGAAGAGCTGGCGCGGGTATATGGTTACAACAACCTGCCAGTACGTACTCCCACTGCCAGCCTGCCTCTGAAACCTGATAATGAAGCGCAGATGCAGATCAATACGCTGCGCCGCTCACTGGTGGCCATGGGTTATCAGGAAGCGATCACCTACAGCTTTATTGAAGCGGGCCTGCAACAGCAGTTTGATGATCAGTATCAGGCATTGGCATTGGCCAATCCGATCTCTGCTGAAATGGCAGTGATGCGTACCACATTGTGGCCCGGTTTGGTTAAGGCGCTGCAATATAACCAGAATCGTCAGCAGCAGCGGGTTCGCTTATTTGAAACCGGGCAGCGTTTTCTGGCGCAGGACGTTGGCATGCTGCAGGAGAATGTACTGGCTGGCCTGATCAGTGGTAAGCAGCAGCCGGAAGGCTGGCAGGCAGGTAAGGATGTGGTGGATTTCTTTGACCTGAAAGGCGATGTGGAGAATCTGTTGGATCTGGCGGGTGCCGGAGAGCAGTTCCGCTTTGTGGCAGATCGTCATGTGGCGCTGCACCCTGGTCAGTCGGCGCGAATTGAACGCGATGGTGAAACGCTGGGGTACATTGGTGCACTGCACCCTAACCTGATTAAGGCACTGGACCTGCAGGGGCCTGTGTATCTGTTTGAATTGCGGCTGCAGCCACTGCAGCAGGGTGTCATCCCGCGTTATCAGGAAATTTCTAAATTCCCTGAATCTCGTCGTGACCTAGCGGTGGTGGTTGATGGCACTGTTGCATTTGCCGAGTTGCGCAATCTGGCTGCTGAAAATGCAGGCAGTTACCTCAAACAGATCACCTTGTTTGATGTATATCAAGGCCAAGGTATTGATCCGGGACGAAAAAGTCTCGCTTTAGGCTTGACGTGGCAACATCCTTCGCGCACTCTTAATGATGAAGAAATAAACAGTGCTGTAGACGCTATCGTGTCGGCACTGGCCAGTAAGTTAGGTGCTTCATTGCGAGAGTAACGGCAAAGGTGAATCTATGGGCTCGTTGACCAAAGCAGAAATGGCAGAACGCCTGAATGAGGATCTGGGTTTAAATAAACGTGAAGCCAAGGAAATGGTGGAGTCGTTTTTTGAAGAGATTAAGTCCTGCCTGTCCAGCAACGAGCAGGTAAAATTGTCCGGCTTTGGGAATTTTGACCTGCGTGACAAGCGTCAGCGGCCGGGTCGAAATCCCAAAACCGGTGAAGAAGTGCCAATTTCCGCCCGGCGTGTCGTCACCTTCAGGCCAGGGCAGAAACTCAAGGACCGTGTTGAAGCCTATGCCGGAGACGGATCAGAATAACGTTGCCGAGACTACTATACCCGGCAAGCGTTATTTCACCATCGGCGAGGTTGCCGGGCTGTGTGACTTGAAAGCTCATGTCCTGCGTTACTGGGAAAAAGAGTTTGAGCAGATTGCACCGGTCAAACGCAATAACCGCCGCTACTATCAACGTCAGGATGTCATTCTCATTCGACGTATCAAATCCCTATTGTATGAGCAGGGTTACACCCTTACGGGTGCCAAACAATTCCTCTCGGGGGATCACCACCAGGATGATCAGACCCGTTATAAACAGCTTCTGCGCCAAACCATAGCTGAGCTTGAAGAGCTGTTGACTGTGACTCGGCGGGGTTAACCTGTACCTAGGTATTGGTTCGTTTGTACACTCCAAAAAATGTTTTTCTGGCCGATACTTTTTGAGCTGGTCATCCACCTGTGCTGACTAGGATTAAAAAATGTGTAAGGAAACCTCATGAGTGAATGCATCAAAGTCGGCATTGGTCACGCGACATCCGCCCGATTGGCGGCCGAACAAGTCCAGTCAGCAACCGCAAAACCTAATCTGGTGATCTGTTTTATCAGTGCTGAATTGGATGTGGCTGCCTGCTATGCCGATATTCGTGATGTATTGGGTGAGAGTGTACCGATTATAGGTGGCAGTTCAGTCGGTGAGATGTCCTCCAGATTGCAGGGTGCACAATCGGGCTCTGTCGTAATTATGAGCTGGCAGAGCAGTTATTTGAGTGTGGGCACAGGGGTTGGTGAGTCCCTGGCTGAAGTGCCACGCAAAGCCGCTCTCGCTGCGCTGGAGCAGGCACAGACGCGGTTGCGCACCAATCCTACCGTGATGTCATTGATGACCATTGCGCTGGAATCTAAAAATGCCTCTGACGCCAGTCGTATAAAGCCGTTCGTTAATATTGTTCTACCCGATGGCACGTCAGAAAAAGAGGAGCCTTTTTTACGGGCATTACTCAATGAAACCGGGCGTTCCAGTCAGGTTATTGGTGGTTCGACAGCGGCGTTAGCGGAGTCTGGTCAAAGCTATCAGATCTGTGATGGTGTTTACCAAAACAGCGCGGTGGTTACCTGTATCAGCTCAGCATTGAAAATTGGTACCGCGCTGGGTCAGCCCTACTTGCCGGCGGGTCGAGGCCTGGTGGTCACCGGTTGCGAAGGTCGTGTGGTTAAATCCTTTAACGGTAAACCGGCAGCGCAGGTGCTGAAGCAGTTATTGGGTTGTGACGAATTGACCCCTGAGGTTTTTGCCCAGAATCCTTTTGGTGTCCAGTCGGCAGATGTATTTGCCGAATTCACAATTAAAAGTGCCCGGATCGCTAACCCGGATCAGAGCGTGAGTTTTTACTCGGCCATCACAACCGGTAGTTTTTTGCGGCAGATGAAAACTGATCGCAATACTGCCATTAGTTTGTTTCGCAAGGCACTGGAGCGCGCCATTATTGATGCAGGCCGCCCGAAAAAGATCGCTGGGGTGATTGTTTTTAACTGTATTTTGCGGCACTTGCTTAAGTCCCGACTAGAGATAGATGATGCCCAGATCATCCGCGATGTCTGTGGTGAGGATGTGCCGTTTATCGGTTTTAATACCTTTGGCGAGCAGGGAGCAACCTTGGGTGGTTCGCTGGGGCACTACAATCAGACCGCTGCGATTATGGTGATTGGTGATGAAGTTATCACCCAATAATCGACTGAAAAATCTTCACACATTCAGGACGTTAGGGTAGTATAGCGGCCGCGTTATCCGCCTTGACGGATAATGCTTGAGTCGGGGCGTAGCGCAGCCTGGTAGCGCACCTGCATGGGGTGCAGGGGGTCGGAGGTTCAAATCCTCTCGTCCCGACCATCTTTTCTCTCCCGGTCTGTCATAGACCGTTTTTCCGTTTGCTGTGTAGCGTTTTCTTCGCGTAAGTAAGGTTGGCCTTTTAGCTTAGCCTGGCTGCGCTCTGTAATTAAGATTATTTCTTAACGATGTCGCAGATATTTCGTTTTATACTTCACTGACAGGTCTGATTTGATATTACAGGATGTAATAGATGGAACAGGTATGTTCGCAATGTATGGCCAGCGTAAAGCCGATCGATATGAAAGTGATTAGTGTCATTACTGACAGCCAAATCTGCCGTTGTTGTTGGTGTGGTGCGTTCTGGATGGAAACGGAAGGGCGCTGGGAGTTACTGTTGTCCAGCCAGGAAGCGTGTTCCATATCACGCGTTGATGATAACCTCCCTGGCAAGCAGTACATGGCTTAGCGGCCTACGGCGTCATTTCCTATATCACTGTCGGTGCCTGTCACGGACACCGTAAATTCGTATCTCTACAACCAAAGTTTGCTTATTGTGTTTTGTTCGATGCCGATATATCTCGGATAGCTTGCATGATAGGTTTGATTTTGTGCTGCGCTGCAGAAATATATTGGCTAAGGAACCTACGAATAAATCCAAAACGCCTCTGGCTTTCAGGGCAATTTGAGATCAAGGCTGCGGTTCCAGGCATGCTGGTTGCCTGTCGAAAATCGGTAACGCAGAGATCGGATTGTCCTGAAAGCCCCATGGGGCGGGCTCTAAAACAGCTTTCTGCTTTGTCAGGCAGCTTGGAACGGACTTGTCATTCCACTGGGCTGCCTTTCACGCATAAGGCTAATTTATCGCCCGCAGAGCCAGTCTTGGACTTGTTCGCAGGTTCCCTAACTTGTGTATGTACTTATCTAGAATGGGCGCGGGATGCAGACATCTTTTTTGCGATATTTTTTACAGCGCTTTCTTTACATTATGTTGGCCGCAGCGGTTATTGCCGGTCCGGTATTGTTTATAGAAGAAAACCAATACCTTAAAGAAGAGCAACAGTTGCATCAACAGAGCATCGCCTCCATTAGAACCGTTATGCAACAGCGGCTTGCCAGTCTGTCCAGTGATCTGTCCTTGCTGTTAATTGAGCCGCGCCTGTGGGCATATACCGAGAATCCCTCCCAATATAACCGCACCCAGTTGCTCGATTTTTTAACCACCTTTATCAACGTTAACCGCCGCTATCACCAGATCAGACTCTTGTCTGCAGAGGGTATGGAGCAAATTCGTATCAATTATCGTGGTGGGGGCGCGCGCATCACTCAGCAAGGGCAGCTTCAGAATAAACAGGAGCGTAGCTATTTTCAGGGCGCACTCGAGCTGGCGCCTGAACTAACCTATGTTTCTGGTTTGGAGTTGAACGAAGAGCACGGTGAGGTTGAAGTACCCTGGAAGCCTACCATTCGTCTGGTGCAAAAGCTGTATTCCACCCGTGGTGAGTTAAATAGCATTCTGGTCATGAATTTCATGGGTGAGCGACTTATTGAGCCGTTACGGTCAGCAAATGCCGAGCATACACAGTTTATCAATTTTGCCATTGTTGATGAGCAGGGACGTTGGGTGTTTGACTCAACAGGACAGTACTCCTGGAGTGCTCAGCGGGGTCTGGTTGAGCAGTTTTCCGAGATGTATCCGGATTTCTGGGGCCAGGCGAAAGGGCAGCAGTCAGGCCAATTCGTCCGGGATGGCACATTATATACCTCCGAGAAGATTCGCTATCCGGTGAATGTGCCCAGTTACTCGGCGCTGTACAAGGAGGTCTATCTGGTAGGTATGCTGGATATCAGGGCAGAGTGGTTTAACCGGTTGAGCTGGGCGTTGTCCATGGGTTTGATTTTCTTGATCTCGGGCGCCTGGCTGCTGGCCTATTTCTGGGCCCGCTCCAGTTATGACAGACAGCTCAGTCAAAATCGTGAAAAACGTCAGGCTTTGCGTCTGGAGAAGGTCGTTGCCACGGCACTTGATGGCCTGATTGTAATTTCTCAGCGCGGCATAGTAATTGAATATAACCCGGCGGCAGAACGGATCTTTGGTTACAGCCGTGACGAAGTTATTGGCAATAACATTAAAATGCTGACGCCCGAACCGGTACGTACCGAGCATGATGGCTACCTGAAGGGATATATCGATCGGGGTGAGGCTCGCGTATTGGATAAATACCGTGAAGTGGTGGGGCAGCACAAGGACGGCACACCTATTGATATTCAACTGGCTGTATCAGAGATGCAGGTCGATGATGAACTGTTTTTTGTCGGCAGTGTGCTGGATATTACTGAACGTAAGGCACTGGAACGCGAGCGTAAAGAGTATAACCAGAAACTGGAGCAGGAGATCGCCACCCGTACACTGGACCTTAATCTGCTTAATCAGCGTATGGAGCTGGCGGTTAATAACGGCGAAATCGGGGTCTGGGAATATGATCCTGAAGAGGGAAAGCTGATCTGGAATGATTGGATGTTCCGTATACACGGCGTGTCTGAAAAAGACTTCGATCTGCAGTTTCAGAGCTGGAAAGCCAGAATTCATCCTGATGACCGTTTTAGGGTAGAACGCAATTTCGCCAGAGCGGTTAACTCAGGGGAGCTGCTGGACCTGGAGTTTCGGGTGCAGCGTCCCAGTGGTGAATTACGCACGGTCAATACGATGGCTTCAGTCTGTTTTGATGATCACACACAACGCATGATCGGCATTATGCGAGATATCACACCAGAAAAAGAAGCTACCACGGCCCTGGAACAGGCAAAAGACATGGCAATCAAAGCGGCCCAGGCTAAAAGCGAATTTATTGCCAATATGAGCCATGAAATTCGCACACCGATGAATGCAGTATTGGGTTTGACCTATCTGCTGGACAAGCCTGATTTCAAACAGGAAGTGCGTCAGGTGGCCAACAAGATTCAGCGTGCCGGCAAGTCGTTGCAAAGCATCATTAACGATGTACTCGACTTTTCTAAAATCGAAGCCGGAAAAATAGAGCTGGCACCGTCCGCCTTCAGTATGCAAGACCTGCTGAATAACATCTCGGTGATCATGTCGGCGAATACCCTGAATAAAAACCTCGAGCTGGTGATTCGTTCGGATTTAGATCGGTCACTGATGCTACACGGTGATGCTACCCGCATTGAGCAGGTGATTATCAATCTGGTGGGTAACGCGGTTAAATTTACTGAACAGGGCTATGTGCTACTCAGTCTGCAGCAACTGAATGCCGATGATCAGCAGTTACGCATTCGGGTAGCGGTGGAGGATAGTGGCATTGGCATGACCGAAGAGACTCAAAGTCGCATTCTGTCTGCATTTGAACAGGCGGACGCCTCCACCACCCGGCGATTTGGTGGTACTGGCCTTGGCCTAACAATTTCGACCAGGCTACTGGCGTTGATGGGCAGTGAGCTCAAAGTTGACAGTACCCTCGGGGTGGGATCTACCTTTAGTTTTGAATTGCAGCTTAAGCGTGAAAGCGACTTGGATGTAACTGCCGCTCAACCCAGCCACCTCGACATTTTAATTGCAGAAGATCATGAGGTTGCCCGGGATGCGCTGGCTCATATTGCAAAGTCGCTCGGCTGGCACACCACCTGTGTTGAAAATGGCGAACAGGCAGTGGAACAGGTGTTGTCTAAGTATGTTGAGCATAAACCTCAGGATCTGGTGTTGTTGGATTGGCATATGCCAGAACTGGATGGCTTGGCGGCTGCTAAGAAAATCAAAACGGCGATAGGTGATGGACTGGCCCCGGTGGTGATTATGGTCAGCGGCTATGCTCGAGATCAAATTCTGGCAGCACCAGAAGCTGACTATGTTGATGCTGTGCTGGAAAAACCGATTACCGCCTCAGTGCTCTATGACACGCTGATGCGAATTAAACAGCCAGAAGCAGCTAATGTTTTCAACCGGCAAGCACAAGCACCACAGTCACTTGCCGGGATACGGCTGTTGATTGTCGATGATAACGAGTTTAATCGCGACGTGGCGGAGCGTATTTTTACCGGGCACGGCGCTGTGACAAGGTCGGTCAATGATGGCCAACAGGCACTCGACTGGCTGGCTGAGAATAAGGATCAGGTTGATTTGGTGCTGATGGATATTCAGATGCCGGTACTGGATGGCTATCAGGCCACCCAGGCAATCCGGACGGATGAAAGTCTCAAGCACCTGCCGGTGATTGCTTTGACCGCCGGTGCCTTTGAATCCGACCGTCGTGCGGCAATGGAAGCCGAGATGAACGGGTTTATCAGCAAACCCTTCGACGTCAATGACGCGATCAACAGTATTCTCAATTGTGTGGTAAAACCCAAGGTCGACCGGGTAGGGCCTGCCTTTGAGGCGTCAATGATAGTCGAAGATGAGCAGCAGGTAGATCATGCCGCCGTTGAAATAACTGCAGAACCTCTCCCTATACTGTTTGATTATGAGCGGGCGGTCAGCTTCTGGGGCGATGAAGCAACACTGCTGCACTACATCGGCAAGTTCCTTGCGGATTATGGCGATGTGATAGCGCAGATGGCTGAGCTACCCGATAGTGAAGCAGGGCGGCTGGCGCATAAATTGAAAGGCGCCTCCGGTTCCCTGGCGATGGATGGACTGGTACAAGCAGCCTCTGCTGTTCAACGCCTGGGAGAAGAGCCTATCGATCGGGAGCAGGTTGTTACTGAACTGCATGATTGTGTCTGCGCGACCTTTGCGGCCATCGAAGCAAAGCTTGGTTTGTCAGTGGGCCCGGTAACTGAATCAGAGGTGATTGAGTCGGAAGTAACTGGACGGGGAGATTTCGATAAACAGCACCTATCAGCATTGTTTATGCAGGTTTTACAACAGCTGGATCACGACAATCCAGTGGATGTTGCGCCACTCCTGGAACAGCTGATTGGACTGATAGGCGAACAGACACTGCAACCGGTTTTAACAGCGGTCGATGATTTTGAGTTCAGGACGGCAGAGTTGGAAGTCAGGGCGATCGCTGCCAAACAGCAGATTGAGTTGGGGGGCGTATGAAACCAGCAAACATACTGGTCGTCGACGACGAAGCGCAGAACCTGGCGTTGATGCAGCAGATTCTACAATCGCACTATCCACTGGTATTTGCGAAAACCGGCAACGCTGCATTGGCGGCGGTGAGCAAACATAAACCGGCGCTGATATTACTGGATGTTCAGTTACCTGATATCGACGGTTATGAGGTATGTCGGCGCCTGAAGGCCAGTGATAATACCAGCCATATCCCCGTTATCTTCGTCAGCAGTCATGCCGATATACTGCATGAAGCCGAAGGTTTTGCAGTCGGCGCGGCAGACTATATCGTTAAGCCGATCACTCCGGAAATTGTTAAGTTGCGGGTGGCTAACCACCTGTCTCTGGTGCGCGCTGCGTCATTGGAACGCGCCTATCTTGATGCCATCCAGATGCTGGGTGAAGCGGGGCATTACAATGATACTGATACCGGTGAGCATATCTGGCGTATGGCTGCCTATGCTCAATGTTTAGCTGAGGCTGCTGGGCTGGACCAGCGCAGTTGCGAGCTGATTCAGCTGGCGGCACCGATGCATGATACCGGTAAAATTGGCATACCTGATCAGATTCTGCGTAAGCCGGCTAAGCTGGATGCTGACGAATGGCAGGTGATGAAAACCCACACTCAAATTGGCTATGACATCTTATCCCGAAGCACGGCTCCGGTGTTTCAAATGGCCGCTGAAATTGCGCTTAATCACCATGAAAAATGGGATGGCACTGGTTACCCTGCGGGCCTGAAAGGCGCTGATATACCGCTGTCTGCACGCATTGTTGCCGTGGCGGATGTGTATGATGCGCTGACCATGATAAGGCCCTACAAGGCAGCCTGGAGTAGTGAACAAGCGTTTGAACATATAGTGTCCGAGCGGGGCAAACATTTTGATCCGGCACTGATAGACTGCTTTATCGAACTGCGGGCTGAATTAGAACAGATTAAAACTGACTTTGGGCTAGAGGCAACTATGCATGGCTAAGGTTCTGGTAATCGAAGATGAGGAAATTGTCGCCGGGCTGATTATGCGTTTGTTGGCGAAAGGTGATATTGACGCTGACGAAGCCAATTGCCTGGCTGATGCTCGGCAGCACCTGCAAACCCCGGATGACTATGCCGCCATCATTCTAGATCGGCAATTACCGGATGGTGATGGCCTGACGCTGCTGCAGGAGTTGCAGCAACATGACACGCTTAAACATATCCCGGTCATTTTTAATACCGCCTTAGAACGCCCGGAAGAGGTGCGTCAGGGCGTTGATGCTGGTGCTTACTGGTATTTGACCAAGCCCATAGATCCAAAGATGCTACTGTCGGTCGTCAAGGCAGCCATGGAGCATTTCCTGTCTGCCAAAGAGGCATCACATAACCTCAACCGTGCCCTGCGTACTAATCGGTTTTTACTGGAAGGTAAGTACCGGGTGCGAACGGTCGAAGACGCCCGGCAACTGGCTGAAGGGCTGTCAATGCTATGTCCTGATCCCGACAGAGCTTGGCTGGGGCTCAGTGAGATGCTGCTGAATGCAGTAGAACATGGCAGTTTAAAAGTGACTTATGAGGATAAAACCCGTCTGATGTTGGCCGGTGAATACCATGAGGAGATTCAGCGGCGGCAGCAAGACCCCAAATATATGATGGCTTATGTCGATGTGGATGTTGTGTGCCACACAGAATATACCCGCATTACTATACAGGACCAGGGTGAAGGTTTTGACTGGTCGAAATATTTGGAGTTCTCTGTGGAGCGGGCACTTGACCCCCATGGTCGCGGTATTGCCATGACTTGTCAGGTGAGTTTTGACCGAGTGGAGTATGCCGGTAATGGTAATACTGTTAGCCTGACCATGAACAAAAGCAGGTAAGTCGAAACGCGTACCTGCTGTCCTGTAGTCGCTATTTTTTATACCACAAATTGCGCAATACCGTCGCGGAATGACCAATCGATATCATGGTTTTCGGTGATGGTAATCAGCACATTCTCAGGTGGAATACCCGGGTTTTCAGCCAGATTTTCTACTGCTTTCTTGTAAAATGCCTGCTTCGATTTATTGGAACGGCCGGCCCGCATGACCAGATGCATCATTACCCGGTCACCTTCTCGCGTTTGCAGTTGCAGGCAATGGGGTTCCAGCTCATGGATAATTTGATAACGGTCATCGTCCGGAAATCCCATGGTCTCGATAACTGCCGAATTGATGCCGTCAGCAACGGCGTTGATGTATTCCGGTGATTTACCCTTGAGAATGGAAATGTTCACCAATGGCATCTCTTGACTCCTTACTCTACCTGTAACGTTATCTTTAGCAGTCCACTATGCGCAGGGCAGGAGTATGAAGCAAACCCATTTAACAAAAATCTTTATATCTGCAGCTTCGCTTCAATCACACGGAAGTTATTCAGGTGTTTAGCATTTACGCTTACGGTGGCTTGAATGGGCAGGGTTAGCAAACATAGATAACGGCCTGCATAGCCCAATCACTGCCAAATCACGGCTAGGAGTAAATCGGGCTTTACGGACTGCTTTTTGAGAAAAGCATATAAATTTATTTAAATTCAATCAATTAGCTTTTTTTGCATTTATGGTTTGAAGCGGCTGGAATATTCAAGCTTGACCTCATGGAGCCGATAATTCTTATTAAATAAGCACAGGCCTACTGCATAATTTGCTACCGGGCCCGTGGCAAACAAAAAATATGCATTGCCAACGCAATCAGGTTTTTGCTGGCTATGCTTATGTGTATTATTCAGTGCAGTAAACAGTTTTGAAGCACTCAGAATAACAATAACCCTAAGCCGGCTCAGGTTGTTCACCTGACCGCGATAGCTTTGGAAGCCGTTCAGGATGAGAAAAAATCTACCTGTTACAGACACCGAAAAGCGTTTTTCCGAATCAACACAGCTCACTACCTCGACTGACACCAAAGGCATCATTACCGATTGTAATGAGGCGTTTGTGCAAATCAGCGGATACACCCGAGAGGAGTTGATTGGCCAGCCCCATAACCTGATCCGGCACCCGGATATGCCCCCCGCGGCCTTTGATATCATGTGGACCCATTTAAAAGCGGGCCTGCCCTGGATGGGGTTGGTGAAAAACCGTACTAAAAGTGGCGACTATTATTGGGTCAATGCCTATGTGACACCTATCACCGATAGTGGCCGGACCATCGGTTATGAATCTGTTCGAGTGTGCCCGAAGCGGGAAGATGTTGCCCGGGCAGAACGCGTCTACAGTCGGCTGTTAAAAGGCCAGAAAGTGAAACCAAAACCTGCAAATTTACCAGAAATGGCGCTGTTAATTGGCGGCTTGGTGGTCGGTACGGGATTGGCATTAGCCGGACAGTCACTGGTGGCTCAGTTGGTGTTGGGCGTGACTGCTGTGAGCCTGTTTATGTTTGGCCGACAGCAGCATCGTCAGCAGCTTCAGGCCCTAATGGATGAATCGCCACGGGCCTTCCGGCATCCGGTAACGGCTCTGACCTATACCGACGATGATTTAATGATGGGGATGACCCGGGTCGGTGTCATGAGCGAGCAGTCGCATCTGAATACGGTGTTATCACGTATCGATGAAGTGTCCCGGCGGGTGTCGGCAAAAGCTGAAGTGGGTATGTCGTCGTCTCAGGATTGTCGTAATGCAGCTGAGCAGCAGCAGCGCGAAACTGAACAGGTGGCGACCGCCATGCACGAAATGACCGCCACGATTAGTGAGGTCTCTCAGAATGTGCAACATACGGCGCAACAGGCGTCAGAATCCAACCAGCTGGCGGAATCCGGCCTCACTTTGTCACGTGAAACGCGAGACTCGATTGAGCAACTGCGTGAAACGGTCAGTAATATCGCCGATGCAGTGCGTGATCTGGATGCCCAGACAGGCAATATCACCCAGGCGGCCGGGTTGATTGAACAGATAGCGGAACAGACCAACCTATTGGCGCTGAACGCGGCTATCGAAGCGGCACGTGCCGGTGAACATGGTCGTGGTTTTGCTGTTGTCGCAGATGAAGTGCGTAATCTGGCGCAAAAAACCCGTGAGTCAACTCGGGAAATACACAGCATTGTCGAAGCTCTGACGGGCAGTGCTGACCGTTCAGTGAAAATTGCCAATCAGGGCATGTCAAAGGCTGATGAAGGTTTGACTAATGTGGTCAAAAGCGAAGAGATGTTAGGCACTATATCCACGGCGATGAACACGATTGCAGGCATGGCGATTCAGATGTCGGCTGCAGTTGAAGAGCAGGCCCAGGTATCAGAAGAGATTAACCAGCAAGTTGCACGCATATTTGATTTATCCACAGACAGCTTGAGTCGGGCAGATATGACCACAGGTGTGGTTGCGGAACTGAAAGATGTATCGCTGGATATGGGTGAGCTGGTGCAGGGTTTTAAACGATAATTTAAGTTGTTACTTCCGCTGTCTTAGATTCGGGATGTCGCAAATAGGGTACTGTGTCTTAAGTGAGAGTTTTCAAACAGTGGATTATCATTGCCATTACCTTTGCTATGGTGGCGGGTTTGGGCACTTATCTCACCCACACCTCGCAATCGCTGCATCAAGGGGAACAGCGTTTTCTGTTGAGTGAGCTGATCAGCAGTCAGGCGTCTGCCATTGAACGGCGGTTGGAGCGGTCATTTTCGGCAACTCGTATTTTGTCGCAGGAAGTTCTGCAGCACCGTGGGTTATTTGCTGACTTTGAGAGCTATGCTGAAGAGGTGATCAATAGCATTGGCGGTATCTCTAACCTGCAGCTTGCGCCGGAGGGTGTGGTGCAATATATCCACCCCTTGGCAGGCAATGAAAAAGCCATTGGTCATGACATCCTGAAACAGGATGCGCGTCGTTACGAAGCACTGAAAGCAATACGTGAGCACCGTATGACAGTCGCCGGCCCGTTCCATTTGGTTCAGGGCGGAGTGGGGCTGATTGGTCGCAACCCCATTTTTTTACCGACTGACGAGGGAGAAAGGTTCTGGGGGTTTGCCTCGGCATTAATTTTTGTTGATGACTTGCTGCAAGTGACTGATCTCGATCAGTGGGAGTCCCGCGGTTATCGGTTCAGTTTGAGTCGCCAGTTGGGTGATGGCAACACTTGGGAAGCGTTTGCTCAGTCCCGCCTGCCAATCAGCGAGAATGCCCTGACAGTGCCTATCCAATTGCCAAATGCAGTATGGCATCTGACCATGAGCCCTCCGCCAGGGTCCAATAATCAATGGTATTACGGTTATTTGCTGACCATTTTAGCCTCATTGATTGCAGCCATTATGGCTTGGTTTATCCTGCGCCAGCCTGAAGTACTGCGCACGGTGGTGGCAAAAAAAACCCGTGAATTGAAGTTGATGGCCCATCAGGATCACCTGACAGGTCTTTCTAATCGTCGGTTTCTGTCCGATCAACTAGAGCGCCTGCTGCGGGACTTTGAACGTTCCAAAAGGTCTGCGGTACTGCTCTATCTCGACCTGGATGATTTCAAACGTATTAACGATAGCATGGGGCATTCGGTCGGGGATCAGTTCCTACTGACCATTGCTCAGCGCATTCATGATGCCGTGCGACAGGGTGATATTGTTGCGCGCCTGGGGGGCGATGAGTTTGGCGTCCTGTTGCAGAACACTGAGTCAGTCGCGGATATAGCCAAAGTCGCAGAAAAACTGCTGCAGCAGGTCAGGGGTCCTGTTCAACTGCACAATCGCGTGTTTACTGTGTCCGCATCGGTGGGGATTACTCTGATTCCCCAGGATGGTAAGGATGTAACAACGTTATTACGTAATGCTGACTTGGCTATGTACGCCAGTAAACGGGCGGGAAAAGGGCATTACCAGTTCTATGACAATAGTCTGCAAGCCGCTGCCCTGGAAAAGATAGAGTTGGAACAGGATCTTGTTCAGGCCCTGTCGAACAATGAATTCCTGTTACATTACCAGCCGTTTTATGATCTACATTCCGGAAAGTTAGCGGGTTTTGAGGCTTTGGTTCGTTGGCGGCACCCTGAACGAGGGTTGCTGTTCCCGGATATTTTCATCCCGGTGGCAGAAGAGTGCGGCAAGATTATTGAGATGGGTTATGTCATTCTCGAGCAGGCTTGTTGGCATATCAAGCAGCTGGAACAGCGCTACCCATACAAACTGCGTGTGGCGGTGAATTTATCGCAGCGTCAATTTAAAGACCCATTGCTGTTAGAAACCATTCGTTTGATGCTGGAGCGGCATCAAGTGGATGCTCATATGCTGGAGCTAGAGATTACAGAATCCTGTTTGATGGATAATGTCGCCAGCTCTATTGAAACTTTGATTAAGCTGAGTGAATTGGGTATTAGCATCGCAATTGATGATTTTGGTACCGGTTACTCCTCTCTTTCCATGTTAAAACGCCTGCCTGTCAGTAAGCTGAAAATTGACCGGAGTTTTATTCAGGATCTTGAAGTTGATCTGGCGGATCGGAAAATTGTTCAGGGTGTCATCACCATGGCGCATAAACTGCAACTTGTGGTTGTCGCTGAAGGCATCGAAACGGCGGCACAACTGTCACTGTTGCAAGGCTACCAGAGTGATATGGGGCAGGGTTACCTGTTCAGCAAACCGCAGTTGCCGGATGTGGCGTTTGCATTACCGGTTGAAATGCCGGTACCTGATACGTCAGCACCTGAAGCAGATTAGACCGATAACTCACCGTCTATACCACAAACTTGCTGTCCTTCACTGGGGCAGCATTACTGTGGTTGCGTGCCTTGTCCTCAAACTGACATCTCATAAGTTTATTTTAAGTTTTGCATTGCATACTGACCCGGTCAGTTAACTTTCAAGGAGCTTATGATGATGAAATCTATTCTATTCACCACTGTTTTAATGACGGCGGCTGGTACAGTGTTCGCTGGACCTAAATGTACCGATGGCGACCAATCCAACTGGCTTCCAGAGCTGGCCATGCAGCAGAAAATTCTTGATCAGGGGTACAGCATTAAAAAATTCAAAGTCACTTCTGGTGGCTGCTATGAAATTTACGGTTATGACCAGGAGCGACGTCGGGTAGAGATTTACTACCATCCTGAAACCGGAGATGTTGTGAAAGCCAAGCTGGATGACTAAGGAGAGGGCCGTAATGCAGTCGCAGCAGCGGATCTGGGACCCACTTATCAGGTTGTTTCACTGGAGTGTCGCCGCGGGTTTTTTGCTTAACTTCACGCTGACGGAAGAGGGAGAAACCCTGCATGAGTGGATTGGCTATTATATTCTGGCAGCGTTGTTGGTTCGTGTCTGCTGGGGATTTATTGGCCCCAGGAACGCCCGTTTCAGTGATTTTTTCCCGCGTAAACCTGGCCTGAAAAGCCATCTGCGCGAGTTGGCGCAGGGTCAGATAAAACAGCATGCTGGGCATACCCCGCTGGGCGGGCTGATGGTGATGCTGCTGATGGCAGGACTACTCCTGGTAGGGCTCAGTGGCTGGTTGACCACCACTGATATGTTCTGGGGCGAAGACTGGGTTGAGGATGTGCATGAGTTTTTTGCCAATCTAACGCTGCTGCTGGTGCTGGTACATGTGGCGGCAGTGACACTTTTCAGCGTACTGGGGCCCGCTAATCTGGTTCGGCAGATGCTGACGGGTAGGCGTTGCACCCGGAAATTAAATAAAAACTAAAAAAGTTGGGAACTAACGCGCCGCAGCATACTCATAGCTACATCATTGAGGTTTTCTCCATCCCCCCCTTAACTTCGACGGGCAGCGTAATATACGCTGCCCATTTTTTTGCCTGTTATTCCTGATCGCGGTCGTTGAATTCGCCTGACTGCCGCCTCTGTGTAAATTGCAGTATGCTAGTGCCACGGATATTAGTGGGAATGGTGCATGCCAGCAGCTCAGAAAATCTTTAAAGTGCGGCGGCAATACAATAAGTGGGTCGCCAACCAGACGTTGGAAGATTATGCCCTGCGCTTTACGGCAAAGAACAGCCGTAATATGAGTATTGAGCGGGTGGCAAAAACGGCACTGGGTGCCACTGCATTTCTCGCTTTGGAGGGCATCGCAGCCGCCGTAACTCTGAGTTATGGGTTTGCCAATACTGTCGCTGCTATGCTGGCAGTTACGCTGGTATTTTTTATTACCGGTTTGCCGATTAGCTATTATTCTGCGAAGTATGGCCTGGATATTGACCTGCTGACCCGAGGTGCGGGGTTTGGTTATCTTGGCTCTACCATCACCTCGCTGATCTATGCTTCGTTCACGTTTATTTTCTTTGCTATTGAAGCTGCCATTCTGGCATCGGCACTGCACGCCCTGTTTGGGATTCCGCTCAGTATCGGTTATGTGATCTGTGCGGTGGCGGTGATTCCGATTGTGACCCACGGTATCTCTGCGATTAGTCGGTTTCAAGTCGGTACGCAAACCCTTTGGGTGCTATTGCAATGTACTGCGCTAGGCGTGGTTGTGATACATGAATATCAGCAATTGGAAGGCTGGACTGCGTATGCCCCAGCCAGTCAGCCTGCGTCCGGTGGCTTTGATATCCTGCTGTTTGGTGCCGCCGCGTCAGTGTTTTTTGCGCTGGTAGCACAGATTGGTGAGCAAGTTGATTATCTGCGTTTTATGCCGGAGAAAACCGAGCAAAACAAAAAACGCTGGTGGTTCTGGCTGATTCTGGCGGGTCCGGGCTGGATCTTCATTGGTGTCATCAAGATGTTGCTCGGTTCGTTCTTGGCTTACCTGGCCATCAGCCGGGGAGAGGACTTTGCTCAGGCCACCGACCCCACCTATATGTATCAGGCCGTATTTACCTATCTGACTCAGTCTCCCTCTATTGGTCTGGTGCTGGCGGCACTGATGGTGATCATTTCGCAGATGAAGATCAATGTGACCAATGCCTATGCCGGTTCTATTGCCTGGTCGAATTTCTTCTCACGCCTGACTCATAGTCACCCAGGCCGGGTGGTATGGCTGGTATTTAATGTGGCACTGGCGTTGATTCTGATGGAGCTGGGCATCTATCAGGTACTGGAGGCCATCCTGAGTATCTTTGCCATTGTTGCAGTAAGCTGGCTGGCATCACTGGCGGCGGATCTGATGATCAATAAACCGCTTGGGCTCAGCCCTGCCCATATTGAATTTAAGCGTGGCCATCTGTACGACATAAACCCGGTAGGTACCGGTTCCATGGTACTGGCCACCGCGCTTGGCATGCTCTGTTATCTGGGAATGTTTGGTGAAATCGCTAAAAACCTGTGTCACTTTATCAGCCTGACTACCTGTTTCATTGCTGTACCGGCTATCGCTTGGCTGACCGGTGGACGGTTTTATCTGGCACGGCCTTCTGTTGAATTGGAGCCCTATATTATCGCCCGTGAAGGTCAACGTCGGGGTACAGTGGCCTGCGTGATTTGCGAAAACCCTTTTGAGCCGGAAGATATGAGTTACTGTCCGGCTTATGCCGAGCCGATCTGCTCGTTATGTTGTTCTCTGGACGTACGCTGCCTTGATAGCTGTAAACCTCATGGTCGTTTGTCCCAGCAGATCACGGCTTTTCTGCGCCTATTTCTGCCCAGCAAACTGGTGCGGTTATTCAGCTCGCGTATGGGGCGTTTTATCGCCGTTCTGTTGTCGGTTAATTTACTCAATGCGGCATTGCTGGCAGTGATATATCGTCAGATGCAGCCGGTCACCTTGAGTGAACAAACGTTGCTGTTGGATACTCTTTGGACGTTGTTTTTTACCCTGCTGATTGCCTCGGGTGTGATTGCCTGGCTATTTTTGCTGGCCCATGAAAGCCGGGTTGTGGCGCAAAAGGAATCAAACCGGCAAACTCGTAAACTGATGTACGAAATTGAAGCGCATGAGAAAACTGATCGGGAACTACAGCAGGCCAAAGAGCTGGCGGAACGCGCAAACGCGGCGAAGAGTCGTTATCTCACCGGTATCAGTCATGAATTAAGAACTCCATTACAGTCGATACTGGGTTATGCCCAGCTGTTATCAGAGCACAGTGAAACCCCCGATCGGCATCGCCATGGTCTGGAAGTTATTCACCGTTCTGGCCAGTACCTGACCGACCTGATTGAAGGGTTACTGGATGTCTCCAAAATCGAAGCCGGTCGTCTGGAGTTATACCGCAGCCGAGTGGCGCTGCCGGAGCTATTTCAACAGTTAGTGAATATGTTCAGTATGCAGGCTCAGGAGAAGGGCATCGGTTTTGAGTACGAAGTGTTGAATACGCTACCGCAGTTTGTCATGACCGATGAGAAACGCTTGCGGCAGATACTGATTAACCTGCTGTCTAATGCCGTGAAATATACCGATTCAGGCCGGGTGTGCTTTACCGTGAGTTATCGTAATCAGGTGGCTGACTTGATTGTGAAGGACACCGGGAGTGGTATTCCACCGGACCAATTGGCACGCATCTTTGAGCCTTTCGAACGGGTACGTAATCAATCCACCCGAAACCTGCCGGGGACTGGACTCGGCTTGACCATTGTTAAGCTGCTGACCGACATCATTGGCGGTGATCTGGAAGTGGAGAGCGAGCCAGATCAGGGTAGCTGTTTTCGCATACGGCTGATGTTGCCCTGGGTGCAGGCTGAGGCCGAAATCGATGAATCTCTGCCCGTGGTAGGTTACATGGGTTATGAACGATGCATCATGCTGGTGGATGATGATCCTGTGCTCAGGGGTATGCTGGCCGATTTACTGGCGCCACTGGGTTTTAAAGTGATAGAAGCGGCCGACGCCGACAGTTGCCTTGAACTGCTGGCAAACTTCCAGCCGGACCTGTTTCTGCTGGATGTTTCAATGCCGGGCATCAGCGGTTTGCAACTGGCGCAGACATTACGGCGGCAGGGGGTCGGTGTACCCATTGTGATGCTATCTGCCGATGCTCAGGAACATCAGCGCAAACCCGATGAACAGGCGGCTTATAATGCTTATCTGGTAAAGCCAGTGAGCAACCGGCAACTGCTGGACAGTCTGGCTGCGCATCTGAAGCTGGAGTGGACCTACCGCCAGTCGGAACAGCGACTGGTGACCGTACAGGCAGCCACTACCGGACCCATACCGGTTCCTGATCATCCACTGCTGCATGAGCTCAAAGCCTGTGCTGAGATGGGGTATAGTAAAGGGGCGAAACAGGTATTGGCGAAATTGGCGCTGGAAACCCTGATACCTGATAGCACTCTGCAGCAGTTAGAACAGATGCTGCGGAGGTTCCAGTTGGCACAGATGGCAGAACGGTTGGAGATTGAACGGTGACAACTCAGCATTCAGGTACGGATATTGTGCTGGTGGTGGATGACTCTCCTGATGCCCTGAGTCTGATCAATGACGCTCTGGAGCAAGCCGGTATGGATGTGCTGGTGGCGCTGGAGGGTAAGCAAGCCTTGACGATTGCCCGGCAGATTCGACCCGATGTGATCCTGATGGACGCCATCATGCCGAATATGGATGGTTTTGAAACTTGTCAGCAGCTCAAGGCGGATAGCAAGCTGGCAGATATTCCAGTGATTTTCATGACCGGGCTGACCGATACTCAGGATATTGTCCGTGGCCTTGAGGCGGGTGGGGTCGATTACCTGACCAAGCCGATCCGGCCTGATGAGCTGTTAGCCAGAATGCGAGTGCATCTTAATAATGCTCGCCTTACTTCAAGTGCGCAGTCGGCACTGGATACTGCCGGGCAGCACCTTTTGACAGTAAACCCTCAAGGCCTGCTGGTCTGGGCGACACCACAAACCCGTGCTTTGCTGGCTCGAGCCAGGGCAGATCAAGTCTGGTTGGGCCAGCAGTGTGCCAGTCAGTTGGCGGACTGGTTTCGTCAGCAGCCAGCGGTGGGTAATGTCTTGCAGCTCGATGGCCTGGAATATGCGCTGTCAGTGAAATATATGGGCCCGCAGGATGGCGATCAGTTACTTAAACTGCTGGATGGTGAGCGGCTATCAGGCCCTGCTATGCTGAAGCAGCAACTGGCGCTGACGGAACGGGAATCCGAAGTGCTGTACTGGATTGCCAACGGTAAAACTAACCGTGATATCGGCGAAATTCTTGATATGAGTCCGCGGACAGTGAATAAACACCTTGAGCAGGTATTTCCCAAGCTGGGGGTGGAGAATCGTACCGCTGCCGCCGGTATCGCTTTACGCTTGATGGCCGCTGCTGATCTTTGACGTTAGCTGTCTTTGACGAAGTGGAGCAGGCTGTGACACAGAGTGTCGCACTGGCTGTGACGCTTTTTGCCAAATCGCTGAAAACAGAGCGAAATTAGCCTGATTTGATGCGCTGAATAAGGGCATATTTTTTGCTTTTCCTCATATTGAAAATATTAAAACTATAAGAAGGAAAGTCACTGTGCATTACTCAACTCTCCGCGTACTTTGTTTGTTACCTTTGCTCGCGCTTGTCTCGCTCTCGGCCAAGGCTGAGTTTAATATCACCTGGCAAAATCAAGCTGATTATATCGGCCTGCGTACACTGGACGGCGCGGCTAACCATAGTCATCCAAAAACCGTGGCAGTTGAAACACTGGCCCGGATGTTAAGTCAGGTGCAGGTTAAAGACAGCCCGTACAACCCTAGCCAATCACTGTTGGGCGACGAATCAGAAAACCTGCAACGGGTGTTTACCGACCGTGAAATTGAGTTGCTGGCCACCAAAATAAATCAGGCTCTGGTGCAGGCCAACACCAATGAGTCGGTGGTGTTTTCAGTCTCTGATTTCCGGCCTTCCTATATTGGCCGCCAACGACTGTCTGTGAGTGGTACTGCATATATAAAAGGGGATCGCTTTAATCTGTTGTTGGGTGAAATGCATGTGGACATGCAGTTGAAAAAGCTGCGTTCCGGCGTGACCGGTACCTATGGCAAGGTGGTGTCTAAGGCGGAAATCCTGCGTGACGGGCTGAATACCGGTAACCTGCAGAAAACAACGGCGCATGATTGGCAGTTGATGACCTTTGCCGGTGCTCAGGCTGTTAATGGTCGTACTGATTGGCTGTCAATCGATCTGAATCGGACCTATGAATACGCGATCGTACGAAATGAAAAGAAACGGATTGACGATAAATATCTGACTGAACAGCAACAGGAAGTCTCCAACGAGGCGCTGGAAGCACGCATCAAGAAACTTGAACAGCTCGAACAGGAGCAGCAACCCGCGCCTCAGGCCAGTGGCATTGAAGCTCGGTTACGCAAGTTACAGGCTCTGTATGACAGTGGCGCACTGCCCGAAGCAGTATATCTGGAAAAAGTCCGTGCCATTATGAGTGAGTTATAAGTAGTCACAGGCGGGTCAGGTTCAACAGGCCTGCCTGTGATCAGGTGTTACTGGCTGGAGGCTCGATGGGGCCCTTGGCGGTTATCCAGCCAGTAAAACCGTCACTGATATGGGCAATATTGGTCATGCCCATCTCCTGCAAAGCCTTAACCGTTAAGGCTGAGCGCCAGCCCGAAGCGCAATGAAAAATGTACTGCTTACCTTCGCCAAAAAATGGCTTGTAGTAAGGGCTCTCAGGATCAATCCAAAATTCAGCCATGCCTCGCGGACAGTGGAAACTGCCGGGGATAAAGCCACTGCGTTCCCGTTCCCGCACATCCCTTAAATCGACAATGAGCACCTGTGGCTTATCCAGCATCGATATCACTTCTGCGGCGGTATATTCCTGGATACAGCCACGGGCTGCTGTTACCAGTTGTGCGGCACTGGTGGTAAGTGTCTGACTCATAACAATCCTGTGAATTCGTTGGACAGTCTGCGCTTTATAGCATCAGACGCCTGTGTGCTGCCTCCTACCTTGGTGTAAACGCAACGCCACTGCTTTTGTGCCTGCCGACCTTGTATACGTCAAATGACGTACTCTCACTGCGGCAATCAGCGCATACCCAGCTTGCCTGCTTTTATTAATAATACTGAGAGTAGTAATTGCATCGCAGTCCGGACGATACCCCGGATAACCACAACTCAAAGGACTAGACGGATATGAAGATCAAACAACTGGCAAAAGGTGTCGCTCTGGCAACTGGCGCAACGGTGCTCAGCTTCAGTGTGATGGCGGCGGATACGATTAAGGTAGGGGTATTGCACTCTCTATCCGGCACCATGGCGATCAGTGAAACGACATTGAAAGACACCGTGCTGATGATGGTGGAAGAACAGAACAAAAAAGGTGGCGTGCTCGGCAAAAAATTGGAAGCAGTGGTGGTTGACCCTGCATCTAACTGGCCTCTATTTGCTGAGAAAACCCGTGAATTACTGACGAAAGACAAGGTTGACGTGATCTTTGGCTGCTGGACCTCGGTCTCGCGTAAGTCGGTTCTGCCAGTTGTTGAAGAGCTGAATGGCCTGCTGTTTTATCCGGTTCAGTATGAAGGTGAAGAGTCTTCGAAAAATGTTTTCTATACCGGTGCTGCGCCTAACCAGCAGGCGGTTCCAGCGGTTGATTACCTGATGAATGACCTAGAGGTCGAGCGTTGGGTGCTGGCGGGTACTGACTATGTTTATCCGCGTACTACTAACAAAATTCTGGAAGCTTACCTGAAAGCCAAAGGTGTATCTGATGCTGACATCATGATCAATTACACTCCGTTTGGTCATTCCGATTGGCAGTCGATTGTTTCGGAAATCAAGAAGTTTGGTGCTGCAGGCAAGAAGACCGCTGTGGTCTCCACGATTAACGGTGATGCCAACGTACCGTTCTATAAAGAGCTGGGTAACCAGGGTGTCTCTTCGGAAGATATTCCAGTGGTTGCTTTCTCGGTAGGTGAGGAAGAGTTGTCCGGTATCGACACCAAACCTCTGGTAGGCCACCTGGCTGCCTGGAACTATTTTCAGAGTGTAGAGAGCGATGCCAACGCTGACTTTATTACTCAATGGAAAGCCTTTACCGGTAACCCGGATCGTGTCACCAATGATCCAATGGAAGCCACCTATATTGGTTTCAATATGTGGGTCAATGCCGTGACCAAAGCCGGCACTACCGATGTTGATGCCGTGGAACAAGCGATGATTGGTCAGACAACACCTAATTTGACGGGTGGTGTCGCTGTAATGAATAAAAATCATCACCTGAGCAAGCCAGTACTGATTGGCGAAATTCAGGAAGATGGTCAGCTCGAAGTCGTTTGGGACACCGAGGGTGTGGTGCCAGGGGATGCATGGTCTGATTTCCTGCCAGGTTCTAAGGACCTGATTGCCGACTGGACTGATCCAGTCAAGTGCGGCAACTACAACACTAAGACCAAAACCTGCTCCGGTCAGAATTACTGATTGCAGGCCGGGGCTTCCGGGGGGGAGCCCCAACGCTTACCCAGTGCGGTCGTTCGACCGCACTTTACATCAGTCAAATGGAGTGATTGAGTGAAAACATTAATTTCTCTCTGTTGCTGCCTGTGGCTGCTGACGACAACCGCGGTTGCTGAGCCGGTTTTAAATGAGCCCTTAGCTACTGAAACCCCAGTTGAAACGGAGTTAACCGTTGAGGGGTTGTTACAGCAGTTAACTCAGGCCAAGCTCAGACAAACCCAACCGATACTAGAGCAACTCGAAGGGCTCGGTGGCGAGCGAATTCTGCCACTGTTCCGCAGCCTTCTGAATGCGAATTTGTATTACATTAAGGCGACAGATCAGGTGGTTATTGTTAACGATGACGATAGCCTGCGGGACGCCCTCACTGGGACACCGATGCCTGCTATGGCCAGTCGCGACATTACAAAAATTCGCGTCAACAACCGGCTGCGCAGTTACCTGCGTGGTGCCATAGCCCGTATTCAACTCAGTGCTGAAAACCCGGATAGCAGGATTCAAGCAGTCCGCTCGTTGTTAGCCGACCTGGATCAGGACACGGTTACCCTCATCAGCGAGCTGCGCCAGCAGGAAACTGTGGCGGAAGTTCAGGCAACCATGGATCTGGCACTGGCCATCAACAGCCTGCGTAATGATACGGACAGTGAACAACGCCTGGCTGCAATTGATGTGCTGAAGGACAGCCTGGAAGGCGAGGTTAGGGTACTGCTGACTGAAGTCGCGGCAGACAAATCGGATTTATCGGTCCAGGCGGCAGCCAAAAAAGCACTGGCTGTGCTTGAGCAGCGGGTCGAGATGTATGCCTTTATTGATCAGTTATTTTTTGGCCTGAGCTTAGGTTCTGTGCTGCTACTGGCGGCTATTGGCCTGGCAATCACCTTTGGTGTGATGGGCGTTATCAACATGGCCCATGGCGAGATGATCATGCTCGGTGCGTATACCACCTATGTGGTGCAGTTACTGCTGCCGGAGTTGATCAATTACTCGGTTTGGCTCGCGATTCCGCTGGCATTTATTGTCTCGGGTGGCGTGGGGATGCTGATTCAGCGCTTTGTGATCCGCTATCTGCATGGTCGACCTTTGGAGACCTTGCTGGCAACGTTTGGTATCAGTCTGATATTGCAACAGCTGGTCAGAACCATTTTCTCACCTCTGAACCGTCAGGTGGCGACGCCGGACTGGATGAGTGGTTCACTGGAGATCAATCCGGTGCTCTCACTGACACTGAACCGGCTGTATATTCTGGCGTTCGCCCTGTTGGTGTTTTTTGCGCTGCAACTGATCCTGAAAAAGACCAATCTTGGTCTTAATGTACGCGCAGTATCCCAGAACCGGGATATGGCAAAAGCTATGGGTATCCGCACCGACTGGGTGGATGCACTGACCTTCGGCCTGGGTTCAGGTATTGCCGGTATTGCCGGGGTAGCCCTGAGTCAGTTAACCAATGTCGGGCCTAATCTGGGGCAGGCGTACATCATCGACTCCTTTATGGTGGTGGTATTTGGTGGGGTAGGCAACCTGCTGGGTACGCTGGTGGCGGCATTCTCACTGGGGATCGCCAATAAGTTCCTGGAGCCGGTTACCGGTGCGGTGCTGGCGAGTATTCTGGTATTGGTGTTTATCATCCTGTTTATCCAGAAGCGGCCTAAGGGCTTGTTCCCGCAGAAAGGGAGAGCGGCGGAATGAATCTGATCGAAAAAATCTTCTCTATCGGCCGCGAACAGCCTGGTAGTTCGACCATGCCGTTTGTGGTGATTCTGGGGGCGCTGACTATTCTGGCGTCAATGGCGAACCTGTTGTTGCCGGTAGATTCTGCACTGCATGTCAGCACCTACAGCATTACGCTGCTGGGTAAATATCTCTGCTATGCCATGCTGGCGCTGGCGGTAGATATTATCTGGGGCTATTGCGGCATTCTGAGTCTTGGCCACGGGGCATTTTTTGCGCTGGGTGGTTATGCCATGGGCATGTACTTGATGCGCCAGATTGGCGATCGGGGTGTGTATGGTAATCCCGACTTGCCTGATTTCATGGTGTTTCTCAATTGGGCTGAAGTACCCTGGTACTGGCAGGGTATGGATCAGTTCTGGTTTGCCATGATCATGGTGCTGCTGATTCCGGGTATTCTGGCATTTGTTTTTGGCTGGCTGGCGTTCCGCTCCCGTGTGACCGGTGTGTATCTGTCGATTATGACCCAGGCCTTGACCTATGCTCTGATGCTGGCGTTTTTCCGCAACGAAATGGGGTTTGGTGGCAACAATGGCCTGACTGATTTCAAAGATATTCTCGGCTTTGATCTGCAGTCGGACACCACTCGGGTGGTGCTGTTTATGATCACCGCCCTGATGCTGGCTCTGATCTTTATTACCAGTAAATTTATTTTACGTTCACGCTTCGGCAAGGTGGTGGTGGCAATTCGTGATGGTGAATCCCGGGCCCGTTTTATTGGTTATCACACTGAACGTTATAAGGTCTGGTTATTCGTTTATTCAGCCATGATTGCTGCGGTTGCCGGCGCCCTCTATGTACCTCAGGTCGGCATTATAAATCCGGGTGAATTTTCACCAATTAACTCCATTGAGATTGTGGTGTGGGTAGCAGTAGGTGGCCGGGGCACACTGATTGGTGCTGTGATTGGTGCCTTGCTGGTCAACTACGCCAAGACCCGTTTTACTGCCATTATGCCGGAAGGCTGGCTGTTTGCGCTGGGGGCATTGTTTGTCCTGGTGACCCTGTTTCTGCCTAAAGGTCTGGTGGGGCTGTTTGGTCAGCGTAAGTCAAAACAGGCAGATACCAAGCCAGAACTGAAACAGGAGGGCAATACATGAGTACGCTGGATGATGCCCGCGAAATATTCAACCGGGACCAGGTATGGCCCTTTCTGGTGCCTAAAGTTGCTGAGGTTGATGTATCGAAACAGGTGCTGCTCTACGTTGAGGGACTGAACCTGAGTTTTGATGGTTTTAAGGCGCTAAATGACTTGAACCTGTATATCAACGATGGTGAGTTGCGTTGTCTGATCGGCGCCAACGGTGCTGGTAAAACCACGTTGATGGATGTGATCACCGGCAAAACCCAGTGTGATTCTGGCACAGTGTATTTCGGTCAAACCATTAATCTGCTGGAAAAAGATGAAGCGGAGATCGCCCAGTTGGGGATCGGGCGTAAGTTCCAGAAACCTACGGTATTTGAAGCACATACTGTGATGGATAATCTGGAGCTGGCGCTGAAAGCCAACAAACAGATTCTGTTTAATCTGATGGCACGCTTAACGCCTACTCAGATCACGCGTATCGAAGAGGTACTGGAGATCGTTGGGCTGAAGGAACAACGTTTCATGCTGGCTGGGGCGCTGTCCCATGGTCAGAAACAGTGGTTGGAGATTGGCATGCTGCTGGTGTCCAATCCGCGTCTGCTGCTGGTGGATGAGCCGGTTGCAGGTATGACTGCGCAGGAAACCGAACGCACGGCCGAGCTGCTGACTTCATTGGCGGGCGATCATACTGTGATCGTGGTGGAGCATGATATGGAATTTGTTCGCAGTATTGCGCGTACCGTGACTGTGTTGCATCAGGGCAGTGTACTGGCTGAAGGCAGCATGGATCAGGTGCAGAACCATCCGGATGTGATTGAAGTGTATTTGGGGGAAGAGCATTGATTGCCATAAATCAGGTTAACCAGTTGTATGGCGGTACCCAGATACTCTGGGATCTGGATCTGCAGATTGAGCAGGGCAGCTGTACCTGCATCATGGGGCGCAATGGGGTAGGTAAAACCACGCTCTTAAAATGCCTGATGGGGTTGTTGCCCATCAGCAGCGGTGAAATCCTGTTGCAGGGTGAAAAACTGCATAACCGACCGGCGGAAAGCCGTCCCCGTCTGGGTATAGGGTATGTACCGCAGGGTCGGGATATTTTCCCGTTGCTGACGGTGGAAGAAAACCTGCGTATTGGTTTGCCGATCCGTCAAGATGGCAGCAAAACCATTCCCGAGAAGGTGTTTGAGCTGTTTCCTGTACTGCATGACATGTTACACCGGCGTGGTGGTGACCTGTCGGGCGGGCAGCAGCAACAGCTTGCCATTGGTCGGGCGCTGGTGATTGAGCCAAAGGTCTTGATCCTGGACGAGCCGAATGAAGGAATTCAACCTAACATTGTTAAACAAATTGGTGATGTGATTCTGAAACTCAATCAGGAAGAGGGGCTGACTGTGGTGCTGGTAGAACAAAAATTAGGTTTTGCCCGTCGTGTTGGGCAGGAGTTTCGCCTTATGGAAAAAGGGCGGGTAGTGGCAAGTGACACGATGGATCAACTCAGTGACCAGCTCATTCGTCAATATCTGGCAGTGTAAGGGGCGTTTATGAACAGTCGGGTTTTGCCCGAGGCAGTGCCGGCACCGGCGACTTGGCAAGCGGAGCTGGAATTGGGCTTTCGCTTGACCGGGCGGGGTGTGGTGCTGCACCAGAATCGCCATAAGGGTCCGCTGTATGTGCAAAAACCCTTCTATCCGGAAGGCAGAAACCTGGCACACGTCTATTTGCTACACCCTCCCGGTGGCATTGTCTCAGGTGATCATCTGCAGATTAGCGTGGCTATGGAAGCCAACAGTCAGGCACTGATTACGACGCCCGGTGCGGGCAGGGTATACCGGGCTCGGGCGGATAAATGCTTACAGCAACAGCAGATCAGTCTGCACGTGGCTGAAGGTGCTTCGCTGGAGTGGCTACCACAGGAAACCATTATCTACAGTGGTGCGCATACTCAGCTAAACACGCTGATTGAACTGGAGCAGGGGGCCCGTTGCGTGAGTTGGGAAGTGACCTGCCTGGGCCTGCCGGCAAGTCGGCAACCCTTTGTTTCCGGCGCCTTGCAACAGCAGTTTGAATGTCGCCTGGCAGGTAAACCCTTGCTACGCGAAACCCTGCGCCTTAACGATGACAACCTGCATTTGTTACACAGTCACGCTGGCCTGGCGGGGCAGCCGGTGAGCGGGTTGATGTTTGCCGGACCCTTTAACGCGGTGCCCGACGCCTTGCTAGAGGCATTACGTGACTGCTGTGCCAGTCTGGACCTGCCGGCCATGGCTGCGGTGACTGAGCTGCATAACTGCCTGTTGATTCGATATCTTGGCCCGGGCGCAGAGCAGGCTCGTCGGCTATTTACTGCCTGCTGGCAACAACTACGACCAGAATTATTAGAACGCCCGGCGTGTGCCCCTCGTATATGGGCTACCTGAGCCGAGTGCTATCCGTTATGAGGTAGAGCGAATGGAATTGTTACCAAGAGAGAAAGATAAGCTGCTGGTGTTCACCGCAGCGTTGCTGGCGGAGCGGCGGTTAAACCGCGGCTTAAAACTGAATTATCCGGAAGCGGTCGCCTATATCACCATGGAAATTATTGAAGGTGCGCGGGATGGTAAGACGGTTGCTGAGCTGATGAGTTATGGCAAAAGTCTGCTGTCTGCGGATCAGGTGATGGACGGTGTGCCGGAGCTGATCCACGAAGTCCAGGTGGAGGCTACCTTCCCCGATGGCACCAAACTGGTCACTGTGCATAACCCGATTAGCTGAGGAGCAGAAAATGATTCCAGGAGAGATTCAGGTTGCTGATGGTGATATCGAACTCAATAGTGGACGTCAGACCATCACCCTGCAGGTGGAAAACAGCGGTGACCGTCCGGTTCAGGTGGGTTCGCATTATCATTTTTATGAAGTGAATCCGGCTCTGCAATTTGACCGCCTGGCAGCACGTGGCTTTCGGCTGAACATTGCCTCAGGCACGGCAGTCCGCTTTGAGCCGGGTCAGTCCCGTGAGGTTGAACTGGTAGCCTATGCTGGAACCCGCACGATATATGGTTTTCGTGGTGCGGTTATGGGACCACTGGGAGATAAACCATGAGTAAAATGGACCGTACTACCTATGCGCAGATGTTTGGCCCCACCACCGGCGACCGGGTGCGATTGGGGGATACCGAGCTGTGGATTGAAGTGGAAAAAGATTTCACCCGTTACGGTGATGAGGTCAAGTTTGGTGGCGGCAAGGTGATCCGTGATGGCATGGGCCAGAGTCAGGCTACCAATGATATTGCAGTAGACCTGGTGATTACCAATGCTCTGGTGTTGGATTATTGGGGCATTGTGAAAGCCGATGTGGCAGTGCGTGATGGCCGTATTGAACGGCTGGGTAAAGCCGGCAATCCGGATACTCAGGACGGTGTGGATATTGTCATTGGCCCCGGCACTGAAGTGATTGCCGGGGAGGGCTCTATTCTGACCGCTGGCGGCATCGATGCGCATATTCATTTCATCTGCCCGCAACAAATTGAAGAGGCATTGATGTCAGGTGTCACCACCATGATCGGTGGTGGTACCGGTCCTGCGACTGGCACCAATGCCACCACCTGTACCCCCGGTCCCTGGTATATCGGTAAGATGCTGCAGGCAACGGACCAGATGCCGATGAACTTGGGCTTTCTCGGTAAGGGCAATGCCAGTCTGCCAGAATCACTGGAAGAGCAGTTACAGGCAGGTGCCTGTGGTTTGAAACTGCATGAGGATTGGGGTACCACTCCGGCGTCCATCGACAACTGCCTGACGGTGGCCGATAAATATGATGTCCAGGTAGCTATCCATACTGACACCCTCAATGAATCCGGTTTTGTGGATGACACTCTGGCCGCGTTTGATGGCCGCGTGATCCATACCTACCACACCGAAGGTGCGGGGGGTGGCCACGCACCGGATATTATCAAAGCCTGTGCCGAAGCTAATGTACTGCCATCATCCACCAATCCGACCCGGCCCTACACCGGCAATACGGTAGATGAACACTTGGATATGCTGATGGTATGTCATCATCTGGACAGTTCGATTCCTGAGGATGTGGCATTTGCCGATTCGCGTATTCGTAAAGAAACGATCGCGGCGGAAGATATCCTGCATGATCTCGGGGCCTTCAGCATGATTGCCTCCGATTCTCAGGCGATGGGTCGGGTGGGTGAAGTTGTCACTCGTACCTGGCAGACCGCGCACAAGATGAAGCTACAGCGTGGTTTATTGCAGGAAGATGAGCAGCGAGGCTGTGATAATTTCCGGGCCAAACGCTACATTGCCAAATACACTATCAATCCAGCAATTACCCACGGTATTGGCCATGAAGTCGGCTCGATCGAAGCGGGTAAACTGGCTGATCTGGTGTTGTGGAAACCGGCCTTTTTTGGCATTAAACCTGCCATGATTATCAAGGGCGGCATGATAGCCGCCGCGCCTATGGGCGATCCTAATGCGTCTATCCCAACACCGCAGCCGGTGCACTATCGTCCGATGTTTGGTGCGCTGGGCAAGGCTGCGGCGGCGACCAGTTTTTCCATCACTTCCCAGGCGGCATTGGATGCTGGAATCGTTGACAAACTCGGTCTAAGCCGACGGCTGGTCGCTTGTTGTAACACCCGCAAGCTGACCAAGGCGGATATGTTGCTCAACGACTGGCAGCCGAATATCACTGTCGACCCGCAAACCTACGAGGTGCGAGCAGATGGTGTGCTGTTAACTTGTGAACCGGCCACTGAATTACCTTTGGCTCAGCTGTATTGCCTGTTTTAGGAGTGGTTATGCTGGAAGTATATGAGCGACTTGGAACCCACTGTCATCAACCCGTATCCGACCGGGTGGTGTTGACCTATGAGCAGCGTGATCGCGGTCGACTGCGTCTGCAAAGTGAGCAGGGGAAAGAGGTACGGGTATTTCTCGATCGTGGTAAGCCATTGCAGGTGGGGGAATATCTGAAAACCACCTGTGGTCGTTATCTCTTGGTGGCGGGTGCTGTAGAAGACGTCACCCATGCCTGGTGCGATGACTGGCAGACCTTTGCCCGTGCCTGCTATCACTTGGGTAACCGACATGTGCGACTGCAGGTCGGTGAGTGCTGGTTACGTATCAAACCCGATCATGTGCTGGAGGAGATGCTGCAGTTATTGGGCTTGCAAACCGAGCTGCAGCAGCAGGTGTTTACCC
Source organism: Pontibacter sp. JAM-7 (assembly GCF_048548695.2). Classification (NCBI taxonomy): domain Bacteria; kingdom Pseudomonadati; phylum Bacteroidota; class Cytophagia; order Cytophagales; family Hymenobacteraceae; genus Pontibacter; species Pontibacter sp. JAM-7. The sequence continues at coordinate 169,006 of NZ_JBLYIF020000006.1, forward strand.
CAGAATCAGGTGCTTATGCCCATGGACATCACCACCACTGATCAGAGCCTATTGCGGCTACTGCAACTGAGCAGTGTCAGCCTTCCTGTGGGTGGTTATGCCTTTTCCCAGGGGCTGGAGTATGCCATCGAAGTGGGCTGGATCACTGATGCAGAATCAGTCAAAGACTGGATTGAAGATCAACTGTTATACAGCCTGGCCTGCACTGATCTGCCGCTATTGCGCGATACTATGCAGGCCTCCGCTGCTGATGATCTGGCAATGATCTGCACGCTCAATCAACTGGCCCTGGCGTGTCGCGAAACCCGTGAACTGCATCTAACGGATGCCGCCATGGGTGAAGCTCTGGCCCGCTTGCTGCGCCAGTTGGGAGAGAATTTGCCTTGGCCTGTGGGCCAGCCAATAAGCTTTGTGGTGTTGTTTGCCCTAGTAGCGCAGCGCTGGCAACTGACACCGCAAGCAGCAGCCTTGGGGCTGCTCTGGTCATGGCTGGAAAACCAGGTGGCGGCAGCGACTAAATTAGTGCCTTTGGGGCAAACCCAGGCACAGCACCTGTTGGTGCAGTTACAGCCCTGTTTAACCGAGGTGCTTACCCGGTCTGCTGATATCAGTATTGATCAGGTAGGTGCCAGTCTGCCCGGGCTGGCGATTGCCAGTGCCCGGCATGAAACCCAATACACACGATTATTTCGTTCCTGAAGGATGAGAATATGAGTCAGATAAAACAGACCCTGCGCGTGGGTGTCGGTGGGCCGGTAGGCTCCGGCAAAACTGCGTTGCTTCGTTCCCTGTGCAGTGCCATGAAGGATTATTACGATATTGCGGTAGTGACCAACGATATTTATACCCAGGAGGATGCCAAGTTTCTGACCCGGCATGAGGCGTTGGCGGCTGACCGCATTATCGGGGTTGAGACCGGCGGCTGCCCCCATACCGCCATTCGTGAAGATGCCTCAATGAATCTGGCCGCGATTGACCAGTTGCTGGCGCGGCATGGTGAGCTGGATCTGGTGTTTGTCGAAAGCGGCGGCGATAACCTGAGTGCCACTTTCAGTCCGGAACTGTCTGATCTGACACTGTATGTGATTGATGTGTCCGCCGGCGATAAAATTCCACGTAAAGGCGGTCCGGGCATTACCCGATCTGACCTGCTGATAATCAATAAAACTGATCTGGCCCCCTTGGTCGGGGCTTCGCTTGAGGTGATGGATCAGGACGCCAAAACCATGCGCGGTAACAAACCCTTTGTGTTTTCCAACCTTAAATCAGGCCAGGGGATAGATGACATTATTCAATTCATTATTCAGGAAGGCATGCTGGAAGTGAAACAATTACCGCCGGCTAAGGCCGTGGTTTAAGCGCAGCAATAACAAGGAGATTGATCGATGCGAACAGGTATTTTGGTTGTATTGGCTGGCTTGTTGCCAGCGGTGGCGCAGGCGCATACCGGCCATGAACTTTCCGGGTTTTGGGCAGGCCTGCTGCATCCGTTGACGGGGCTTGATCACTTGCTGGCGTTTTTCTGTGCCGGGTTATGGCTGGCGCATGGCTCCAAAGCTGCGTCACTGACTATGGGGGCCGGCTTCCTGCTGGCGCTGTTGCTCGGTGCCGGGGCTGGTTTGATGGGGCTGATGATACCCCAGGTCGAGCAGGGCATCCTGTTATCCTTGCTGGTGTTGGGCGGCATGGTGATCATGCAGCAACGCCTGGCAAGTCATTGGCTGACAATGCTGTGCGGCGCGCTGCTGGTGATGCATGGCATGGTGCATGGTCTGGAGATACCGCAGGCCGCATCGGCTATCAGCTACCTGTCGGGTTTCTTGCTGGCATCAGCGGTGTTGTTCAGCACCGGTCTACTGGTGGCACAATTGTCACCGCGTTTGCTGGTGCAGAGCCTGGGCGCGATGGTGGCGGCAACCGGATTATGGTTCAGCCTGATTTAAGCCCGATACCCGTTACCTGATCCGGTAGCGGGTTGTTTCCCCATGTGAATCTCTCCGTTTTTAAAACTTAAGCTAGCTTTAAGAAAAGGTTTTTAACCTGTAGCCATTCACTCAGGAGAATGGCTATGACTGCAAGCCTGCAAACTACCGAAAGCACTGAATCAACCAGTGAGGTACTGCTGGTACATACCCCCGCGAATCTGGCGCGGGTACAGGCATTTGCTCAGGCGGCTTTTGCTCGCCAATACAGTGCACAGGTACGGGATTTTCTACCCTGCCAGCTGGCATTGGTCGATTCTCAACAGCAGATCCGCGCTTCAATGGGTTATCAGTCAGCGGCTGGTCATCAGCTTTATCTGGAACACTACCTTGAGTTGCCGGTAGAACAGGCGATTGCTGATCAGTTGGGTATTGCTGCACCGGCCCGTCAGCGGATTCTGGAGATGGGTAACCTGGCTTCACAAAGCCCCGGTGCCACCCGGCGTCTGATTCTGAATCTGTCTTGCTATTTCCTGCACCAGGGATTTCGTTGGCTGGTGATCACTGCCACTCCCCGGGTTAAAAATAGTTTTGACAAACTGGGTGGCAACCTTGTCCTGCACCCACTGGCAGATGCTACCCCTGAAGCGGTACAGGCCGGGCGCTCGGATTGGGGTTGTTACTACCAACAGCAGCCGAAGGTGTACGCCATCGATATGTGGACCGCCATGACCGAAATGATGGCAGATCCAGTGATGTCGCGCCTGCTACAGCGAATTCATGCTCCTCGTACTGACCTCAATCTACAGATTGCACTGCAGGAGATCGCCTGATGCAGCCATTTTTTGATGCCTTCTATGCCCGGGTAGAGCAACAGCCTCATGTTGCGGCGCTGACCAGTCAGGAGGCGTCATTGAGTTATGCCGCGCTGGCGGAGCGTATCGCCGAGCTTGGGCAATGGTTGCAGCAGTTGCAAACCAGCCATATCGGCATCTGGCTTGATAACGGCATCGACTGGATTGTAGTGCAGCTTGCTGCCATGCAACTGCAGATTCCGGTGACACCTATACCTGTTTTTTTCAGTTCCCGACAGGTACGCCATGCAGTGCAGCGTAGCGGCTGCGATCTGTTGTTTTGCGAACAGATGGATTGGTTGGAAGCGGCGGGGCTGGAGTTCAGACAGTTGCCGAATATTGCCGGCTATTCAATGTGCCGTCTGACCCCGGGGCCGCAGGCTGTGGCGGTGCATCCAGGCACGGTACTGGTGACCTACACCTCTGGCACCACGGGAGAACCCAAAGGCGTCTGTATTGGTCAGACGATGATAGATCAGCTATGTAGCAGTTTACAGCAGGCGACAGCATCGCTGGCGATTCGCCGCCACCTCTGTTTGCTGCCTCTAGCGGTGATGCTGGAGCATCTGGCCGGGGTGTTATTACCGCTTTATAGCGGAGCCGAAGTGGTTGTTGATCGGGCAGAGTTAACTGGCTTGTCGGGCTCAGGATATGTGAATTCGCAGCAACTGGCGGCCTACCTACAACTGCAGCGTCCGGAAAGTCTGATTCTGACTCCTGAGCTGTTACAACTGCTGCGCTATATCAAAGCACAGGGTGTGGATCTGTCCTGCCTGAAATTTGTGGCAGTGGGTGGGGGTAAGGTTTCACAGACACTGCTGGAGCAGGCCTGGATGGAGGATCTGCCGGTGTATGAAGGCTACGGGCTGAGTGAGTGTGGATCTGTGGTGTGCCTGAATCTACCCGGTGCCGTGCGGCAGGGCAGTGCCGGTCAGCCGTTACCTCATTGTCAGGTAAATATCAGTGAGCAGGGTGAGATTCAGGTAGCAGGCCCGGCCATGCTGGGTTATCTGGGTGCACCTGCACTACAACAAACCACGGTGCCTACCGGGGATATGGGATACCTCGACACAGCGGGTTACCTGCATATTAACGGTCGTCGCAAAAATGTGCAGATCAACAGTTTCGGCCGTAATTTCAATCCGGAGTGGATCGAGTCAGAACTCAAGGCGCTGCCGGGCATTATGCAGTGTGCGGTGTTCGGTGATCAGCGTCCCTTTATCAGCGCGGTGGTCCAGCCCGAGGCACAGCTGAGTGATGAGCAGCTAACAGGGCTGATCAATCTTATGAATGCTCAGTTGCCGGATTATGCCCGGGTGATGGCCTGGTTGCGGGCGGATGAGCCCTTCTCTGCGGGAAATGGCCAGCTGACCAGTAATGGCCGTATACGTCGCCGCCAAATTGAACAGGACTATGGCCAGCGGTTGGCCCATTTTTATCCGATCCATGCTTGAGCAGGAGTCAGTGATGTCATTTTTTCAACGTTTAGTCAGCGATACCCATGCCGCCCAGCAGCAGTTCCAGCTGCGCAATATTATTCTGCGCGCCCAGCAGGGAGATGTTTCCTTGGCGCTGTATCTTAATTTTCTGGAGCAGGCCTACCATCATGTAAAACACACTGTGCCTTTATTGATGGCCTGCGGTTCGCGTTTGCCCGTCAAGTATCAGTGGCTTCAACAGGCCGTCGCGGAATATATCGAAGAAGAGATCGGGCATGAGCAGTGGATACTGAATGATATTAGTGCCGCAGGTGGTGATGCTGATGCCGTGGCGGCCTCACGTCCCCATGCGGCGACAGAGCTGTTGGTGAGTTACGCCTACCATCAGATTGATCGGGGTAATCCGCTGGCTTTTTTTGGCATGGTGCATGTACTGGAAGGTACCAGCACCCAACTGGCCAGTGCGGTGGCGGAGGTGGTGCAGGGCCGACTGGGTCTGCCGGACAGCGCCTTCAGCTATCTGCGCTCCCACGGGGCGCTGGACCTGGAACATGTGAAATTTTTTGAAAGCCTGATGAACCGGATCGAGGATGTGACCGATCAGGCGGATATTATCCATGCCACGGGTCTTTTCTATGGTCTGTATGGTGATGTGCTGTCGGCTGCGGAGGAAGGCTGCTGATGCAGTGGTCAGAGATGAGGCTAGTGCTGACCGGTGCTAGCGGTGGATTGGGTCAGGCGATAGCCTGTGCGTTGGCAGCACAGGGCTGTTCACTGTTATTAGTTGGCCGCTCCGGTCTGAAATTGCAACAACTGCTGGCACGCCTGCCAAAAGCACAGGGTCAGCGGCACCTGATAGTCGAGGCAGACATCAGGTTGCCAGAGCAGCGAGAAATACTGGCTCAACAGGCGGAAACAGCAGGCGTAAATGGTCTGATTAATCTGGCGGGCAGTAATCAGTTTGTTTTGTTTGAGCAGCAGACTGATGAGGCCATTGCTGACATGCTTCAGACCAATCTGATTGCCGCCATGCAGCTGACACGCCGTTTATTACCGCGGTTACGTCAGCAACCCGAAGGGCTGGTGGTGAATGTCGGCTCGATTCTGGGTTCGATCGGTTTTCCCGGGTATGCCACTTACTGCGCCAGTAAATTTGCCTTGCGGGGGTTTTCGGAAACGCTGGCAAGGGAGTTGGCGGACTCAACATTACGGGTACTCTATTTTGCGCCCCGGGCGGCGCAGACCTCATTAAACAGCGATGCGGCCATGGCGATGAACCTGCACCTGGGTTCAACCATCGACAGTGCCGAAACGGTTGCCCGGGCACTGGTATCAGCCATTGGTGGTTTACAACCCCAGACTTTCCTGGGATGGCCGGAGAAGTTGTTTGTTCGGCTGAATGCTATCGCGCCGGGGTTGGTCAGCCGCAGTATGGCGAAACAATTACCCATCATCAAACGGTATTTATGACAGGAGTTCTACCATGAGAAGCTATGTGCTGTTGTTGCTGACGCTGTTTGCCAGTACTTCATTATTGGCGGCAGAGAGCGAGCAGGGTACTCTGGCCTATCTGCAGGGGCAGTGGGCACACATTAAATATGAACTGGATAAGGACGCCCGTGAAACAGCGTTTAAGGCACTGGTCGCTGAAGCGGATACAGCCGCGATGACCTATGCTAAGTCGGCTGAAATTCTGATTTGGGATGGGATTATCCTCAGCAGCTATGCTGGCGAGAAAGGAGGTCTGGGGGCTCTGAAGCTGGTGAAACAAGCTAAAACGCTGTTTGAAACTGCTATCCAGTATAATCCCGGGGCGCTACAGGGCTCTGCCTATACAAGCCTCGGTAGTCTTTACTATCAGGTGCCTGGCTGGCCAATCGGATTTGGCAGTGATAAAAAAGCTAGAGAGAACCTGTTGCAGGCGTTAACGATCAATCCAAACGGAATTGATAGTAACTATTTTTTCGGTGATTTCCTGCTGCAGCAAAATGAAGCCGAGCAGGCGCGTAAAGTATTGCAGCATGCACTGGAAGCACCGCCTCGTCCTGGCCGTGAGCTGGCTGATCAAGGTCGTCGTGCTGAGATAGGTGCGTTGCTGAAAACCTTATAATGCCAGGTTGGCAGGTATTTCAGGGTATTTCATGAAAGTACTGTTGGTTGAAGACGACCTGCTGCTGGGGCAGGGCATCGTAGATGCGCTGAAATACCATAAGCATCTGGTGGAGTGGGCGCAGACCGGCAAGGCTGCGTTGCAGCAGATTTCCTCGACGGTGTTTGATGTGGCAATTCTGGATATAGGCCTGCCGGATCTCAGTGGTATTGACGTACTGCAACAGTGGCGTCGTCAGGGCGTGGCTATACCGGTGTTGATGCTTACCGCACTGGATTCCAGCGCGGATAAGGTCAGTGGTCTCGACAGCGGCGCAGATGACTATATGGCTAAACCCTTTGATGTGCCTGAGATGCTGGCGCGGCTGCGGGCGCTGGTACGGCGCAGTCAGGGTATTCAGTCACCCCTGATCCAGCATGGTCGGCTGGAAATTGACCCCGCGGCATACACCGCTTGTATTGATGGCGAAGCCCTGAAACTGTCCCGGCTGGAATTTGATCTACTGATGCATCTGGTGACACACCCCAACCGGGTATTCAGCCGGGAAGCCTTGGTTGAACAGTTATATAGCTGGAATGACGAAATCGGCAGCAATACCATCGAAGTCTATATCCATCACCTGCGTAAAAAACTGGGCAGGGGCAGCGTACGCACGGTACGTGGCGTGGGTTATCAGATAGGAGAGATTGTGTGAACTCGGTACGTACCCAGCTGTTGGTGGCATTGCTGGTGGCCATTGCGCTGTTGATGGGTGCGGCAGTGGTGATGAGTTACAGCAGTGTCTCCTACGAGACTGAAGAGCTCTATGACGCTGAACTGGCGCAAAGTGCGCGGGTGCTGGAGTCGTTGCTGAGTATCGAAATGGAGTTTTCCGGCCCGGTGCCATCCGGTGCGCCATCACCGCAACAGCGGTTGATCAATCCGCCAACGGTATCTTCGTTGGAAGAGTATGACCAATTTGCCCATAAATATGAAAAGAAGCTGGCATTTAAGGTGTGGACCCGCAAAGGCACACTGCTGCTGGGCAGCGGTGATAAGCTCACTATGTTGAATTTTTCACCGCAAAGGGGATTTGGTTATGAGGAATCTCCGGCAGGCAGCTGGCGCAGCTTCACACATTACAGTGAAGCTCTAGCACTGTGGATTAAAGTGGCACAGCGGCTGGAAATTCGGGAAGAGTTGACCCATAAAATTGCCATACTGAACACGTCTGCACTGCTGCTGGTCTTGCCGCTAATGGTGCTATTAATCTATCTGATTGTGCGTTGGGGATTTAAGCCGGTACTGCATATCAGTCATGAGGTGGCGAACCGGGGTGCCCATAACTTGAATCAGCTGTCTTTTAACAATGTGCCGGCTGAGTTAAATCCGCTGGTGAACGAGATCAACCGGCTGATGGCAGAGCTGGCCATCTCGCTGGAGCGGCAGAAACGTTTTACCAGTAATGCTGCCCACGAGTTGCGCACGCCACTGGCCGCGATCAAAGTGCATGCCCAGAATCTGTTTCCGGAAGATGAGCGCACCCGGCGGATTCAGCAGAATATTGTGCAGGGTATTGACCGGCTGGCCCATATGTTCAATCAACTGATTACCCTGAGTCGGGTGGAAGCGGCGGATCGTGACTATATGCTTCAGACTTTGCAGCTGAAAACACAGGTGGCTGAGGTGTTACAGGAGTTGCAGGGTGAAATAGACGACAAGCGGCTGCAGGTTGCAGTGCAGTTGAACGACACTCTGCAAGCTGAGACCAATCGGGATGTATTGCAGATTCTGTTACGCAATCTGCTTGGTAATGCGGTGCGTTATACCCCAGAGGGGGGAACGATCTGTATAGACGCGTTACCGGCTATGGAAGGTACGGGTCTGGTGATCAGTGATTCAGGTCCAGGCCTGAATGCCGAACAGAAACAACTGGTGTTTGACCGTTTCTACCGAGCCTCGGGGCAGAACACTGATGGTTGTGGCATCGGACTGTCTATCGTGCGGGAAATCTGTGAACATTTTGGCTATCAGGTGCAACTGCTGGATTCCGAACTGGCAGAGACTGGTTTACGGGTTGAGCTGCGGTTTAAGGTTTAACCTGAGCGGGTTAAAAGTTGAACTTCCGGCCTTCAGTTTTTTCTTGCTGCTCTTTTTGTTGTTTTTCTTCCTGAGAGATTTCAATCGCCGCAGCTAGTTGCTCCAGATGGTTGCGGATTTCGAATAACTGTCGGTCAAGAAAGTGGTCTTGGTTGAGATGTTGCAGTTTGCCATAACAATTGCGGTAGTGATGAATCACAACTTCCGGGCCTTGATGGGATTCCGATTCCTGCGCCTGAATAAGATCGATATCTACTTCAAGGCGTTTATAACTGCGTTTGGCCTGGAGCAGCAGCTGGTCAGCCACCTCCTTTGAAATATTGCCCTGTTGTTGAATATCGGCGATGAACTGCCCCAGCTCTTTTACAATTGCTAAAGCACGGCTCGCCTCATCATGGCTGGTGAATATCGTCATCTGCCCATCCGGGTGCGGCGTAGCCTCGGGTATCGATTGGAGCTGATTGAGTATCTGGGCTTTCTGTTCCTGGTTGGCAGGGCTGGGCTCAAGTTGCAGCACTGTATCCCAGCGTGATACCAAATATGCTTTAAGCATGGAGCGTAGGCCCGGGGTGACTAGCAATTGTGGCAGATTTTCCAGCAGGTGCGTGGCACGGCGGATAGCATTTTTCAGCCGCATCAGCTTCAGTTTGCGTTCCCGTTTACGGATTTCTATGTCTTGGATCACCATGCCCAGCGCCGCCATGATGCCGACGCCCAGCAGGATCAACAGTGCAATTTTAAGCGGTGACATATGAGGTGCCTGACCCGGTTAAGTTCATAGCTTGTACAGTAGCGAAAAAGGTGTTGATTTTATACATAAAAATGTAAAAAAGTACTTGACCTAAAAACAGTGCCTCAATACCATAGGCACCGCTTTCAGGCCTTGGTCTGGAGCAGGCTGCGTCCCATTCGTCTAGTGGCCTAGGACACCGCCCTTTCACGGCGGTAACAGGGGTTCGAACCCCCTATGGGACGCCATTTCAAGCGGGAATAGCTCAGTGGTAGAGCACAACCTTGCCAAGGTTGGGGTCGCGAGTTCGAACCTCGTTTCCCGCTCCATCTCCTTACACCCACCATCTCTGTTACTTATCAAATTCTGCGTGTTTCGTAGCGTTTTTACTGTCGAATTTTTTGTATAGGCCCATACCTGACACCTATTCTAGCTGCGGCTAAATCTTTGTGTTTTTTCGTGTTCTCAGGCTTGACCCTCCCTGAACTGTTATTTAATATACGCGCCTCCTCGCAAGCAGTTCGCTTGTAGGAGTGTAGCGTCCCATTCGTCTAGTGGCCTAGGACACCGCCCTTTCACGGCGGTAACAGGGGTTCGAACCCCCTATGGGACGCC